>QNYQ01000035.1 GCA_003978665.1 Hyperthermus sp.
GCGCTTGGAAGGAGCCTTGAAGAGGCGCTGCTCAAGAGCTGGCTCAGCGCGCAAGGGAACAGGCTGCCTAGGCCCGGAGGCATTGTTCTCGCTTATACTCCTACCGGGAGGGGGAGAGGGGGGCTGGCCGAGGCTGCCAGACTGTTCTCTGAGAGAGGGCACCCTATAGTCACGATAGAGGAGATGGGCATAGACGGCTATGAAACCGTATCGGTCAGTGAGGCCGTGGACTTGTTGAAGAAGGGGGCCGTAGACCTCGTGCTGACGACAGGGTATGCTCCATGGGTAGACTACGAGGTCAGGAGGGTGGCTGTCGACCTCAATAAACCAATAGTGCTCGACTCCAGGCTGGCAATGAGGCTCGCCCAGGCCTACGCTAAGGTGAGGGACCCGTTGCTGTTAGAGGCGTTGGAGCTGCGCGACTACTGGCTCGCTATGGGTGTGAGGAAGGTGTTCTAGCCATGGTTGTCCACGTGGATCTTGTAGCTGACGTATTGAGGCTTGAAGAACAGATGATAATGAAGGCTGTAATGGAGTGGGCCAGGGTAAGGCTAGTAAACCTCGAGGAGGAGGCGCTGCCCCTAGGCAGGATAAACGCTGACGCAGCGATAATAAGGCCTATAAGCATGCACAGGGCCCTGTACGCTGCCAGCAGCTACGAGGCCTCAATGGTATTCACGGTTAACACTTCCAGCACAATACTATACGCTGGAGACAAGATGCTGAGCTATACCAGGCTTATTGCACACCAGATACCAGTACCCAAAACCTACTACGCATCAACCCCCACAGCAGCGGCCAAGGCAGGAGCCGAGCTAGGCTACCCCCTCGTCATTAAATCACCGATAGGCAGCTGGGGGAGGCTGGTAGTCAGGGCAAAGACTCCCGAAAAACTGGCGGAGTTCTCTGAGCTGAGAAGAATGCTGCCATGCATCCAGCAGCGAACACTAATACTGCAAGAATACCTCGAGATCAACAATACTGATATAAGATGCGTGGTAGTCGACGGCGAGCTTGTCGGATGCGTTGCCCGCAAGGCGAGGAGGGGCGAGTGGAGGAGCAACGTCGCCCTGGGAGCAGCCACGAAACCCTACCCCGTGGACACGGAGCTTGAGGATCTTGCAATAAAGGCTGCTTCAGCCCTTAAGGGGTTCTTCGTGTCAGTGGACATATTCGAGACCAAGAGCCACGGCTACCTCGTCAACGAGGTTAACGGCGTCCCCGAGTTTAAGGGGTTCATGAAGGCAACCGGGAAGAATCCCGCAGCAGAGCTGAGCGTGAAACTCTACCATAAACTCCACCAGTAACACGCGAAAGAAGCCTGGAGGCGAACAAGGCCATGGCGGCTTTCAAGCTTAAAACCCTTCGCGTTGGAACGCGGGGTTGGAGTGGTATCGATGAATGTGAGGTCAAATGTCCTAAACATGGCTGGCAACTGTGAGAAACTCCTTCCAGTCTCCGAGAAGCTTGCCAGCATTGGGGTGGACCCGTGTACTGGCATGAGCATTATAGGGCACTGTGCGGCAGCCAGGATCCTCCACTCCCTAGGCATCGAGGTAGCCCAGAACAGACTGCTTGCCGCAGCCATAACGGAGCCCCAGGGTGGAAGCGATCTTAGAGGTGTTAGAACAGTCTTCGCGGGGGGAGAGGACTGGAGGGTTACTGGGGCAAAGGTATTCGCCACCAATGCCTTGTACGCTGACAGCATCATAGTGTACGGTCTGCTTAACGGCGAGGCCGCCCTAGCCTATGTGGAGCCCGGGAGCGTGGGTGTGAGAATAGAGCCCATGGAGCTAACCGTCTACAAGTGCAGCGGCATAGCGAGCATAGCCTTCGACTCGGCGCCCGCCTCCCCCATAGACAAGCCTGGAAGAAGGATATATAGGAGCGTGCTGCAAGGACTCGCAGAGAACCGTGTGCTGGTTGCAGCTCTAGCAGTTGGGCTGGGCAGAACCATACTCGACAGGGCGGTTGAATGGGCTATAGAGAGGGGAGTAGCCAAATACCAGGCCGTTACACACCGGATTGCAAGAGCCCACGCACTCCTAGAGGCAGCGGCAGCAATGGTCTCAAAGACTGCTGAGACCATTGACAGGGAGGGGTTAAGCGACTGGACCCTTACAAGCATAGCCAAGTACACGGCCACAGAGGCAGCTGTGGAAGCTGCGAGAGCAGCCCGGAGGACACTGGGCGGACACACCTATAGCAGGGTAGGCGAGGAGATAGTCAGCCTACAACACCACATCCACGCCCTCGAGCCAGCCGAGGGTACGCAGGACATTCAATTAGAGATAATAGCCAGGACAATCCTCCAGAAAAAGAGGGCTTGAGGAGGAGGCTTCAGGCAAGCTAGAGCAATGGTATTATGCTGCCGCTGCCCCCATGAAACCTTCCTCTAATGTTAAGCCTGTAGCCGCACCTAGGACACTCATTGTTCTTGGAGAGCCTCCAGGCAAGTATACTGAACCCCCTCCTCTCCACAACCATGTAGCCGCATCGGGGACAATATGTGCTTTCAAGGGGATGGCCCCAGACATTCCCCAGGTAGACGTGACGGAGCCCCTCGTCTCTAGCCGCGGCAGCTAGCTTCTCAAGCGTTTCAAGAGGGGTGGGAGGCAGGTTGTCCAGCCTATAGTACGGGTGGAAGCGGAGGAGGTGAAACGGCGTCTCCGCCCCCAGGTTCTCGACAACCCAGGCTGCAAGCTTTCTTAGGTCGTCTTCACTGTCACCGTAGCGTGGAACTATAAGGTCTGTTATCTCTATGAACCATCCCTGCCTCTTCATTTCAAGCAAGGCGTCGAATATGGGGGAGGGGTCTGGGACGAACATGAACCTGCGGTAGAACTCTCTATTCCCGCTGCCCTTGAAGTCAACCGTTACCCCGTCCATGTAGGGGCCTATTAGCTTGATGGCCTCCGGGGTCATGTACCCGTTGGTTACCATCACGTTGTAGAGGTTGTGTTTCTTGGCGAGCCTTGCTACATCATACATGTACTCGAAGAATATTGTGGGCTCGTTGTAGGTGTAAGCTATGCCGTCAGCACCGTAGCTGAGCGCCTTCTCTACAAGCTCCTCCGGGCTAACATAGTGGCCGTAGAGTCCGCGCTCAAGCCTAGACTGGCTAATCTCCCAGTTCTGGCAGAACATGCAGAAGAAGTTGCATCCCACAGTGCTTATTGACAACACGCCGCTGCCGGGCTCGAAGTGGAAGAGAGGCTTCTTCTCTATCGGGTCAATATTCATCGCGGTTAAGAGCCCGTAGACGAGCGTGTAGAGCTTCCCGTCAATATTCCGTCTAACCCCACAGACACCATACTTGCCCGGGGCTATGATGCAGCGTCTCGAGCAGAGATCGCATCTCACAAAATCCTTCCTGCCACCATACTCCACCCTCTCCCAGAGCATGGCCTCTCTTACGTGAGGCCTCTCAGTAAGCTTGGGGCTACGCTTCACCGATAACTCTTGCAAGCAGGGTCCCTCACGGCCTCTGCATATAGCGGACCACGTCTATATGGTGAACGGCGACTTCAACGCCCAGCCTCTTAGCCTCCTCCTCCAGCATACTCCTCAGCTCATCTATCTCCACAGTAGCGTCTGTAACATCAACTATCATAGCCATGGTAAATATCCCCCTCATCACCGTCTGAGAAATATCGAGAATGTTAGCGTTAACCCTGGCCAAGACACCAGCAATACCCGCCACTATACCCGGCCTATCCACGCCATGAACAAACACAGCTATGTAGTCCCTACCAGCATCCAACCCCTCCAGAACCCTCACCATAAGCAAGCCGCCCCACAACAGCAGCCTCGAATACACTGACAGCTGCCCAAAATATTAAGAACCTAGGCGGCATGGCTTGGAGCGGGTAAAGCTGCCAGGAGCGTGAGGTCCACATGACGTACAAGTGCATAGTAGTAGGCTACGATGGCAGCGATGCCAGCAGGATAGCAGTAAACAGGGCGCTGGAGCTCGCGAGGACGCTGAAAGCTAGAATGGTAATAGCCACAGTAGTCCCCCCACCCACAGTGTTCCTGGGAGAACTCCTCGTACCAGAAGTCATAGATACGAGCAGCATGGAGGAGGAGGCGCACAAGAGGCTTAAAGCCATTATAGCAGAGCTAGGCCAAGGAGATGTAGCAGTAGAGGAGGCAGTACTAATGGGCGACCCCGCAGACGAGATAGTAGGGTTCGCCGAAAGCAACAACTGCGACCTCATAGTGGTCGGTAGGAGAGGGAAAGGAGGGCTGGAAAGACTAATACTGGGAAGTGTATCAAGCAAAATAGTGTCGATAAGCCACAATGTAGACGTACTCGTAGTCGAGACCGGAAGTAAAGAGGAGAGGCCAGGAAAACCGGCGGGGAGAACATGAACACACGCCTCTGCCTGGCCAACGAGCTAGCCAAGATAGGCCTGGCAGCACGCAAAGTAGCACCACCAGTCGTCACGGCAAGCAGTATAGGCTCATGGCACTGGTGCCCCCTCAAAGCATGGCACACCACAAGCCTCTTCAATGCAGGCTGGCTGGAGCCGAGAAGCCTCACAGCAGAGCTCTTAGACGGCCTAGCCCTACTCTGGGCTACGGAACTATCCAAGAGGTACATGTACAGGATAATACACGGCCACATACTCCACGGAGACCACATAGAGCCCGGAGAAACAATAACAGCGGCAAAACTAGTAGCGGAGCTAGCCAAGAGCAAAGGCGAGGCCCTCCTCACACTCCTTGAGAAAAAGGTGATCAACTCACCCGGCCTCATAGACAGGGAGGCTTTCGAGAGACAACTACAACGATACATGACGAGCGACGACATAGTCGAGTACAGTAGGAGGGAAGAATGGCCGATGATAGCGCGCAGGACGAGGCAAGGCTTCTACATAATAGGCGTGCCGGACCGTGTCGAGTGGAGCAGTGGCGGCATCAGGATAGTAGAATTGAAAACAACCAGTAAGCCATGGATGATGAAGAAGAGAGGGAGAAGCTACTGGGCAGCAAAAACACAGCTGGCAACATACGCTTGGATAATGCACGAGAAATGGCCGCTAGAAGAGGCAATACTACTCGTAGAAGACAATGCCGGGAGAATTGTGATGAGGGAGAAACACGACCCACTAGAGCTCGTCGAATGGTTCGAGGAAAACGCCATGGAGATCGCAGCCGAGCTAGCCTCAACCAAGCCGCCCCTAAAACCACGCAAAGCCCCCTGTAAAAGCTGCGAGTACACAATAGTAGAAGCCAGCTGGAGACACCAATAGAGGAGGGAGCAGCCCCTCCTAGAACGCTAGAGGAGACCCAAGAATAATAGGATTAAAAAAACAAAGTGAGGGAGCAAAACCCCCGCTATAACTCCTACCCTCTGGGAGGCCTTTAGGGCTTGAAGACCCAGTTGAAGCTGTCGCTCGCATACTGGTAAACGCCTGCCAGCTTCCACTTGTACTTGCCTCCCTCCTTTACCGGCACCCAGAGGTCGTAGTCGGCGAAAGCCCTGTCACCGGCCTTGTCTAGTACAACCCATCCAGTGGCTCCGAAGTAGTTGTATGCGACATCGCTCAGTATGTTCTTGACAGCTGTAGCATCATACTTCTGCGTGGCCAGCAGGCTTAGTGTTACAACCCATGCAGCATCATAGGCTGCCAGAGCATACGTGTCGGGCTCACGCCCAAGCTCCTTCTTGAGCTCACTCACAATCTTCTCGTTCTTCTGGCTCTTGGTGGCAGCGAATATCGGGTTGAGGAACTTCACCTTCACGCCGAACTCAGCCGCGGCCGGGTCCTTGAGCAGCTCGTCTAACAGTGCTGTGCCATCGCTGCCGAACCAGCGTACCTGCTTGAGCACATCATACTGGCTTGCCGTGCTGAATACTTGTACAACCTCGTTGAAGCCTATGTAGACCACGCCAACCTTGTCCGCACCATACTTGCCCACCAGCTGCTTAACCTGGCTGGCTAGCTTGTCTACCTCGTTGGTGAACTCTTTAGCCTTTGGATCGTAGCGTGGCCCATCGATCACCTCGATGCCGAGCTTCTGGGCAGCCTCCTTTACCGCATCGTGGAGCCCGTCACCCCATGCGTCGCCACGCCACATTATCACTATGGCCTTTAGGCCATAGGCCTTAGCAAGCTTAGCTATCACCGGTCCCTGTATCCTGTCAGTGGGACAGAACCTGTACACGTAGTCTCCAGGTATGGCGAGGCTTGGTGCAGTGCTGCTCTGGCTTATTATCAGCAGCTTGTTGTTGTCAGCATAGCTCTTTATCTGCTTGACCTCGGCACTGGTCATGGGCCCTATGAAGATCTTTATGCCCTGCGCAGCCAGCGCCTGCAGCTTGTTAAGGCACACCTCGGGCTTGGTCTCAGTATCCTCGACCACTATCTTTATCCTGAACCCGGCTCCAGCCTTCTCTAGGAACTTGTTTATGTCCCTCTCGGCGAGCTCGAGAGCCTTCTTGCTGTTCTCGCCATAACTGGCCAGGTCGCCCGTCAAGGGGAGGAGGGCCCCTATCTTGATCTCTCCTCTAAGCCCTCCGGCAGCGGGCGTGGCTGTAGCCTGGACGGTCTTGGTCTTTGCCGTGGCTGTAGCCGTGGGCGAGGCCACGGTTGTAGGTGACGCAGTGGGCGATGATGGTGATGTGGGAGAAGCAATCGTGGCCGGCGTGGTCTTCCCTCCACCGCCAAGCAGCATTGCTGCGGCAGCCACAACAATTATCGCGACGACAACCCCCGCCACAATACCTGCACGCTGCGCCACGGAGACTTCACCCCACCTTAATCACGTACTCCAGCTCTCGTAGTGCGCCGGGGAGGGAAGAGTCTTTATTAAAGTTTTGAGTTACTCCATTATTGAATGCTGCAAAACGGTGGCTGGTGTGGAAACCGTCGTGGACAAGGCTAAAATGCTGCGCCTTAGCACTCGGAGGGGGTCGCTGGGGCAGAGGCGTGGGCGGAGAACCTGCCGACATTATCCTGGCGACGGAGTCGTTAACAAAGAGTTTTGGAGGCCTTGTGGCGGTTGACGGTGTCAGCCTGGAGGTTAGGAGGGGATCCCTCACCCTCCTCATAGGCCCGAACGGCAGCGGGAAGACAACGCTCCTCAATGTGGTCAGCGGCTTCTATAAGCCTGACTACGGCAGGGTATTGTATGAGGGGAGGGATGTAACGGGCTGGCCTCCCTACAAGCTCTATGGGATTGGAATGGTGCGCACGTTCCAGGTTCCACAGCCCTTCTACAAGCTCACCGTCCTCGAGAACGTGCTCCTAGCCTCCAGGAATCATCCTGGAGAGTACTTTAGGGCTCCTCTAGCCAAGTCCTCGTGGCTGAGGCGTGAGGAGGAGCTTGTAGACCGGGCTTTCGAAATACTTAGACTCGTTGGTTTAGCCCACTTATGGGATCACCCGGCAGGCCTCTTGAGCGGGGGGCAGATGAAGCTCCTTGAGATCGCCCGTGCATTGATGAGCGGGGCTAAGTTGATGCTTATGGACGAGCCCATAGCCGGAGTCAACCCCACGCTCGCGCATGAGATACTCAGGTTTATCACGAGGCTTAAGGAGGAGAAGGGTATAACGTTCTTTATAATAGAGCATAGGCTCGATATTGCAATGAAGTATGTAGACTACGTCTACGCTATGGCTAGGGGCAGGCTCATAGCTAAGGGTAAGCCCGAGGAGGTTGTCTCCAACCCGCTTGTAATAGACAGTTACCTGGGGGGTTAGGGGAGTTGGGGATGGGGCTCAGCGTCAGAAACATTGACGCTGGCTATGGTAAGCTGCAGATCCTCTTCAACGTCAGCTTCACGGTGCCCGAGAGGAAGATCACTGTGATAGTGGGTCCTAACGGTAGCGGTAAAAGCACCATGTTGAAGACGATCTTCGGGCTGACTACTATATATAAGGGCGAGATACTTTTCGAGGGAAGAAACATTGCGGGTATGGCGCCGCACAAGATAGCTAAGCTCGGCATAGCCTACGTGCCTCAAACCGATAACGTGTTTGGTAAGCTAACTGTCAGAGAGAATTTGAAGATGGCTGCGTACGGTATGGACGAGAGTATCGTGGCTGACCGTATTGAGGAGGTGACATCAATGTTCCCTATTCTGAGCGAGAGAATGAAGCAGAGGGCCGACACTCTAAGCGGTGGGGAGAGGCAAATGCTCGCCATAGCCATTGCACTGGTAAGGAGGCCGAAGCTCATGTTGTTTGATGAGCCCACGGCCGCGCTCGCACCTAAGATAGCGCTAGAGATCCTTGACGCTATTCAGAGGCTGCGGGACGAGCACAAGATAACGATAATCCTCGTGGAGCAGAACGCGAAGCGCGCGCTAGAAATAGGCGATAAGGGGGTGCTCCTTGTCGGGGGCAAGGTAGCCTTCGAGGGCGGCGCCAGAGATCTCCTCGAACACCCCGACCTGGCCAGAATGTATCTTGGCCTTATGGCTGGCGAGTAGCCTGTCAGCGCTAAGAGAGTGGTGTGGGAAAACATGGTAAGCCTCGTATACCTGTTCAACAGCCTACTCTACGCCAATACCATAGTAATGCTGTCGGTGGGGCTGACCCTAACCTATTTGACGACCAGGGTGCCAAACTTTGCTCATGGAAGCCTAGCCACAGTGGGAGCCTACATGATGTTCACTGTTGCTGCTGTAGTAATGAAGGAGAGCCTGGTCTCCGGGAACATCTCTATGCCGCTTGTGCTGGGCTTCGTGCTCGCTTTCCTCGGAGGTGCTTTCGCCGGGCTAATGGAGTACCTTATCGTGCTCAGGCCGCTTAAAAGGAGAGGTACGGGGTCGCTGGGCCTAATGATATCTACCCTCGGCGTGGACATATTTATGGTCGGCTTACTGAACATTTACGCTGACATACTCCGCGGAATGAGGCCTGCCACGGGCGTTAGCAGGGACTGGTGGCTTAGGAGCTACGTGCTCTCCAAGGTTGCCGGGATACCCGTAGGCGTCTGGGTATCGTTCGGCGTCATGATAGGATGCCTTACACTACTCTACATGCTCCTCACCAGGACAAGGTTCGGCATAGCAATGAGAGCCAGCATCGAGAACCCGCAGCTAGCCCAGGTTCTCGGCGTAAACGTTGACCTGGTCAACATGGCGTCATGGATAATTGCTGGCGGTTTAGCCGGTCTTGCAGGAGCCCTAATGGCTTTCGTCGTCAGAATAAACCCGGTAACGGGCAGCGATGAGGTAGTTGCAATATTTGCCGCAAGCATTGTAGGCGGCTTGCAGAGCCTTCTTGGGGGCGTTGTGGGAGGCTACATTGTAGGTTTAAGCTCAACCCTCGGAACCAAATGGCTCGGCGACCTTGTAGGCGTTGACCTGGCCGCCTACAAGAGGGCTGTACCCCTCATATTCATAATAATAGTCTTGCTTGTCGCACCCCAGGGGCTAATGGGTGTTGACTGGTCTAGGCTGAGGAGGAGGATTATTGGAGGGAGGAGTGTGCGCGAGGAGAGGCTAACAGTCCCGCATGCGAGGTGAATAGGCATTGGGTCTTCCTAGTATTGGGATATTTCTGACTCCGGAGCTGTGGTTTTGGGTCGCGGTATACGCTATAGTCTCCCTCAGCCTCAACCTAGAGGCCGGGATAACCGGGATCCCTAACTTTGGGAAGCATTTGGCCGTGATCATGGGTGCCATCGTCGGGGCTGCACTGCCGGGGTACCTGGGCGTCCATATTCTCCCCGAAGAGGCTAAGCAAGCGATCATTGAGGCTGCGGGTAAGGGTTCCCTGCCGAGCTATGCAAGCAGCTACAATAGCATGATATCCACATACATAACTAATTACTATGCATCCCACCCCGCCGTATCCTTTGCAATGTTCGCCTTAACCATAATCACGGCCGCCGTCGTAGGCGCAATAGTAGGGTTGCTCGCATCTTATCCGGCCGCGAGGCTGAAGGAAGACTACCTGGCAATAACCCTGCTAGCCGCAGCTGAGGCAACACTGATAATATCATACAATGCCCCGGCACTGGGAGGGACGCAGGGGCTCACGGTACCTAACACGCTAACTTGGCTCGACTCGCTCACATCACGCATAGTCGGCAGGAACATGGCACACCAGGTTTCATCCCTCATAGTAGCAGCAGTTGTCGCGGCAACAATACTCTGGTATCTTGAAAGACTCGTTAGGAGCCCCATGGGCAGGCTGCTGAAGGGTGTTCGAGAAAACGAGGCAGCCGCCCAGGCACTAGGCAAGAACACTGCTGCGATAAAGCTACGCACACTAATGATGGGGTCAGCGCTAGCCTCTATCGCGGGCTCAATATTCATCATGGCTACGCTGGGCTGGATAGCTACAACATACAACCGAGTATCATGGACCTTCTGGGCATGGGCCATGATGATACTGGGGGGCATGGGCAACAATAGGGGAGTACTGCTCGGAACATTCATACTGGCCAGCATCAGGCAGCTGATAACCTACTACAAGGACGCTATAAGACCCTACCTGCCCTTCGACCCCGTATGGCTAGACCAGCTAGTCCTAGGCTCCCTCCTAGTAGTAGTGTTGATGCTCAGGCCCGAGGGTATATTCGCGGAGAAGACAACATACCCGCTGCCGAGAAAAATGCTGGAGGATAAGGCAGCGGCAAGATAGCCTCCAATACGGCTGCCCGGCTGGAGGGAAGCCAGTAGAGGGTTGGGCTGCCGGGAGGGAGGAATAATAACTGGGGGCTCGTACGCCAACACTACTGTCACCGAGGGTGGCTGCCAGTGAATCAGCTAGCCCAGAGGAGCCTAAGGTTTATTGTAGACTCTATGCTAGGCAGCCTCGCACGATGGATCAGGATGCTGGGCTATGACACGGTCTATGCCAGGGACATGCATGACAGCGAGATACTTGAGGCGGCTAGGGATGAGGGGAGAATACTGGTGACGAGAGACCGTGGCCTCTATAGGAGGGCTCTACGGAGGGGCGTGCAAGCCATCCTCGTATCACCCGAGCCCGCCAAGGCTCTGGCCCAGCTGGCCGGACGCTACGGCATAACCCTGGTCATCAACCCCGACACGAGCCGGTGCCCCCTCTGCAACTCCCCTCTGGCTAGAAGGGGGAGAGACGAGGTTAAGGGCAGGGTGCCCGCAAGCGTATACGAGAGACACATGGTATTCTGGGTGTGCACTGGCTGCGGGCAAGTCTACTGGAAGGGCGGGCATTGGAGGGGTATAGAGAAGACTCTGATGGAGGCCCGAAGGATGGCTGCAAGGGTCCGCGATCGAGGGCTTCAACATCGAGGCTAGTGCTCAGCAATAAAGCCCATGCTCTTCATCCCCAGCACTCTCGGAGAACCCTTGCTCACCCTGTTTCATCTATGCGGAGGAGCAGGGGTCTTCGGAGGGGGTTCATGAGCCCCGCGGCATAAAACTCTCTCTGCCCCAGCATTGCTAGACTCGTCTCGCTCACCCTTCCCAGGTCAAGGTACCCGGAGAGCTCCTGGAGGTCTCCCGTGCTCTGGAGCCTAGAAAAGAACACTGTCCCCAGGTTGCTTCTCACGCCCGTCCTAATGTCTTTTGCTACGCGCTGGCTGGCAACGATTATGAAGTAGTTCCATTTCCTTCCCTCCCTGGCTATGGTTTCAAGCGCTCTACCCGCCTCGCCGCAGTACTCGCATGCATAGTTCTGGGCTTCGTCAACTACGAGGCCAAGGTTTATTCTTGTGCGCTGTGACCGGATCATATCCCAGCCTGCCTCAGCTATGCTGGCGAGGATTGCCCGCTTAACCTCTATGTCCTGTTCATCGCTCATGTCTATGATCACAAGCCTCTTCTGCAGCGCCAGCTCCACGAGCTCCCTAGGCTCCCTCCTCCTTTCACGCAGGTCTTCGAAGAGGTGTGGGGGTGTGCTCAGCTTGGCTACAAGCCTTATCTTGGCTATTGTAGCATCTCTCATGTTCAGCTGCTGGGCAACAGCCTGTAGGTCTTCAAGAAACCTTTCCCTGAGACTGTCCCCGCCCCTGTCTCCGAGGGCGTAGTGGCTTAGGCTCCTAGCCCTAGCATACCTTGCTGGCTTAACGAGTTCCTCGCACTCCCTGCTGGAATAGTTCTGGGCGCCCTGCTCCCTGTAAACTTTCATGGCAAAGCATGCAGCAGTGATCTCGACGAGATCCCTCTGGTAGCCGCTCAGCCCAAGGTACCTTGACATTGTTGAAGCATATATCACCGGGTTTATACGAATAGTCTTTGATGCCACAGTGACCCCGCCGAGCCTCTCAGCGTAGGGGGCATAATCCACGCCGCTATGGTCGAACACTATTAGGCTAAAGCCCTTAGCCATGAGCTCCGAGATGAGCCTAAGCACTAGCCTACTCTTGCCCGTACCCGTAGCCCCGAACACGCCCACGTGGTATCCTGTCCAGCGCGCGTTGAGGGGGAGCCTCCAGCCACTATACTTGTGGACGCCTATGCTGAACGCGTCGTCAACACTTAGGCCTAGGTAGGAGGTTAGCTGGTCGGGCTCCCTCACCCTGTAGACCCTTGCGCCGGGTGTTGGAGCCAAATTATTGACATCTATACCGTAGCGTCCCCCGCACGTCGCCCCGCCGTCGCAGATCGAGGCGTATATCTCTACCACGGCATTACTAAACGGCATGACCAGTTCATGGTCTAGTGCTTCAGGTCTTTCAGCGTAAATATTGTGAATGCTCCTCTTGAGGAAGGGCTCGTAGCGGGTAACCCATCTAACCACGCCCAGGAGATAGTGATGGTCAAGACGCTGGTCAACAATCACAGCAATATCTTCTTCGCGTACAGAGAGCTCGCGGTCACGCCTAAGCATTATAGGGGCTAGTGATGCACTAGCACCGCTAAGCACAACCCCTATCTCATCCCCAATAAACGATGGCTGAGAGGCCTGCATGCCGCCCCTCCCTCTGCCGGAGCATAGCTTCGCCTAGGCTAGCGTATTGTTCTGCAAGTACTCCTCTATTTCACGCGCCAGAGTCTTCGCTCTCTCAGTAGCCTTCTCCACGGCATCTATTATAGCGGACTTCACGCCTTTCCCCTCAATAACCTTTAACGCCCTTATCGTGGTCCCGCCTGGCGTCGTGACTTCATCCCTTAGCTGCGCTGGATGCTCTGGTTTCGTGCGCAGGTACTCGGCAGTACCCACAAGCATTTCCAGTATAGCTGTATAGGCCAGCTGCCTTGATATTCCAACAGCTAGTGCGCCTAGGATGAGTGCGTCAACTATCTCAGCTATTATGGCTGGCCCGGAGCCTATGACAGCGGTCCAAGCATCTATGAGCTTCTCCGGGACCTCATATACGCTTCCCAGACAGCGGAAGAGGGAGAACACAATATCCTTGAACTTGGCCTTCTCCTGCACGGTTATAGCAGTTGAGCTGAGCTTAACCATCGCGTTAAGGTTAGGCATAGCCCTATAGACCTCGGCTCCCGGCAGGCTTGCCGAGAGAAGCCTGAGGGGCACGCCTGCCATCACCGATACTACCGGCTTACCCTTGACGTGCTCCCTCACCTCGCGCGCTAGCTCCGGGAACTGGTACGGCTTAACCGAGATCACGACAACACTTGAGGACTCCACAGCGTAGACATTGTCGTTGGTGGCATCAATACCATTAATCCTAAGCTGCTCTATGCGCTCCCTCCTCCTAGCAGTAGCTACAACCCTGGCTCCACACTCTTGAAAACCCTTAGCCATAATAGAGCCTATCTTGCCGGCACCAAGCACGGCAACCCTAACACCGTCAACCCTGTAGAGAGATGCCACGCCAACCACCATGCGTGAAACCGCTGCATGATCGTTGGAGGCCTCGCCAGCGGCTCCTAGGAGCGGGGAATACCATAAAATAAAATATGTGGGCCACTCCCTCTAGGCCGCGGAGGCTCAGCACACGAGCAAAAAGGGAGCTCCTCTACACCTATTTCACCCATACAGTACCCCACTAAACACTAGCCTTATCCACTACTGTTGCTCCCGAGAGGCACGCTGCTTGTAGGCAAGGTTTGCTGTAATGATGGGGAGGAGTGTAAGGTGCAGAGAAATACAGTTGTTGTCCTGCTCGTGCTGGGCTTCGGGGTTGTAAGCCTTCTTGCCGATGCAAGCTACGAGGGGTTGAGGAGCTATCTCCCGGTTGGTGTTAGTGAGAGCTTGAGCCTGGGCGGCCTCTTAGGCGTGGGAGAGCTGCTTGCGTGGGGGCTTAGGCCTCTTTCGGGGGTCTTGGCTGAGGCCTCGGGGAGATACTGGGAGGCTGTGTTGGCGGGCTATTTCATGGTTCCCTTAGGGGTTGCGTTGGCTTCTCGTGGTGGGGGGCTCTACATAGCTGCTGGCTACTGGGTCGAGAGGCTAGGCAAAGCTGTCCGCGGGCCTGCAAGAGATCATTTGCTCTCCGCTATTGCTCCAAGGGCTAGGAGGGGGCTGGTTTTCGGTGTTCATGAGGCACTGGACCAGGTTGGGGGGATCCTGGGCCCGCTGCTAGCCTACATGCTGCTCTCGCGCCGCATGCCACTGGTGCTGCTGGCTATTCCAGGTGCTGCCGGCTTCCTCGTGTCCCTAGTGCTCTCGGTAAGGTACTGGGGGCTTTCAGGGGCCTCGGGTAGGCCTGGCAGCTTGAAGCGTGCTGTGCTGAGCGTTAGGCTGAGCGGCAGGGCCCTCCTCTTCACCCTCATTGTGGGCTTGTTGACGCCTAACCCTCTCGTGGTGGAGCATGTCGCGGGGCTTGAGGGGGTTGAGGAGGAGATTCTCCCCCTCATCTACATGGTGTCGATGTTGGCTGACGCTATAGCAGCTGTACCTCTAGGCATGGTCTACGACTGGTCTGAGAGGGCGAGTATAGGTCTTGTAGCGGGTCTGGGCGCTCCCGCGGCAATCCTACTATTATCAAGCCATGGCTTCGGGGCGAGGCTGCTGGCTGCTGCAGCGCTTGCGGGCGTTGTGGAATCGAGCTATGAGACTATTGCAAGGGCTATGGCCCGGGGGGCAGCAGCCTACGGTGCGCTGGGGGTTTCGCGGGGCGTTGCCGCAGCGGGGTCGATGATACTCTATAGCAGCCTCTATAATATCTGTCCGCTCTAGGGCCTCAGCGAGGCAAGCGGGGAGGGAAGCTGTGGAGGAGAGCTGGCCGTGGCCTTCCACGTGAAAGCCTGCACAGAGTTCTCGGCAGCGCATAGGATAGAGGGGCATCCTAGATGCGGGAGAATCCATGGACACAACTATAGGGTCTGTGTAACAG
This sequence comes from Hyperthermus sp., assembly GCA_003978665.1. Classification (GTDB taxonomy): domain Archaea; phylum Thermoproteota; class Thermoprotei_A; order Sulfolobales; family Pyrodictiaceae; genus QNYQ01. Next base: position 15,196 of record QNYQ01000035.1, read on the forward strand.
TTGCTGAGCAGGAGCCCTTAGAGGTGGATCTCGACGAGCTCGAAGAATGGCTTCACAGGGAAGTATACATGGTGCTCGACCACCAGTACCTTAACGAGGTGTTATCGAAAACTACTAGGGACCTTCCAAGAGTCACAGCCGAGGAGCTGGCCGAGGTAATAGCCGCGAAGCTTAGCGAGAGGTTCGGGGAACGGGTGGTGGCAATTGAGGTCTGCGAGACACGAAACCTCTGCATCGAATACAAGCCTCCAAGACGGGGCTGAGCTAAGGATCATAGAGCTCTACGAGAGCCTGCAGGGAGAGGGGCCGTTCTGCTGTAGGCGAAGCGTCTTCCTAAGACTAGCCGGCTGCAATCTTAGATGCCCCTTCTGCGACACCCCCCAAGCCCTCTCGATGGAGGAGGGGGAGCCCGTCAAGGCCGAGGAGCTTGTGGAGAGGGTCAGGGAGAGCAGTAGGGAGGCGGGGATGCTTGTAGTCACTGGCGGGGAGCCCCTCATTCAGCGGGCCGCTCTCAACAGGTTCATAGAACTCTTATGGTCAAGAAGCCCGTACATGGACGTTCAAGTCGAAACTAATGGTACCCTGCCAGCCCCCTCGCTCGGAGAAATACTCTTTGAGGCCTTCTTCGTGGTCTCGCCGAAAAACCTGCCGGTAAGCGTTCAGGGCGCGAGGCTTCATGACTCCTGGCTGCGTTTCGCTAAACTAACCCGTAGGGCATGGTTCAAGTTCCTCGTTAGAGGAGAAAGCGATGTCGGTCTCGTGGAGAGGTGGGTTGAACAGCAGGAGGTGCCGAGGGAGCTCGTGTACCTAATGCCTCTCACTCTGAGAGGATGGGGGGTGGATAGGCTGCTGGAAGTGCACCGGAGGGTTGCGAGGCTGGCTGTGGACAAGGGGTTTAACTTTAGCCCGCGCATGCACCTTCTCCTCGAACTACCCTAGAGGCCTCCTGCCATGCGCTCGTGGAGGGGGAGGGGAGGCTTCAGTAATCCTCATAGCGGTCTTGTCCATGCGCATTCTCGGCCACAGCAGCATGTGCGTGGGCTTCCCGCGGGGATGATGGCTGATGGTTGAGGGGTTGGTTGCTGGTAGAGGTAAGCCTTTGGGGCTTAGGATTAGGGAGGCTATTGTAGAGGCTATGCTGCTGCTCTATAATAGGGGCTTGATCAACCTTCATGGGGGCAATGCCAGCGCACTACTCGTCCTGCCCGATGGAACACGGCTAGTCTACATAACGCCGCGTGGACTTGAGAAAAACAAGCTGTCCAGCACCACTATAGCGGTGATGGACGTGAAGGGCCATGTTTACTGGGGGGAGCCCAGCAGCGAGCATCCCCTGCACCTGGAGGTTTACCGTAGGATGAGTAATGTGAGGGCTATAGTGCATAGTCATAACCCGTTAAGTGTTGCCGTGGTAGAGTCGGGTGGAACCCTCAACCTGAGGCTGCTCGGCGTCGAGGCCGAATACTACATGGGTCACTGCGTCTCGATGGTTCCCCCCATCAAGCCTGGAACGGTTGAGCTGGCTAGAAGAGTGGCTTCGGCGCTGGAGGAGTGCCCCCTAGTGGTTCTTAGAGGCCATGGAGCTGTGGCTGTGGGCTTCTCCTCTGACCCGGTCAAGGCATTGTTTGAGGCTGTGGATAGGCTTGAAGTACTAGAGGATATAGCTAGGTCCTCCCTCCTAGCGAGATAAGGGGAAGGGCTAGGTAGCCTAAGGGAGTGAAGGAAAACTATGCTTCCCCTGCCCACGCCGGAATCGTGGCTCCTCGATTTTATCAACCTGGTTGCGTCGAGGCTGAGCATGCTGGGGTTTGAGAGAGATGAGCTCCTGCTTGTCCACTCATCCATAGTGGCCGCTCACGTCACGGGCTTCGAGCACTTCTACGACTATGTCGTGGAATCCTACTATGAGCTGGCTGAGGGGGACGATTCCCTCCTGGCACAGCCCAGGTGGAAGAAGCTCTTCTGGGTTGTTGAAGAGGAGGTGGCAGCCCTAGTAGAGTTTGAGGAGAGGCTTGCCGACGAGGATACCATGA
>QNYQ01000023.1 GCA_003978665.1 Hyperthermus sp.
ACCGCCTACGCGATGCCGCTGTCTGTTGTCGCGGAGAGCAGCCGCCCAGTCGTAGACGACAGCGGGATAGAGAAGATGGAGGGCGAGGTAGAGGCGAATGTCAAGAGGGAAGAGGAGGGAGAAGGAGAGGGATAGGCATCCCTGCGCGGCTGGGTGGAGGGTGAGGTGGACACGGGAGTTCCGTAGGGCGGCACAGCAGCTAGGCATATGGGATGATGTTAAGCGGGAGCTCAGAGACCTGGAGAAGAGGCTTAGAGACCCAGCTCTCCGAGGGAAAGCCCTTAGGCTGCTTAGGGGAAACCCTGTTGTGGTGGAGATCTATGTTAAGAAGCTGCGGAAGTGGTATCCTGCTAGACGCTACTACTTTGGAAGACAGACTGCTAGAGGCTTCTACGTCCTAAGGGAGGACATTTGTAGGCTATGGTTTGTAGCGCTCGTCCCGCGAACCAATGGAACCTATAGGAGGAAGAAGAGGAGGGTTTAGGGTTGCTTCCTGGCCATCTCCTTGACTCCGCGGGCTATGGCGCTAGCCTCATCCCGAGCGAGCCGTGTTTTAGGCCGAATTATGACTCCATTCACGTCATACATAACGCTAGGCTCGAGTACTTCTGGGAGCTCGCTCCAGCTCTCAGCCCTGACCACTCTAGGCTTCTGAGCCAAGACTTGCACCCGCGTAACTGTTTGGAGGTGGTCTGGCTTTGAGCTTTGTGGAGTACCGTGAAACCATTGACTACGTCTGGGTGTTGGCTAGGGCTTTTGACCGCTGGGCTGAGGCGGTAGCAGAGGCTGGTAGGCGCCCCAACAAGGCTGCTGCGGTGGAGGCTGTCTGTTTTGCGGCCCACGCCCTGGCCGCTCTAGCTGCACCCTTCAGCGGTAACGGCTTCAACCTTAGGAGGTGTGTTGAGCTCGCCAGGGACGGTAGGCCCCTAGCAGCGCTGGAGGAGGCGTCTAGCTTCGTGGCCATGCTGGCTAGGGAGCTGGATCGTAGGGGTCTCCTGGTTAGGAGGACCGAGCTGCTCATGGGCAGCTACGGGGGTGAGGTTGGTGGGGCTGATACTGGCGAGGCTGATCTCTAGCGCGTACAAGCGCTACGACTTCCTCAGCGCGTTCGTGGTAGGGCCGCAGGGCATGGGGAAGACGACCTACGCTATGCTGGTGGCCTACGAGGTCTACGGTGACTGGGACAGGGTGCTGGATAGCCTCTACTTCGACCCCAGAGAGGCCCTACCCAGGTTCAGGGAGGCCCTAGCCTCTGGCAAGAGGATACCAGTAGTCATATTCGACGATGCGGGCATGCACCTCAGCAAGTACCTTATCAGTAGTAGTAGGGAGGGCTTCCACCTTACCAGGCTGCTCAACGCTCTCATCAACCTGGCTAGGACGCTGACCGCTGGCGTGATCTACACGAGCCCAGACATGGACATACTGAAGGAGCTGCGGAAGAAGGCCTGGGTGGTAGTGGAGCCCCTGGCGCCCCACGGCAGGAGCAAGCCCCAGAGGGTTGCTAGGCTCTAAAGAAGCGGATACTCGCCTCTGGGAAGGTCGCCATCCAGAAGCTGGGCCTGGACGCGTACGACCTACGCGCCATACCAGCAGACGTGAGGAGGCAGTATGAGGAGAAGAGGAGGAGGGCCATGGAGCCGCTCCTAGAAGAGCTGGAAGCAGCATGGAGCCAAGCAGCCTAGCACCCACACCCCCACCACACCATACACACCTGGCACCATAGCCTGACAGGCATACGGGCCGCTTGCAACCCTCTTGCAAGTCTTTCCCATGGTTGCAGTCGAGTACTTGCCCCAGGTTGCAGCATTCTAATTCCGCCATGCTCTACACAGGTCTGGGATGGGGAGTTGGAGTATGCCTGTGCGGAGCCAGGCCGCCTATCAAGGGCGACTGCAACCCATGTACATCTACGTGAGGGAGGTCAGGAAGGGTAACAGGAGGTACAAGTACCTGGTGGTCGAGGAGTACCAGGGCGGGGGCAGGAGGAGGGTAATCGCCCGCTTCAGCGGCGAGGAGGCGGCCAAGATCCTAGCATGGCTGGCGGAGAGAAGCATCTACAGCCAAGCAGAGCTAGAGAGGGTGTGGTGCGGGGGGTGGGATTCGAACCCACGCAGGCCTACGCCAGCGGGTCCTCAGCCCGCCCCCTTTGACCTAGCTCGGGCACCCCCGCGTCCTCTGCATTGGGGTCCTGCTGTTTCGGTTTTGGGTGCGTGGTGCCCTGTCTTCTCCCCTTCTTCCCCCTTTCCCGGGGGGTGTGGTTGTCTTGGGGGAGGGGTTTATTTTTTAGTGTTTGCGGCTGCTTTGCTGTCTTAGTATGTTTTCTGCTTCTTTTAGTGCTTTCTCGTATAGCTCTCTTGTTATTACTCCTTCTGTGAGCATTCTGTCTAGGTTTTCCCTGTCCAGTATTCTTGGTTGTTCTCCTGGGTTTTTTGCTACGTCTATTTCGAGGTCCATGTATATTATCTTGGTGTCTCCTATTTCTGGTGGTGTGTTGATGTTGTAGTATGTTCCTTTGAGTTCCCCGTTGCGGGAGTAGTAGCGGTGTGTTGTTATCCACGTGGACGTGTCTATCTCGGTTACTATCTTGTCTCCGGGCTCTTTTCTCGCCCCTATTCCGTCGTAGACTCCTTTCCCCTTGACTGTTCTCTCTAAGAGTATTCTCACCCCTTTCCCTCGGGCTTCGACGTGTTTTACTATTGCCGGGCCTAGTTCCAGTACTTCCCCGGTTGGTTTCACGTGGATTATTGTTATTGTTCTCTGAGACGCTATACTGTCTACTTGCATCTCTAGGAGGGCCTCGGCGAGCTTGTCGGGGTCAACACCCTTCTCTACTAGTTTCTCAGCGTAATCTACTACTATGCTCATCGTGTTAGCAATACTTTTAACACTGTGGTGCAAGGGTATGGTGGGGGTTGTTCTTGCTCTTAGGGCGTCAAGCCTCTCCTTGTCGGGCCTGCTCAGCCTAACCACCGCCACTGTCTCCCCCTCGCTATAGACGCCCTCCCTCCCCTCCTCAGCCTTCTTGGCGGCCTCGGCGAGCCTCCTAGCCAGCGTCTCCGCGTGCCGCCTCAAAGTGTCCTCGTCGGCGAACCTGCTGCTACTGCGCCAGTGGATGCTGAGGCCTCTGGCCGCGAGCTCCCCGCCTATGCTCAGGAGCATGGCGCGCGTAGTATTGGATCTCACGTGCTTGCTCACAGTTACCCTGGGCTCATCAGAGGCGTATACTATGGCGTAGTCGCCGACCAGCCGAGCCCCCCTCCTCACCCTCGGAAGCTCCCCAGGCTTCACTGCGGGCCTAACAACACCCGCAACGACCTCGTCCCCAGCCCTACAGCTGCTGCCCGCATCCTCCAGCACAGCCTTCACTCCCAGAACAGACACCAAGCACTCCCCGCTACTCCCCCGGCCCTCAACCCTCGCCTTGACAGTGGAGTGTAAAGGCAGCTTTGAAACCCAGTAGAACGAATACTTCAGCGTCGACCTCAACGCGGCAATTACCCTTGAAGCAGCCCACGTATAGCCGACAACCAGCAGCTCAGAGGGCTCATCATCAACAGTCTTCAGGGTAACGTGGGGGGGCAGGTTAAGCTGAGGGATCCCAAACCTGTCACTTATCACCCTAGAAGCCTGCACAACCTGAAACCCCGAATCCAAAGCCCACTGGGTGAGAGCTGTAGCGTAGATCCCCCTAACACGCAGCCTTACAAGCCCCTCCTCCCCACTCGGCCCCAGGGAGCCGGCAGGCCCAGCCATGGCCATCAGCTCGTAGCCCCTTCTCCCGGGAGGGGGGTGTTAAAGCACCGAGTAAAGCCTACCCCCGTCAACGGGTATTGAGGCGCCATTCACGTAGCTTGCCAGTGGGCTCAGGAGGAAGGCTACTACCCAGCCCAGCTCCCTGGGCTCGCCTATCCTTCGGAGCGGGACGCTTGAAGCCATCTCGTCGAGTACCCTCTCTACGGGGACCCCCCTCTCCCCGGCCCTCTTCTCTGCAAGAGCCTTCAGCCTGTCTGTCAAGAAGTATCCTGGAAGCACAGCGTTAACCCTTATGCCCCGGGGGCCCAGCTCTCTTGCAAGGCTCTTGACAAGCCCGTGGATGCTTATCCTTAACGTGTTTGAGAGCACGATGTCTGGTATGGGCTCCTTCACAGCAATACTGGTAACGAAAACCATCCCCCCTCCCCTCCCTCCACCAATATGCCTCAAAGCCCTCCTGGCCGCCCAGACGGGGGAGAGGCATAGGCAGCGGCTCCACTTGACCCAAGAATCCTCGCCGACCTCTCCAAAGCCTCCGGCCGGGGGAGGAGGGGGTATGTAGACGAGGGCGTCGAGGCCGCCCATGTACTCGGAAGCTCTGTCAACAATCTCTCCAGCCTGCCTTAAGTCACAGAGATCCCCGGCGACACCATAAACCCTGCCCTTGCCCGCGAGCTCTCCCACAGCCCTCTCAACACTCTCGCCACTCCTACCATTCACAGTCACAACAGCACCCTCCTCCAGCAGAACCTCCGCAACCCCTCGGCCCAGGCCCCTAGTGGAGGCTGTCACGAGCACCCGGAGCCCCTCGATCCCAAGCCTCCCAGCCAAGCCCTCGACAACACCTCCCCCTCTTCGCTCCTATTCCCGGAGCCCATATGGTTTGGAACCGACTTTTATTGGGAGAGACCCCGCTCCCACCCTACCCTTCCCTGGGGAGATGGAGTGGCTGGAGTCAAGAGGCTTGTGTCCAGGTATCTTCCCCCCGTGGGCGGGGTCTCGGCCCCGGAGTTCTGGGATCGTGGCAGGATTGAGAGGATAAGGCATGCTGCGCTTAAGGGCTTGGAGAAGCCCATTCTTGAGCCTCCCCTGAGGAGGGGTAGGCTTCTTGACAGGATGAGTGTTGAGGGGCTTAGGCCTAGTGAGGTTGAGGCTCTCGCAGAGAAGCTTGGCGTAGAGGGTATTGACAGGCTCGATGTAGATGTTGGAGTAGAGTTCGCCGGAGCCTTCCTCCGCGTCCCCGTCTACCTGGGCGACATGAGCTTCGGCGCTCTAAGCGGCAACCCCAACATCGCCCTGGCCCGTGCAGCCGACATAGCCGGAGCAGTGGTCGGTGTGGGCGAGGGGGGCCTCCACCCCGAGGTCGCAAAGTCACGTAACATTGTCATACAATGGGCCAGTGGCCGCTTCGGGATAGACAGGTATATGCTGAGGAGGGGGCTTGCAGTCAACATTAAGATAGGGCAGGGGGCTAAGCCGGGCATTGGGGGGCATCTCCCATCACGCAAGGTTGTAGATGTTATTGCTAGGCTGCGCAAGCTCCCCCCGGGAACGGAGGCGTTGAGCCCGGCCCCGCACCACGACATCTATAGTATAGAGGATCTCGCACAGCGTATACGCATGCTGCGCGAGCTCACTGAGCGCCCCGTCCTGGTTAAGACGGCGGCCACTAACCAAGTAGGCTTCGTGGCTGTTGGGACTGCCCGCGGCGACGCGTTGGGAATCATAGTTGACGGTGCGGGCGCAGGCACGGGGGCTACGCCGAGAATAGTTAGGGATCACGTTGGGATACCGATAGACTACGCCATCCCCGTTGTACACGACCTACTAGTCTCCAATAGTCTACGGGAGGGGTTCATAGTCATAGGCGGAGGCATGATCAGTTCCGCATCAGACATATTAAAGCTCGTAATGCTGGGCGCCGACATGGCAATGATGGGTACCGCCGCCCTCATAGCAATGGGATGCATAATGTGCCATCTATGCAATACCGGGAAGTGCCCTACAGCGCTAACAAACAGCGTGGATAGCCCCCTAAAACTAGACATAGACTGGGCAGTGGCCCGGCTCGTCTCATGGCTACGTGGCGTGGAGAGGGGGCTCAAGCTCCTAGTATACGCTCTTGGAGAAGACAAGCTCTCCCGGCTCCGCGCGAAAAGGAGCATGCTGAGACTCCACAACGTCGACGAGGATGTCGCCAGGGTCCTAGGCGTTGAGGTTGAAGAGCCGGGAGAGGTTGCATGGTATGGCGACCCGCGGGAGGAGCCTATCCCAAGCGAGGTCTACCTTGAAGCCAAGACGCCGGTGCTCGGAATGGGAGGGTACGTGCCAGGCTACACGGTGCCGGCCGAGAGGCCCCTCGACCTCCTGCGCATAGAGGCAGCGCAGGTAACACGCCCCTCCGTCGACCCCTACCGGGAGGAGATAGACATAGGGGTTAGGCTCCCGGACGGCACAGAGTATGATGCACCAATAACAGTACCGTGCATCGACACCGCCCTCATGGAGGCAGCCGAGGCGCTCGGCTACCCCCTGGAATGCGAGCTCTTGGAGAGGCCCTACGCCACGTCAATACCCCCCGGCGTCGAGCCCCCGCCGGGGACGAGGATAATCATTGTAGACGAGGAGCTGAAAGGAGCCAGGGGACGCGGTAAACCCTGGCTGGAAGAATGGGTTGTCAAGCTCGACGACGACTACTGGAAGGACGGCATAAGGGGGACCGTGGCCATCGTCGCCGCCGGCGACTTTAGGCATGCTGCAGACGTGTATAAGCTCGTAGCGCTCGGCGCCGACCTTGTTTCTCCAAGAAGAACACTGCGCCTGGTGAAAAAGAAGCTGGAGGCCAAGCCTTACGAGGCTAGAAGGGAAGCCTACGAGAACACCTTAATAGAGCTAGGCTGGGAGCTACGCCTCCTAATGGGTGCCGGTGGCTTGACAAGCTACCAGAGCCTACAGGGTAACCGGTGGCTGCTGAGAAGCCTCGATGGGAGAGTATCACACATACTCCACGTGAGCCTAGCCGGGACATAAACCCGCATCCCCCACCATAATGGAGCGGGGAGGGGCGACTAGGGTTGTGCGGCATAGCCGGCATGGCCAGCCTTGATGGCTCACCACTGGGCTTCGAGTACATCCTGGAGGCCCTTGAAGCGATGAGGGAGAGGGGGACCGAGCACGGCGCTGGGTTCGCAGCATACAACCCGGAGCCGAGGGGGCTAGTGCGCACAAGGGTTTTCCTAGGGGCTTCAGCAAGGAGCGATTCCGCTATTTTCAGGGAGCTTGTTGAGAGGCTGGGTGATGGGAGCTATAGGGAGATCGCCAGGCTCGGCCACGATATAACTGTTGTAGAGGCGCTACTGAACGATTATCCTGGAGGAGACTACTACAACAAGCTATGGTTCCTTCAGGCCAGCAGGACGCTTGAGGTCTGGAAGAGCATTGGCTGGCCCAGGGAGGTTGCGGACGCCTATAGGGTCCACGGGGTTGTCAGCAGGGCTTGGATAGGGCATACGAGATACCCCACAAACAGCCCGGGCTTCAAGCCCTGGCTAGCCCACCCCTTCAGTTCAGGGGAGACGGTGATAGTGCATAACGGCGACCTCAGCAGCTACGGGTCCAACAAGCGCATGATAGCATACAACATGGGCTTGTACAGTTTCACGGGAAACGACAGCGAGGCTATAGCGTTTCTAATAGAGCTCTTGTATAGGGACGGGTACAGCCCCAGTGACGTGGTCAACGTAATGGTTCACGGTAAGGGGGCTAGGTGGGCTAGGCTTGACGGCCCATACGCCGTAATATATATACATGGAACCCCGCACGGCCCCTACTTCTCAGCGTTCGTCGACAAACACCACTTCCGCCCCCTCTACTTCGCTAGGAGAGAGAACAGGGTGTATGTTGCAAGCGAGGCTGCAGCCGTAAAAGCCATGGATCCAGCAGCCACCCCGCTAATGGTTAGGGGAGGAGGCTACATTGTAGCCTACCCCGACGGCGAGCTAGAGGTGGAGGGCGTAGTCTCCTGGAAGAGCTACCCCCACCCCCCGCCCCCCACCTGGGCGGTTGACGCCTCGAAAATGAATCGCGTAGAGCTGAACCAGGCGCTGGCAGAGATGCTTAGGAAGAGGGGCTACGCCGCAGCATACAATGTCAACGGCCACCGGTATGTTGCTAACGGGCTCGGCCCAGGAAAGATAGAGATCTGGGGGATTGTCGGGAACGCTTCCTTCAACGTCGTGGAGGGCGTGGAGGCCTATATTTACGGTAGCGTGCAAGAGGACTTCGGAGACAGCATGACTGGGAGCAGGATAGTCGTATACGGCGACGTAGGCGACTCGGCCGGCCAGGCAATGAGGAGTGGCGAGCTACACGTACTAGGCAATGCCGGCAACAGGCTGGGCATACAGATGAAGGGCGGAGTAATAGTTGTCAGGGGCGATGTGGGAGACTACATGGCAGAGTTCATGGCGGGAGGAACAATAGTCGTGCTGGGCAGCGCTGGCAGATTCCTGGCAAGCGGGATGGTTGGCGGAAAGATCTACGTGAAGGGCCACCTCCCCGTCAGCCACGTGGGCAAGGCCCCGCCACGGAGGCAGGTAGAACGCTACATAAGGGCTCTGGCGTCGAGGGGGGAGATAAGCAGGGAGCAGATGATCAAAGCACTTGCCAGCCAAACCGTTGAAGAACTACTCGAAGCTCTTGGAGACAAGTTCAAGAGACTGGCCAAGCTCTGGGGAGTACTGCATGTAGGGTACCCACACGTAGAGTACCGTTACCTGCGTGAAGACGAGAGAGAAGAGCTGTCAAGGATCCTGGAGAGCCACGTCAAAACCACACGGATCCCCCTCGACATAGAGGAGGCGCTAAACCACAAGTACACCATAGTAACGGCTGTAAGGCTCAAGCCCAGGGAAGGGGAGGGGGCATGGTAGCCGACAGCCTAGAGGAAGCGCTTGCGAGAGCCTCCGAGAAACTGAGCGGCATGGGGCCGGTAGTAGAGCTCAGGGAGCGTAGGATCCTAGTGGTCGGCGACACGCACGGCTACCCTGAAGTAACAAGGTGGGCTCTCAGCCTAGGAGATAGGCTCGGCGTTGAAGCCGTAGTCTTCCTCGGAGACTATGTTGACAGGGGCCCCGACGGCGTAGGCAACCTGGCCCTGCTCGCAGAGGCCTTGGTAGAGGATAGGCGAGTCTACATGCTCCGGGGAAACCACGAAGACCCCTACATGAACCAGTACTATGGCTTCGCGGACGAGCTAAAAGCAAAGAATCTAACACAACTATACCCGGCAGTATCGAGCCTCTACCAGTACCTCCCCATAATAGCCGTGGCCAAACCCCTCTTCCTAGTACACGGAGGCATACCATGCAGGAAATGCTCCAGCACCAGAGAGGAGGCATGGAGGATTAACGAGATAGCTGGCGAGCTGGGAAAGGTCTGGGGGACCAGGAAGAGCCTGGACACCTACTACGGCAACAAAGTCCTAAGGCACCTGCTCTGGAACGATCCCAGCATAGAAGTGGAATGGTACAGTGAAAGCCCGCGCGGCCCTGGAATATACTATTACGGCCCGGCTGCATGGGGCATGTTCCTGAAGGAGAACAATCTGAAAGCGATAGTGAGGGCCCACGAGAAGGTGGACGCTGCCCTAGCAGCCTGCGATACGAGCATACGCCCCCTAAGCGGGACACTAAGCCTTGAGGACATAGCCGGCTGCGTGCTAACCGTTTTCTCAAGCCTCTACCACGGCGAGGGGGCTGGCGCGCTGGAGTTTATCCTCGATGAAGGACGCATACACGCCTATAGGTACGGCGGGTAGCCAGGGAGCCCGCGCTACCCCGCGGGCTGCGTGAACGGGGTGCTTTGGGATAGGGGGCGGGGCAAGAGGGGATTACCAGCCCTTAAACCTGGAGGGGTAGGAGGCCGCTCACCATCTAGTATAGTGCAGCGCACAGCGCCTGGCTGGAGGCGTAGGCGCTGGGATGTTGACGGGGTTGAAGGGCTGAGAGGCTGCGTGGAGGGGATTGTATTGACGAAGTTTGACCTGCCTCCCCCGCCCCCTAATGCGAGGGATATGAGGATAGGAGAGGCTATTGAAGCGTTCCTGGCAGCCTTGGCTGCTGCCGGCGCCAGCGCTAAGACTGTGCGAGCCTATCGCGCAGCGCTGAGGGACTTCCTGGAGTTTGTAGGCAATAGGGCTGTGAGGGAGATCGGGGCCAGTGACGTGGCCGGGTGGGTTTACGATAGGCTTTCTAAGGGTCTCCGTAGGCCCCGCGGCGACAGCGGCAGGGCTAGGAGGATGACAATGCACTACTACACGCTGTTCCTGCGCAGCTTCTTCCAGTGGCTTGGCGTCGACGTTAAGGTCCCGGTTGTACGTAAGCCTAGAAGGGCCAGGATTGAGGCCTTGAGCCCCGAGGAGGTTGAGAGGCTTATCTCCGCCTCCCGCGACGTGCTCGACCTGCTTATCGTGGCACTCCTCTTCGAGACCGGGCTGCGGGCGAGGGAGGCTGTGGGTATTAGGGTGAAGGATGTCGACATGTCGAGGAGGGAGATTAGAGTTAGGGATACTAAGTATGGAGAGGAGAGGATAGTGCTCTACGGCCCCTTAACAGAGCAGGCCCTAAGCCTCTGGCTCACACTTAAGCCGAGGAGGCCGAGCGACCCCCTCCTGGGAATAAGCTATAGCGGCCTCTACAAGAGGTTGAAGTCGCTTGCACGCAGAGCTGGCATTGACCCGGAGAGGGTTAGGCCGCACGTGCTGAGACACACCTTCGCCACGGAGGCGCTGCGCAGAGGCATACCCCTGCCCATGCTCCAGAGGCTGCTGGGGCATCGGGACATAAAGGTAACCCAGGTATACCTGCACGTCCTCAACGACGACATAAGAGCAGCCTATCAGAGGGCATTCGGCTACACAATACCCCAGGCCGCCTGGCCCCCTCCTCCACCGCCACAGTATCCTCAGCCCTACATTCCCCCACAAGCCTACATGCAGCCAGCACCCGGCCTTCCAGGCAACGCTGCCGCCTGGAGTCTTAGAGCACCCGGCAGGATGGGGGAGAGGGGGCGGGAGGAGGCTGGCGAGCAGGCGTGAGCGGCTGGAGGATTGTCGTGGAGGGGTCCCCGGCGGGGGAGCATGGGGGAAGGATTATTATCGGGTGCCGGGCGGCGGAGGGGTTGCCTAGCGGGGCATGTGATGGTAGCCTGCCTTGAGTATTGGCGTGCTGGCTAGGACTAGGAGGCTATCGTCTACCCTTCCGGCCCCTCTTCCACCGCTGGCAAGATATATCGTGCTTCCCTTCACGGCTGCCGGGCTAACCCTCCTGCTGAGCAGTATTCTAGGCTTGTTAGAGGGGGACCCCTACTCCTACCGTTTCATGGCGTGGGGCGCGGGCTATGTAGCGTTGTCGGCAGCCTGGGTTCTAGCGACCCGCCCGTCATACAGCCTGACCAGGGAGGGGGCGTTCGTCCTCGTAGCGTTCTCGTGGCTTGCCACGCCCCTAGCCTCTGCGCTGCCCATAGCCTACGAGCTCCACATCCCGTTTATTGACGCGTGGTTCGAGAGCATTAGCGGCTACACGACAACAGGGCTTAGCGTGTTCAGCGGCGGGGTTGACAGGGATTACGGGGTTTACATTCCCAGGGTTGAGGAGCTGCCTGCAACCGTCCTCTGGTGGCGTGCTGTAAGCGAGTGGCTTGGCGGCTTCGGCGTGGTAGTCTTATTCTATACTATAGCGAGGCTTGGAGGGCTGCCGGCACACCTCGTGGGGGCTGCTGAGGGGAGGTTTGAGAGGATTGAGCCGAGTATCGCTAAGAGCCTGCAGGCCCTCATGATCCTCTACCTGGTGTTAACCGCGCTGGGAACCAGCCTCCTCTACGCAGCCGGCATGAGCCTTAGCGACGCCCTCTACCATACCATGACGGGGCTGGCCACGGGAGGATTTAGCACGCACAGTGAGAGCATAGGCTACTACAGGAGCCCCGTGGTTGAGGCAGCCACAATAGTGGTAATGGTTCTCGGTGCCTCCAACTTCGCAGACCTCTACGCCGTCCTCCGGGGCGTGAGGAGGAGGTATAGCGGCGAGATCCCGGGCCTCCTAGGCCTAATAGCGTTCAACACTCTTGTAGGAGTACTGGTACTCTACGCGCTCAACTGGAGCCCCCACACCCCCCTACGAGAGGCATTATTCGATCTCGTATCAGCACACAGCGGCACGGGGTTTGGGATCTCGGACCTCTCACACGCGCCCGGTGCATACAAGTTTCTCCTAGTGCTAGCCATGATCACCGGGGGCTCAGCCTTCTCGACCACCGGCGGCATAAAAGTCTACCGTGTATCCATAGTATTGAAGTCTGTGGCGTGGAGCGTTAGAGAGACCGTCTACGGCAGGAGCTATGTGAGTGTTAAACGCGTGGGGGGCTACGCTATTGACGAGTCACTCCTACAGTCGGCAATAGCCGTAATACTCTTGTTCACCCTAACCCTCATAGCTGGCGCAACAGCACTGATGATCCTCCTGCCCGGCACTAGCGTCGTAGACGCGTTGTTCGAGGCCCAGAGCGCTCTCTGCACAGTGGGCTTGAGCGTAGGCATAACAAGCGCGGCCGCGCCGTGGACGGTGAAGGCTGTGCTAATGGTCCTTATGACTCTAGGGAGACTGGAGGTTATAGGGTTCATCTACGCCGCCACGGCGGCAGCTAAACTGTTGAAGAGCATGGCTTCAACCAAGCCGAGAAAAACCCCCGAGCCCCTCCGCCTCCCGAGAAGAACATACCCATACTAGCCCTGCTTGATCAACACCGCATTAACCACTCCATCCTGGCCGGGCCTCGAAGTAACCCTTGCAACACCGGCCTCAGTCTCTATGATAGTCCCCTTGGTTATGATGTTCATTCTCGCATAGTTAGGGTTGTCCGGCGTCTCTATCACGCGCAGGATACGCACCCTCCTAGCCCTATTAGAGTCGGGGTCCACCACGTTGGCGTAGACAGCCCTCTTCAGCCTCACCTTCACGTTGCCCCCTCTAACCCTAACAAGCTCGCGCACCTCCCTGTCGCTGGACAGCCTGGTGTGGGTTGGGTAGCGGCCCATCCAGTACTTCCGCTTCACCTTCTGGTGCCTCCACTTTCTTCCACCACTCGGCTTCTTGAGGTCGTTGCCCTGGTAGACGCCCATAACACCTACCCCACAGTGTTGGGGAGACGGCGTGAAGCCCTAGCCTATAAGCCTAACCCTCCACTTCTTCCCGGAACATGACTGTACTTGTCCAGGGCTCCCTTTATTTGATACCAGCCCCAACAGCTGGCCGTGGAGGGGTTAAGGGTTCTTGGGCGAGAAGGTGCTGGGATGGTTTAAGCGCATCCTCTGGTTCGACTTATCCCGTGGGCATCAGAGGGAGTGGCGTTATCCCGGCGAGATGGCTAGAATGTTTATTGGGGGTAGGGGTTTCGCGGCAAAGATACTATGGGACTTCATGCCCCCTGGCGTGGATCCCCTCGGCCCCGGCAACCTCCTCGTCGTGGCCGTAGGCCCGTTAACTGGTCTCGCCGGCCCAAACCTCGGCAAGCTCGTGGTCGCCGCTAAGAGCCCTTTAACGGGAGGCTACGGCGACGGCAACATAGGCTCATGGGCTGCTGTAGCTCTTCGCGCCGCCGGCTGGGATGGTTTGGTCGTTGAGGGGGCTGCCTCCAAGCCTTCAGTGCTTGTTGTCGAGAACGATAAGGCTTGGCTGGAGGATGCCAGCGATCTCTGGGGGCTTGACGCGTTTAAGGCTTATGATAGGCTTGTCGAGCGCTACGGGCGCGATTCCGGCATCCTCCTCATAGGCCCCGGCGGCGAGAACCTTGTACGCTATGCTACGATAGTCTCCCAGAAGGGGAGGAGCGGGGGCAGGCCTGGCATCGGCGCGGTCATGGGCTCCAAGAAGCTTAAGGCGATTGTTGTGCGTGGCGATAAGAGGCCAGAGGTCTATGATAGCGACGCTTACGCTAAGGCTGCATTGAACGCTATAAGGTCTGTGAAGTCGAGCCCGAGCTTTAGCTTCTGGATGAGACAGGGAACCATGATGACTATCGAGTGGGCGCAGGAGGCCAGTGTCCTCCCCTCCTTCAACTTCCGGGAGGGGGTTTTCGAGGAGTATGAGGCTATCAGCGGGAGCTACATGGAGAAGGTGAGGGTTGAGCTTAGAAGCTGCCCTCTATGCGTAATGCCCTGCGGCCACGTGGTCCGCGATAACCGGGGGGAGCTCGTCGAGATCGACTACGAGAACATTGCAATGCTTGGAAGCAACCTGGGTGTGGGTAGGCTTGAGGACGCGGCCCTCCTCAATAGGATCGCTGACATGATGGGGCTCGACACTATAAGCCTTGGAGGCACACTAGCCTACGCGCTCGAAGCGGCTGAAAGGGGCAGACTGGAGCTTGACGCGTCCTGGGGCGAGGCCAGTAAGCTTGCAAGCCTGGTATACGACATAGCCGAGCGCCGGGGAGTGGGCAGCCTCCTGGCCGAGGGGTCGATGAGGGTTTCGAGGCGTGTTGGCGAGACATGGTATGCCATGCACGTGAAGGGGCTTGAAGTGAGCGCCTACGACTGCCACGCCGCGCCTGGAATGGCGCTTGCATATGCTACAAGCCCTATAGGAGCCCACCACAAGGATGCCTGGCTGATTAGCTGGGAGGTGCAGCATGGTAGAATGGACTATAGCCCATTAAAGGTCAGGAAGCTGATAGAGATGCAGAGGTTCCGCGGCGGCCTCTTCGAGACACTGGTCGGCTGCAGGTTCCCCGTCGTGGAGACCGGGATAGGCCTCGAACACTACGTTGCCCTCTTCAACGCTGCCACCGGGCTAAGCTACAGCCTCGACGACCACTATACTGTGGCTGACAGGATATACGCGCTGATAAGAATGATATGGGTGAGAGAGCATGGAGGCTGGAGCATAGAGATGGACATGCCCCCCGAAAGATGGTTCCGCGAGCCACTAACTAAGGGACCATTAAAGGGCGCCAGGCTTGACAGGGACAGGTTTCTGGAAATGCTGAAGACATACTATGAGGAGAGGGGGTGGATGCCCAACGGCATACCCAGCCCAGGGAAGCTTAGGAGCCTAGGGCTTCACGATGCAGCAGCTCTAGCAGAAAAATACGCCACCGGCAGCTGACGACCACACCCCCTCTCCTGGGGGGCGGGGAGAGGAGATGGCAGGAGGGTGGAGGCTCCCCGCCGCACTATTCTTTTTCACGCTGATAGCCCATGCAGTGGCCGTACACGCCTCTCCAGGCGAGCTGACTGTTCTCGTGACGCGCGTGGTTGACGGCGACACGTTTTATGCCAGGATAGTAGAGGTTTCATCCAGCGCGCCCAGCTGCCTCAAGGGCTCGGTGAGGGCTGGCAGCCTAGTCAAGGTTAGGCTCGCCGACATAAACGCGCCGGAGAGAGGGGAGCTGGGCTATGCTGCTGCAGGAGCCGCCTTGTCGAGGATTATTGGGGGTAAGACTGTTCTACTCGACGTCGACGACGTGTACTGTAGGGACCGGTATGGTAGGCTTGTAGCAGTGGTTTATGTGAGGCATAATAGCAGCCACCTGGTCAACGTGAATAAACTGCTGGTTGACAGGGGCGTGGCGAGGATATGGGACCACGACAACGAGTTCAACCCCTACAAGTGGAGGACGTACGTGAAGGCTGCGGGAGATAATGGAGCCGGTAGGGATAAAACACTGTCAGCGGCCATGATCGCTGCAGTCCTGGCTCTGGCAGTGCTCGCAGCCGCTAGAAGGGGTTGGCGTACCGGTTGAGCATGGAGGGTGAGGGCTACCCGAGAAGCCTAGAGCCCGGCTCGTCTCTCAGGCTAGCCGAGGCGAGCATAAGCTTCTCCGCCAGCGGGCTGCTGGAGGCATGCGACCCCTACGGCTGTGTCCGCGCAAGGGTGAGGGACACTGTCCTAGTAGAGCCCGTGCCCGGCGTCCTGAGGCCCAGGCCTCTAACGGGCTGCATCTACGTGGAGTTCGAGGAATCCTACATCCACCCCGGCGGAGAAGCCGACGCCTGGATGCTCGCACCCTACGAGCTCGCAGTAGTGTATAGGGACACCGTCATAGCGAGGCTCACCCCCCTCCCGGCAAAATTCACTCTAATCGGCGACATAGTTGATGGAACGCTCTGCAGGCATAGCCGCTCAAAACTGGCATGGAGCCCAGAGGATGCCTCCAGCCTCCTCGCACCCGGCCTCGGGCTCGTAAGGGTGAGGTTCCGCGGAGAGCCCGCTAACGTGCCGGGTGTAGGATTCTATGCCGCAACACTCCCCCTCTACACTGATGGAGGCTCAAAGATATACTATCCTCTAGTCGAGGCCGTACTCGAAAGAAACGTGGCCACCATCAAGAGCACCAGCGAGCCCCCGCTGAAAGGGCTTAGGGTGGCTCAGCGGGGGAAGAGGCCACTGATCTTCCTCCCAACACTCACCCAGCCCCTACCCTCACAGCCACTGTAACGG
>QNYQ01000021.1 GCA_003978665.1 Hyperthermus sp.
ATGTTAACGTTGAGGGCGGCTCAGCGAGAGGGCCTGCTAGCGGTGAGAGTGGCGTATTTTGGCCTCGTCTTCCTCCCTGGGCTACTGGCCTGGGGTTTAGGTTTGGGTTTGCGTATTGCTGTCCCGAGTAAGGGTAGGCTGCGTGAGCCCGTGCTGCGCTTGCTTAGTGCTGCCGGTATTGACCCCCTCTACGGCCCTGACTCCAGGACTCTTATCGCGCCTACTAACTGGGAGGGGGTTAGCCTCGTTTATGTTAGGCCCGAGGATATTCCAGCGATAGTGTCTTCTGGAGGCGCTGAGCTCGGGGTCACCGGCCGCGACTTCTTGGTGGAGTATGGGTCGAGGAGTGTTGAGGAGCTTGTGGGCCTGGGTATTGGCAGGTCTAGGCTCGTGCTTGCCGTCCCCTCTGAGGCCCCCATACGGAGGGTTTCCGATCTCCCCGAGGGCGTGAGGGTTGCGACAAAGTTCGTCAATATTACTTCCAGGTTTCTGAGGGAGCATGGTGTCCGGGCCAGGATTGTTAGGATTAGCGGCTCGGCTGAGGTCATGCCTAGGCTCGGGGTTGCCGACGCTATTGTTGATGTGTCTAGTACTGGTACAACGCTGAGGCTTCATGGATTGAGGGTTGTGGCCGAGG
Source organism: Hyperthermus sp. (assembly GCA_003978665.1). Lineage (GTDB taxonomy): Archaea > Thermoproteota > Thermoprotei_A > Sulfolobales > Pyrodictiaceae > QNYQ01. The sequence goes on from QNYQ01000021.1 coordinate 638, forward strand.
TTATGAGGAGTGAGGCTGTGCTTGTTAAGGGTGCCCACGTTGATGCCGGTGATCCCCTCGTGGAGTCTGTCGTGGAGGCTGTTGCAAGTGTTGTGAGGGCTCGCGGCTACAAGCTCGTGCTCATGAACGTGCCCGATAGGAGTCTGAGGGATGTCACGAGTGTTCTCCCCTCAATGTCGGGGCCCACGCTTGCGAGGGTTGAGGGGAAGGAGCCCATGTGGGAGGTTATTACCGTTGTCCCGGAGGATGTGCTGGCAAGGGTTCTTGTTGAGGCCAAGAAGAGGGGGGCTAGGGATATACTGGTGTTGAGTGTTGATAGGGTGGTGCCCTAAGCCTTGCCCCACGCCTCCCAGCATCCAAGCCTGCTGCCCAGCATTGACGTGCTGGAGTGTAGTGCAGTAAAACTCGTCAGGGGCGTCCCGGGGACTGGGCTTAGGCTTGGAGACCCATGGAGGCTGGCTGAGTTCTGGAGTAGTCTTGGAGCCAGCATGGTGCACGTGGTTGACCTTGACGGAGCTATGCGCGGTAGGCCCAGCAGCTGCGTGCTCGGCCTGGTTAAGAGGATGGTGAGCGAGCTAGGGCTTGGAGTCCAGCTGGGCGGGGGGCTGCGGGATATTGGTGTGCTTGAGGAGGCTTACTCGATAGGTGCTTCTAGGCTAGTTGTTGCGAGCGCGTGGCTCCGCAACCCCGGCTTCCTGGCAGAGGCTGTTGACAGGCTGGGCGATGGTGTTCTCGTAGCAGCGTTGGAGGAGTCGTGGGAGGCCCTACCGGCCCGGGCTGGCTGGAGGGGTAGGGCTCCGCTGAGTGTTGCCGAGGCTGTAAGATTGGCTGGCAGCGTGAAGGGCCTCTTCGGCTTAATGTACACGCAAGTGTTCCATGAAGGGGAGATGAGGGGTGTTGATGTGCTGCGGGCCTCCAGGCTCTCGGCGTTGGCGCGTGAGGCTGGGGTTGAGAGGCTAATCTACAGTGGCGGCGTGGCGTCGGCGAGGGATCTCGAAGTGCTGGGTGTGCTCGGCTTCTCTGAGGCTGTAGTGGGGATGGCGATCTATACTTGGAGGCTTAACCCTCTCGGCTGGCTATCCTAAGGTTTTGCTGCAGGCTGTGATGGCTGCGAGAATAGCGTCAACATAGCGTGCCGGGCCCAGCTTGTCCACGGCCTCTACATGCCCCGCCCCCTCAACCTCCACCACCCGCCCGCAGCTGCTCTTCGCAGCTATTGCCTCGGCCTCGCTGCGAGTGAGAAGAGGGTCGCGGCTGCTGTGGAATACTAGCAGGGGCTTGTCGAGTGCCTTCACGTTTGCTGGACCGAAGTCGAGGCTGACTCCCGCCATAAGGCTCCCATAGAGCCCGGCGAGACTCCCTATCCACGAGGGGAGGGGGGTGGCGTAGCTTATCCACCTCGGCACTACTCTAGCCAGGGTATAGTAGGGGCTATCAGCAACCACAGCATAGACCCTCGGGTCGCTGGAAGCTTCAACAATTGCCACTGAAGCACCCATACTGAAGCCGACAAGCACTATACGTGAGCCCGGAAACAGCTTGGACACGTAGCCTACAACACTCCTAGCATCAAGGACCTCTCTAGGCCCTATGGTTGTTGTACCCCCACTCCTCCCATGGCCACGGAAATCGAACAAGACCACGGGGAAACCTCTCGAAGAGAGCTCGCCGGCAAGCTTGACGATGTAGGGGGCAGTACTACATGAAGTATAGCCGTGCATTAACACAAACACTAGAGAGCCAACACCATTAGGGTTGACAATGAACCCCTTAACCACAACGCCATCGGGGCTAGTAACGTTAAACTCCACAACACCCTTCGAAGCCAAAGCCTCGGGGAGCGTGGATATGCAGCGGGGAGGGTGAAGACTAGCATACGCCACATAAACCGGGATCACCACGAGCACCATAAGCGCCAACCCAGCCGCTACGAGAAGAATAAGCCTCCTCCTAGCCAGCAAACCCCCCGAGGACACCATTCGCCCCCTCCCCACCCAGCCGAGCCCGAAGACATTTATATGGTGGAGGAGCGCTGCAGCCTCCTCATCCCTCACGAGAACAATGTTCTTCTCAAAGTTAGGATAGACGCAGCGTCAGCATCCCCGTTCAAATCACAACCCACACGCCCTCCCAGCTCCCTGGGGAGGGTGGGCTCATACCTTCCAAGCGTCATCATACCTTCCCGGAAGCCTTTCAGGGTGGTTCCTCCGCTTTCTCCCTGGAGTCTTCGCGCGCTGCTCTATAATAAGGAGCTTAGCCCCTAGGCGCTCCTCTAGGAGCGCCCTTGTAGCAGCTGGGTTTGGGAGGGAGAGGGAGGTTTGATGAGGCTATGCCTGGGCTGAAAGGTTTTACGTGGCAGCGTTTTAGGAGCATTGTCTCGCTTGCCGCTGGCATGGTGTTCGTGTACCTGGGCTATAGGTTCTTCGAGTATAGTCTCGCCTACCTTGCCATGGATCCTCCGAGAGTGATTGCCGGGCTCATGGCCGGCCTCGCAGGCTTCACCTTCACGGCCGCTGCCGTGACATTGCTGCGTGACTGGGCGGTTGCGGAGAGGCTTGCTGAGCTGGAGAAGGTTCTGGGCAAGGAGAAGTAGCCTGAGAGCTTAGGCTTAATTTTTGGCCTCCCTTTTGCCGTCTTGTAGGTGTGGTGAGGAGTGCTGCCTCGCTTCTCCCCGTGCTGCTGGCTGTATAAAAAGGGGCGTGGCAGGCCCCGTGCTCTTGCATCCTAGAGCCCTGGGAGGCTAAGGTGTGAGTGGTGATGGCGTCTTCCCCCGTTCTTCATGGTCTTAGAGGGGTTATTGAGGGTCTTAGGGGTGAGGCAGGCTTCCTCTATATTGCCAAGGCCAGGGAGCTTGCGAGGAGGGGTGTTGAGGTTATTAGCTTCGGTGTTGGCCAGCCTGACATACCGACTTTCGACCATATCGTGGAGGAGGCTAAGAGGGCTCTCGACGAGAGGTTTACCGGTTACACTGAGACTGCTGGTATTGTTGAGCTTAGGGAGGCTATTGCCGACTATTTGAATGAGAGGTATGATGCCAGTGTTCGGGCTGATGAGGTTATTGTGACCACTGGAGCTAAGACAGCCATATACCTTGCCCTCGCCTCCTTCCTCAACCCTGGCGATGAGATCATTGTGCCGGAGCCGAGTTATCCAGCATACCCCGAGGTTGCCCGGTCTCTTGGAGCACGCCCCGTCTATGTGCCTTTGAAGTGGTCCCCGGGCAGCGGGTTCTCTCTTGATGTGGCTTCTGTAGAGGAGAAGGTGTCTCCTAGGACCAAGATGGTTGTGTTGACCAACCCGCATAACCCGACTGGAGCCGTCTTTTCTCCGCGGCAGGTGGATGAGCTCCTGGATCTCGCGCGGAGAAGGGGCTTGATCATACTCGCCGACGAGATATACGATAACTTCGTCTACGAGGGCGAATTCAAAAGCGTGCTGACTCACAGTGACTGGAGAGACTACGTGCTATACGTGAACGGGCACAGTAAGACATTCTCCATGACTGGCTGGAGGCTAGGCTACCTAGTAGTCCGCAGCGATGTCGCGAGAAAACTCACGAGACTCGCCGTAAACATCTACAGCTGTGCACCAAGCATATCCCAGCGTGCTGGTGTAGCAGCGCTTAAGGGCTCATGGGAGCCCGTGAGGAAAATGATAGAAGAGTTTAGGAGGAGAAGAAACGTTATCGTAGAGGAGCTCGCCAGGATACCCGGAGTCGAATCCTACAGGCCCCAGGGAGCATTCTACATATTCCCCAGCGTGGAAAAACTCCTCAGGGAAACAGGGATGACAAGCGAGCAGCTAGTAGAGCACATCCTCTACAATAAAGGCGTGGTAATGCTCCCCGGCACAGTATTCCCGGAAACCGCCGGCAAGAACCACGTAAGACTAAGCTATGCCATAAGCGTCGATAAAATAAGGAAAGGACTCGCAAGAATAAAGGAGGGATTCGAAGAACTGCTAACCAAGACTAGAAAATAGGGATCGCCCCTTCGGGGAGACAGCCACCCTTCATCCTCCAGGAGGACTCCGGGCAGGAGAAGGGAGAGAGGAGTGAGCGCATGAGCCTCTACATGATCCTCTCAAAGCTAACCGGGGAAGGAGCACAAGCCCTCTTCAAGAAACCCGAGAGGATAAAAGAGGTTAATAGGGAGCTGGAGAAGATGGGCGTAAAAGTACTCCAGCAATACCTGGTCTTTGGCGAATGGGATTTCCTGAACATAGTTGAGGCCAACGATGAAAAAGCGCTGGTTGCAGCCCTCATAAACCTGAACATGCGCGGCATAGTAAAGACAACAACCTACCGGATAATACCCGTCAACGAAGTAATAGATGCAGTGAGTGAAACCTCATAGATCCCCCACGGCGGCCGTGAGCCGTATAGGAGCCAGGGCTCACTCAAAGTACTACGAGGATGGGGAGAGGAATAATAACCCCTCCCCTGAGAGCCCTCTTTACAACGGCTCCTGGGCCAGAGAGAGGAAGGTAGCCGGGTCGTCTAGCGGTCAAGGATGCGGGGCTCTGGCCCTCTCGCGCAAGAAGGGGAGAACCCCCGAGACCGGGGTTCGAATCCCCGCCCGGCTACCACCTCCTCCTCCTTCTTACCCCACGGTTTCCTCTAGTGCTTGGAGCGTCTAACGCCTTCTCCCATATGGCGTAACCCGTATAAAAAATCCTGGTTCACTTCTCGGCGTAGATCTCTATGATCCAATGATGTTGCTGGGGACTTTCCGGTTATGGGGGCTGCTGCTACTGGCACTGTTGCGGGTACTATGGGTAGGCTTGGCCACTTGTTCTATAGTGGTCTCGTGTTTGTTGCTGTTATGGCTGCGAGCATTGTTGTTGCAATGTTTGTTAGGAGGATGATTAGGCGTGTTTTCTGGCAGGGTCAGGCTCCTACGGCTTTAGGCGATATTGTGGGCAAGACGGTGTATTATTCTATTATCATTGTGTCGAGCATTATTGCTATGGGGCTTGCCGGCATAGATGTTACTGGCTTTGCGTTTGCAGGTAGTATTATTGGTGTTGCCTTGGGTTTTGCTGCTCAGACTGTTGCGTCTAATTTTTTCAGTGGCCTCTTCCTCTATATTGATAAGCCTCTTCAGCCGGGTGCTATGGTTGAACTTCCTGGGCTCGGGGTTATTGGAAGGGTTACTGAGATAACGGTGTTTTCTACGCGGATCGAGACTATTGATGGGAGGGTGTTGAGGATCCCTAACGAGGACATATTCAAGTCTACTATAGTGAACTTGGAGAGGACTGTTGCCCGGAGGCTTGAGTATCGTATAGGGATTAGCTACTCGAGCAGTATCGAGTTGGCTGTAAGCACTGTAAGGAGGGTTCTAGACGAGCATCCCCTCGTGCTGGCTGAGCCCGAGCCCGTAGTGTATGTTGATAGGCTTGGGGATAGTGCTGTCGAGCTGGTGGCCTTATTCTGGGTTCCGAGCTGGCGGTGGCTTGAAGTGCAGAGGGCTCTTCTCGGCAAGATAAAGGTGGAGTTGGAGAAGGAGGGGGTGGAGATACCCTTCCCCCAGAGGGTGGTGTGGCTTCGCGGCATACGTGGAGGAGAGGAGAGGGTGGATGGCACGGTTGGAGGCATCGCATTAGGGGGGCATGTGGGTGAGGACGTTATGGAGGCTGCTGAAAAGGGCTTGGAAGCCTAGTGGCTCTCCCCCTCATCGGGGCTCCTCACCGGTTAATGATTCTGCATGCAAACTTGCAAGTTTTTTGTATACATGTCCCCCTCGGTGAGACCCGGTGGCTACCGTGTACGTGTTCGAAGCAAGCATAGTCAGGATGGGAAACCGCTACTACATCTACCCGCCCAGGAACTGCCAGGACGAGATAGCCAAGCTACACGGCAAGAAGGTGAAAATACTACTCATCCATGAAGAATAATATATCAAGACATAATCAAGATAATATGGAACTTCCTACGGCGGGGAGGCCGCGATTGCATGCTAGTGTTGGGTGCTGATTACACACTTTCCCTCCTCTATAAGCCTTATCAGCGCTTCCACGGCCTCCCCTATCTCGGCAGGGTTTATAGCTATGAGTTTTCCGCTGCTGGGTGAAGGAGGTTTGTCGTCCTCGCGGCCCACGTATACTATGCAGCCTCCCCTTCCGGCTACGTTACCCATGTGGTTCTTGAAGCCTTCAACAACCACCACGTCCACGTCGCCGACCACATCTATAGCGTTCCAGAAGCCCAGCAGTTTCTTCTCAACAATCATGTACTCCCCCGGCCCTATGGCCGCGACGCGGGAGGCTCCAGCATCAAGGTAGCGGCCAGTATCTTTTACACGGTAGTCTACACCATGGTGGACGTGTTTAACAACGCCCACACGGAACCCTAGGCGAGAAAGCCGTTCAACTAAAGCCGTACCCAAGCTTGTTTTTCCAACTCCACTACCAGAGCCTGTTACTAGGATAAGCTGTCTTGCCCGCATTAGGCAGAGCCCTCTTCCCTGCCAGGATCCCTTCGAGGTACTTGTGAGGCTGGTGAGGAGGGTTTCGCGTAAATAAGCTAGTGGCCAGGGCTAGTACCGGTGGCGTGGAGGGAGGGTGGTGAGGAGGAACCCCCACAGTGGGATTTAGACCTCCACCGGGTGAGGGTGTAGCATAGCTATCCCGGTGATCAGGGGCCGGCGCTGCTGAGCCCTCTCATCTTTCACGTCCCCGGCGTTTCGGCTTCCTCCACCTTCCTCTTGACTTCATGGATATTATAGTATCTGGATTTCTGTACATGCTATTACTCGGTCTTCTCTCTATGGATCATTGCTTCAAGTAGCTTCCTGGGCGTGATTGTGCCCTTGGTTTCTCCTTTATCGTCTACCACGGCTATTATGGGCTCTCTTATCAGTGTAGGGTCGCCTATTATCTCTGCCACCGTGGTGTTCTCGTGGACTATTGGTATCTCTGTTCTCATGAAGAATTTTATTGGGATCCTTCTCAGCATTGCAGGGTCTACTTCAACAAAGTCTTCTGCCGTAACGTAGCCTATGGGCCTCATAAACCTGTCAACGACTACTACAGCCCCTTTTTCCGCGACTAGTCTTGCGGCATACTCCGCGCTCTCCTCGCTATCCACTATGTCCATGTCCAGCCTCGCCTCTGCTAGACGGTAGCGCAGGATGTCCGGTTTTCTCGTCTTCATCCTGTGAGCTGAGGAGGAGATTAATGTGGAAGCTATCAGTGTGACAAGCATTGACGTGTATATTCTCTCGCCTATAGCCCCGGACTGTAGCAGGGCTAGGAGTAGGGCTGCATCCACTCCTCCCTTAGCTAGTAGGGTTAGGCTCTCTCTTGGGGTATAGCCTATCCTCGTGGCCATTACTATCTTGGGGGCTGAGGCTAGTGCTAGTACGAGTGCCGAGTAGAGTAGGTCTAGGGGTTTTGGCTTGGAGGCGTAGACGCCTATTCCTATGAAGAATAATGGTTCGAGGAAGCCGTAGGTTAAGGCTCTTATGCGTTCGAGGTAGAAGGGTCTTGCCTCCATGTACCCGGAGAGGAATACTCCTAGTAGTAGGGCTGTCACGGCCGCGTTGAAGCCTATCATTTCAGCTATGTACCCGGTCATTGTAACCATTGCGATCACTATTGCGAAGGGTGCTTCTTTCACGTGTATGTGCCTCTCAATGAGCACCATTAGCTCGCCAAGATAATGTCTCCCAAACATGTACACGGCGATCACGAATACTATGGTTTCTATGAGCTTCCTCAGAGAGAAGCCTTGAACAAGAGCGTTGAACAACACTAGCCCTGCAACCTCTGCCAGCAAGCCTATACGCAGCAGCCTAGCCTCCCTATCGCCGAGCGCTCCACGGGCCAATAGGATCTTCATGAGGGGGCCAGCGCTGACAAGAGCCATCGTTACGCCGAGGGCCAGGGAGTCCTGGAACCCGAGCCCCCATGCGATCGTGGAGAAGGCGGCAACGCTGAGGGTGGGAAGGAGTAGGAGAGTGAAAGTGAACACGACCTCGGAGAGGTGGGGGCGTAGCAGCGAGGGGTTAGAGAGCTCCTCTATCCCTGCAAGGAATAGGGTGAAGTTTATCCCGATAACAAACAGTAGCAGCCCATGCCCTAGCTTGCTCGGCGACGCCAGGCCCAGGACGGCGTTGCTCAGCAAGACGCCGACAATAATGCTTCCACTAAACCCCGGCAGCCCGGCGCGCTCAGCAGCCTCCTCGCCGATCTTTGATAGGAAGAGGAGGGCTCCGAGGAGGACGGCTGCCTGGACAATCTCCTCGGCCATAGTAGGGCCCTCCTATAGGACGGCGCGGGCTATGTGCCAGCCCTGCCTCCGGCAGCAGCGCACCCCTTCTATATAATAGTCATACAGCGATAGCCGGGGCTCACCAGGCTGTATCTCGCCGGGCAGGCTTTTAGGCTATGGGGTGTCCTGGCGGTTTAAAGGAAGCTTACCCCCTCCCTTCCCTCCCCCTTACCGCTGTGTGTCTGGGGGAACTGCTGCCAGAGTAGTGCGTTTACGAGCAGGAAGACGTTGATCAACCTGGCTATATCATCTACTATCCTCTGTTTGGTTATGGTGTCCGAGTAGTAGACTATTTCTGCCACTATGGCTGACGGCTCGGTCATCCCTCCCTGGAGGGCGATCCTGCAGTAAGGGCATAGTGTAAGCAAGGCTGCTGTGAGCCTTGCCGTAAACACTATCCTCTCGGCCGGCTTGAGCTTCATCATCTCCTGCCTATGTTGCTCGGCAAAGTTGACCCCTATCCCCGCCACCACAACCCCTCCGCGGAGGCCTAGCAGCCTGAGCTTGACCTGGATAGGGGGAGGGGTTGAAACTGCGAGCCCCCATTCAGCATTGCTTGGCAGCCCCTTCTCCTCTATCGGCGCAACTATCAAACCGGCTGATGCCAGCCATCCGGCAAGCTTGCTGCGCAGCTCGCTCAAGAGTAGGCACCCTATCGTTCCGCACACCCTCATACTTCACATAAACCCTTCCCCTAGCTGTATTGTAGGCGTGCTGTAGGCTCCCTTCTCGTGGGCTGTGCGGCTGCTGCACGGCTTGCATGCCTTAATTACGTGTAATGGCCTCTCAGAATATCTGCGAAGGGGTGTCGTGTGCTTGGGGGAGTTGAGCCAGGCGTACGCGCTGGCTAGAAGGGTCATCGAGGCTGCTGGTAAGATTAGGCTTGTGAGCCATATCGACTTGGACGGTATTGCTGCTGCAGCTATAATAGCTCGTTGGGCCAAGAGTAGGGGGGTTGAGTTCTCCTATAGGGCTACTGGCGTACGAGGAGTCTATAGGGCTGTGAGGGATGAGCTGCGAAGGGCTGCGGCCGAGGCAGCTGCCGTCGTGGTTGCTGACGTCTCCCTGCGGTCGCGCGACGAGGCTGACGCGTTAACGTCGGCGCTGAAGTGGGGTCAGAGGCTTGTTTGGCTCGACCATCACGTATGGGATCCCTCCGTCAGGACCGTGTTGGAGGAGGCTGGAGCCCTCATCCTCGTTGACCGCGAGAGGGTTACTGCAAGCATTGCATGCCTCATAGCTCAGTGCGGCAGGGACGAGGTGTCTAGAATTATAGAGGAGGTGGCGAGGGCTGACGACTCCTGCAGCAACGATCCCTACGGGCTGGCGGAGCGCTGGCGCCTGGTTCTTCGAGTGCTCGCCCCAAGGAATGCGAGCAGAGTGTTTGAAGCCTTTGTTTCTGGCACTCTCTGGCCTCAATGGGCCGAGAAGGTATACGCCGAGAACGCTGCCAGCTATTATGGCGAGTTAAGGGAGAAGACCAGGATCCATAAGTACTCGTTTGACGGCCTCGAAATACAGGTTGCAACTGTGCCTCCAAAGGCTAGTGCATGTGACGTTGAGAGATTGTTTGCAGGCGTGATTGAAGCCGACGTGATAGTTATCCTCTATCCTAGCGGGATGAGCATACGTACCATGAGGAAGGGGTTGAGAGCGGACTGTATTGCATCAAAAATGGGAGGTGGAGGTCACGCGACTGTTGCTGGTGCACCACGCCCCTCACTAACACTAGGCCCAGCACACATCGCACGCATGATACACTATGCTGCAGTGAAATGCTTGAATGAAGGAGAGCCTTGAGGAGATGGCGGCTGAGCGGCCATGGCTCGAAGAGCTGCTTAGGGTAGCCCGGAAGCCGCTACGTTTCCTTGCCCCTCTCCCTACTCATATACTTCACGAATGCCTGCCAGGCCAGCCACCTGCACCAGCCGCGTCCCATGAACCAGCCGGGGCCAATCCAGGGCGTGAAGGGTGGTAAGGGTGTAAGCCATGGCGGGGGCGCCGTGTACTCCTTACCTCCCTCTTCCCTCAGCACCTCTCGCATCATGTCCTGCATTATCATCCAGTCGTACCACCATCCCCACCTGGGGGCTCCTCTGCCACCCCATCCTCTTCCCCATCCTCTTGGTCCTCCCCTACCCCACCACGCCAAGGTTCTCCGCCTCTCTCCTAGCGTAGGGCTTTGGCTCCTCCTACTACATGCCATGTTGGATCCCTCTTATTAATCTAGCGTCATTATTGTTGGTGGTTTATCTTCTTCGGCAGTGTCAAATGGAACCTCTTTTATCTTGGACCTTTTTATCGCGTGTTAAATACGAGGCTTCTGGGGGTGCGGGTTAGTGGCTGGGGCAAAGAAAATTGTCGTGATAGGAGGCGGGATAGCCGGGATGGGTTTTGCACGCACTATCCTAGAGAAAGCCCAGGGTCTAGTGGAAGTGACAATGGTTACCAAAGACCCCTACTATGCCGCCGGGCCTAGTCGCCCCCTGATACTGACGGGGGAGCAGGAGTACTCGCGGATTATCAGAGGCTACGAGGAGGCTGCGGGCAGGGGTTTGAGGGTGGTCTTTGGCCTGGTGACAAGGATTGATCCTGGCGAGAGGGTTGTAGAGGTTGCTGAGAATCCTACGCGCTCCTCTAGGTCAAGGATCGAGTACGACTATCTCCTAGTGGCTCCTGGAGTGGTTTATGACGGGTCGAGCATAGAGGGGTATGAGCGGTACTGGTGGCGTAATGCTAACGTTTACGAGATAGGCAGAGTAGACGTGTTAAAGAGGAGGCTTTGGAGCATAAGTAAGGGCACGGTGGTTGTCTACGCGCCGCCCATGCCTTATAGGTGTGCGCCGGCGCCGAGCGAGACCACTATGGCTGCTCATACTATACTGGCTTATCGTGGAGTTAGGGATAAGGTGAGGGTGGTGCATGTTGACGCTAACGATGTTCCCCAGCCCCCGGTAATAGCTGATATTGTCAAATCGAGGTTTGAGCAGGCTGGAGTAGAGCTGGTAACGAGCCGTAGGATCGTGGAGGTTGCAGAGAACTATGTTGTGCTCGATGATGGAGAGAAGATAGAATACACTGTACTAGCCATGCTTGAGCCAAACAGGGCTCCCCGCTTCATAGAGGAGGCAGGCCTGGGCTCGTCTTGGATGGAGGTGAGGAGCCCGCAGGATCTTAGAAGCCCGCGCTACGACGACGTATTTGCTGCTGGCGATGTAGCTAGGCTACCCTTCCCCAAGAACCAGGAGATCGCGTATGAGTCAAGCCTCTATGCGGCCAACAAGCTGCTAGAAGACATTGGTGCCGGGGTTGAGCCCGTCAGCGTTCAGTACGCGTTCCTAGGATGGGCTTACCTAGGCAATCTTGAAGGCAGGCTTGAAACCGAGAGCGTGCAGTTCGGGCTAAACTTCACTACAAAGCCCCCCAAGCCGAGTAAGGATCCCCAGCCGAAACGCGAGTACACGATGCACAAGGATCAGTGGGAGCAAAGCTACCTTAACAGACTATATCATCCTCCAGCCATAACTCGACGAGAGCCTTAAGCTTAGATCGGGGGCCCTGCTCGCTTCGAGGAGGCATCGAAGGAGCTTTTTTCCACCCTCAACGCTAGTGTAGGCGGGGGCCCCTGCTACTGAATCCTCCTTTTCACGGTTTCGCTGAAAACCAGACGGAGACTCCGCTATTGTCATCCCTAATGACGTCTTCTCTCTACCTCCTCCTTGGCCACTCCAGGAGTTCGGGGGTGCTTGGCATGCATCATGCTGGGCCGCGCGGTTAGCCTGGCCTCTTTAGCTGCCTCTTCTTCCAGGCTCGTGGCCAGGGTGCTGTGATGTGTTCTATGTTAGGCTTGGGGGTCATGGGCCTCGGGTGCCGGGTTTAGCTATCGGTCTTTGGCAGGCTGGCCGCCTGTGGCCTGGCAGGAGGAGGGGGGTGGAGGAGGCTGTTGCTAGGGCTGTCGAGGCTGGGTTATTGTTCTTCGACACTGCCGAGCTCTATGGTGCAGGCGCTAGCGAGAGGCTGCTTGGAGGTATTCTCTCAAGGCTGGGTGCTCTCGGGGATGCTTTCATAGTCACGAAGCTGGCTGGGTATCGTGTCACGTGGAATGGTTTTAGGAAGGCCTTGGAGGCTTCGGCTCGGAGGCTTGGGAGGAAACCTGACCTTGTACTCTACCATTGGCCTCCCCCCTACCCCTTCAGCGTCTGCCACGTGACTCGTCTCTTGGAGAGGGCAGTGGATAGTGGGCTTGTATCCTACATTGGTGTGAGCAACTTTAATGCGGGGGAGTTGGAGAGGGCTGTGGAGTGTACTAGGCGCTATGAGATTCTCGTGGATCAAGTACAGTATAACATGTTTTTCCGTGTGGTAGAGCATAGGCTTATGCGTGTTGCTTCAAGGCTTCACGTGTCACTAATGGCGTGGAGCCCTCTAGCCAAGGGGGTGTTGGCGGGCAAGACTGTTCTTGACGCTCCTGCAAAGCTTCTGGACCCTGTTTTTCATAGGGCTAGGAGGGCTGGGTCCCTGCTCAGTGAGCTGGCTAGGATGGCTGGCAGGTACAATTCTAGCATGGCTTCTCTTGCACTCTCCTGGATCATAGCTCGTGGAGCAATACCCGTTGTGGGTGTTAGCAGCCCCAGCCACGTAGATGATGCTCTGAGGGCGCTGCGTCTTGCTGGGGAGGAGGGGGTGGTGAGAGAGCTTATGGCTCTTACGGGCGATGCTTCTGTGGTGGAGGAGGGCTGCTATAGAGTGCTGCACTGGAATAGGCTTATTCCTCCCCCATTGCAGCTCGTGTTGTACCGCGTGGTTTTGGGCGGAATATAGTATTGTAGATGCATCCCGGAGTGTGCTGTCGAGTGTACTGGTTGATGCATGCTTCGGTACACTAGTATAGTGGTATGGTATGGTTCTGCGGCTACTGGTTCAATGAATTGTTTACTGAGGAGGGGACTCTCAGAGCTAGCTCCCGAGCTCCCCCCGTAAGTTGGGGGCTGTGCTCGCGTAATACTCATTGTGGGTGCTTACTGGTATGTTTTTCATGGAAATATTTTATCATGCTGGTTTTTGGTTAGCTTAGGTTATTCGTGGAGGCTGGTTTGTCCGGGCTTGATCAGTTACTGCTGCTTCAAGGTTGCTGTTGATGCTGGGTATTATTGTTGGTGGTGGTTGAAAGTTAAGTGGTAGTGGTTATTTTTGAGTTTGTCGTTTGTTTTGTTAGCATTTGTGTTTCCGGTGACGCTCGTGCTCGTGGTTAATTAAATCTACCATGGCTGTCCCGGTACTCTGCCCTCCTCTTCTCCTTATATAGGTCGCGTGCTTCTTTCACGAGCTCATTCATGGTATATGCTTTTCCGAAGTTGCTTACGCCCGAGGCTATGGAGTCACGTTATGAGTAGGGGGAAGAGTATCCTATTGACATAGGTGGGATTTCTCTTTGAGCTTAAGACATGGGAGCCGGGGGATGGGACAGGGTGGTGGAGGTGGTAGGGTGTATGAGAGGCTGAGGGCAACTCTTATGCGGAGGCTTAACGGAGGGCTTGCCGTGCTCAATACTTATGCTAGGATGAGGTATGGTAAGGATTTTGTTGAGCTTTTGTTGGAGGAGCCCGATGAGGCTATGGAGCTCGCTGAGAGAACTATGAAAAACCCTGTTATTAAACGTGTTTTACAACACTACCTTAACACAACTTTTCGCGAGGGAGCGGATGTTAGTGTTAACGTGTTTCCCCGGGCTGTTGCCCGTACCTCCCTGGCTCTTGCTGCTGTCTGAGCGTATCCTGCCCGTGGACTGGTAATGTTTATTAGCCTCGCGTATACGCCGCCTGCGTATACGGTGCCTCACATGAGCACGGTTCTCTCTGTGCGTGTCAGGAGGGAGCTTAAGATGGAGGCTGAGAGGCTTGGGCTTAATGTGAGGGAGATTGTGGAGGAGGCTC
>QNYQ01000010.1 GCA_003978665.1 Hyperthermus sp.
CCCCGCGGCTTGATAACTACTGTGGTTGGAAGTTATCCTCGCATGCCTAAGGCTGAGGAGGCTCTTAGGCTTAGGAAGAAGGGGTTGGTAGGTGAGCGCGAGTTTCATGCTTTGGTTAGAGAGGCTATAAGGGCTGTGGTGAATGATTATATATGGGCCGGCGTTGATATTATCAGTGATGGTGAGCAATCCAGAGAAGACATGGTGGTATATTTTGCCGAGCGGATGAAAGGTTATCGTGAGGGCGACTGGGTTAGGATTTTTGACAACGTATATTTCCGTAAGCCCATAATAGGTTCCAGGCTTGGCTATAAGGGCCCCATGATACTCGACGATTGGCTCTACGCATCGGAGGTAGCGGGGGGAAGGCCCGTTAAAGCCATACTAACCGGGCCTTACACTATGATTGATTGGAGCTTTGACCTGGTTTACGGTGATCGTAGAGAGGCAGTGCTTGAAATGGCTAGGGTTTTGCGTAAGGAGATTGAGGCGTTAGCTGCTCGTGGAGCGAAGTACATACAGGTTGACGAGCCAGCATTGTCTACTAGGCCCTACCGGGAGGATGCTGAACTTGTAAGGGATGCACTGGAGGTTATGTTCAAGGGGATTGATGCTAAGAGGATCATCCACATATGCTTTGGAAGGATTGAGCGCATACTACCTTATACGCTTGACTTTCCCGTGGACCAGATAGACCTTGAGTTCAAGAATAGCGATTTCAGGCTTCTCCCCTATTTAAAGGAATACGGGTTTAATAAAGAGTTGGGCTACGGCGTTATTGATGTGCACAGCCTCCGGGTAGAAACGGTTAATGAGATAAAGAAGGATATAGAGAAGCTAATCAAACTCGACGTGCTGCCTCCAGAAAAGATATACATAGATCCTGACTGCGGCTTGAAGAGGCTGCCGAGAGATGTTGCAAGAATGAAGCTCCGCAACATGGTTGCTGCCGCTAAAGAGGTTAGGAGAGAGATGGGGCTGGAGTAACCTATCCACGACATGCCGGGGACTATAAGGCATGGCTGAGGGGCTGACCCGGCTCAGCAACGTTATTGAGGGGGTTGAGCTAGAGGAGGTGAGGGAGGGTAGGGCAAGGATACTGGTACCTAAAATGGATAAGTACCTGCGGCACGACGGGGTATATGAGCCTTCTTGGGCGCCAATATTCTATAATCCCTTAATGGTGTTTAACCGCGACGTTTCGATACTAGTGCTCAACGCCTACCGGTCAATGAGAGGCGTAAAGGAGCCTCTTGTCGTTGAACCCCTATCTGGTACTGGCGTAAGAGCTGTACGCTACGCCTTAGAGGCTAACGCTAGAGTAGTAGCTAACGACATAGACCACCTATCAGTAAAGGTTATAGCTAGGAACATCGAGCTAAACAATGTCGCTGCACGTGTCAACGTATATAACCTTGACGCGAGCGAGCTTCTGGCTATGCTTAGGAGGACTGGCATAAAGCCAGAGATGATAGACATTGATCCATTCGGTACACCCGTGCCCTACATAGACGTTGCTGTCCAAAGCCTGGGAAAACGAGGTATTATAGCTATTACTGCAACCGATACGGCACCCCTCGCAGGAGTATACCCGTTAACGCTCAAACGAAGATACGGAGTCAGGCCCGCACGTACTGCCTGGGAGAAGGAGCAAGCTGTCCGAGTACTGGCAGGCTATATCATAAGGAGGAGTGCCGCCTACGATTATGGAGCTCGAGTGCTCCTGGCTTACTATGCAGACCATTATGTTAGAGTATTCGTAGAGCTCACTAGGGGAGCCAAAAGGGCTAATGATTCACTAAAACAGCTCAGCTATGCAGCCTACTGTAGGAATTGTCACCATACCCTATATACTAGGTCATCGGAGCTGGAAAGATGCCCACTATGCTACTCTAGACTAGACATTATAGGCCCCCTATACTCTGGGCCGCTCTGTGACCGGGAATTCATAGGTAGAATGCGCTCCATGCTTGCCAGGCACGAGTATCTCCAAACAACCACCAGGATAAAAACATTGTTGAACCACTTAGCAAACGAGTGCAGTATAACTAGACCATACTACAGGATAGACTTGCTCTGTAGTAAGCTCAAGCTAAATATGCCCAGTCCGGCGAGGATCGTAGAGAGGCTGGCTGAGAAGGGTTATCCGAGCTCGCTCACCCACTTTGACAAGCGTGCAGTAAAGACTACGGCACCCTACCATGTTCTCCTGGAGGTTTTGAGGGAACTATCGCCTAAACCCCCGCGCTAATGCGATATGATTTTCTTCATTAACGCAACCTTCTGGTCCAGCCATTTTCTCAGTATTGGACAAGTAGCAGGGTCGAAGTAGCCTCCCTCATAGCATTTCTCGACATGCTTACACGTGAAGCAGGGTACTTCTATTACAGCACCAATATTAATGCTTATCTGCGTTCTCTTCCTCTCCTTCCGGGCCAGGAACAACTTGTAGGTGCGTCTACCGTTATGTACTGTGGGTTCCCTGACGATCAAGCCTTTCTTTAGTAGACGTAGAGCCAGCCGGGAACCCTCTCTACTATCTAGCCCGAGGGCCTTCCACAGCTCATGCTGATATATGCCTTCCTCGCCACGCGACTTGATTATTTCGAGCGCCCTCTGCTCTATTTCCTCGGGACCTAACCTTTTCTGTGTGAAAGGGGATCCTATAGCTGTTGACAAAGGCTCTACATCACCTCTTGACATCATGTCCTAACCCCATACCTTCACCACGAAGCTATTGGATCGTCTCCGGCTGGGAGTCCTCCTTCATTCTATAGATCGGAGTTCCGGCCCAAAATAACCCTACCTCAAGCCGTAAAGCCCAGCGAGAGGATCGGGCCCAGAAACACAGCGACATGCTGTCCACATGATAATTTATCTATGTTTCAGGGCTCGAACACGTATTCCTTCTCGTTCTCACCAATGATCACATCGACATCATATAGGCTAGTTAGCCTTCTCGCGTATTCCCTTGCAACATCGACCTCACTATGCACAATAATTACCTTGCTCGGCCTTGTCTTCTCGACAATAGATGCTAGTCCTTTCCAGTCTGCATGACTGCTAAAATCTATCCATTCCACTCTGGCACGGACGGGCTCTCCTGAAGGCATAACCCCCTCCTCTACGATCTTCCTACCATTGGAGCCGGGTGCTTGGAAGCTTACGAGTACAATGGCGTTACGTGGATTCTGCCCCATGCGCTTTAAGTAGTAAAGGCTGGGGCCGCCCTTCAACATTCCGGCAGAGGAGATTATTATCGAGGGAGTTCTCCAGGCCTTGTTTCTATCCCTCCAACCCTGCACCATCCTGAATTCCTCATAAGCCTTTTTGAGGAGGGAGAAATTGTTTATGTACTCTCTGCTCTCCATGAATATCTCTGTTACTTGTCTAATCATACCATCAACGTAAACTGGGACTCCATAGTCTCTCTCCGCAAGCACCATCATAATTTCCTGGCCTCTAGCTATGCTGAAGGCTGGAATGAGGACGGTGCCGCCGCTATCTATGACTTCCTCGACAATGTGCCGAAGCCTTTCTTCAGCCTTCCTGCGTGGAGGGTGAAGGGTAGAGCCGTAGGTAGCCTCGGTTACTAGAACGTCGAGCCTACCTATAACGTCGAGTTGGGCTGGCTTCATCAGCTTGGTCTCTATAGTGTTGACGTCACCTGTGATGCCTACACGTATATCACCGGCATTGACGACTGTGAACACGCTTCCCGGTATGTGGCCTGCTGAGTAGAACTCGAGCGTGTAGGTGCCATTACCCACGCCTACCATTTGGCCGAATCTAATTGTTTCAACGTTCTCTAGGAGTCTTTTGACCTCGTAGTGCTCGTACGGTGAAAAATAACCGTTTAGTTTCAGGAAGTCCTCCAGCATCAGCTTAGCCATGCGTGATGTGGGCTTTGTAGCGTAGACTCTAGGCGTCTCAGATATGAAGTACATGGGAGCAGTGGCTATATGGTCGAGGTGAGCGTGACTAAGCACTATTGCGTTGACGTATCGGGGCGGATAGGTGGAGGAGAATATGGGTCTATCTTCCTCGTCGAAATTAACGCCAGAATCAACTATAATACCTTCTTTCGAATCCTTTAACTTGACTAGAATCGAAAGCCGGCCAACTTCCCCTCCACCTCCTAATATACGTACGCTAGCCCCTCTCAACCACAACCCCAAGAGAGCTTGGACGCACACTAGAGAAAAATATATGCAAAGCCCTGAGAACGTACAAACATAAACACTACAGCTACAACACCCAGGAAACCAGAGGCGGAGAGGAGATCAAAGGAATAAGCCTTCCAAACAAAGCCGAGAGACATGGTGCGCTACAGTGTACATTACCATGGAGCCTGGCAGCGAGCTGGCATGGGAACTGTATGCTGGGATAGATGAAGCAGGTAGAGGACCTATCGTAGGCCCCCTCATAATTGCTGGCGTAGTTATATCGGGAAAATGCATGAACAAGTTATCTACGTTGGGAGTGAAGGATAGTAAGCAGCTAACGAAGGCACAAAGGGAGAAGCTCATAGACGTTATATATGAGTCGGCACGATACATTATAATAGCAGAGATACCACCACATCTTATTGACGCATATAACATCAACATGCTCGAGGAAGATACGATAGCCTATCTGGTATCCAGGATTGTAGCGGTGAACAGTCACCTAAAACTAAAGGAGATATCCATAGACGCTGTAGGATCATCAAAGCAGCTTGCTCAGAAAATAAGGGAGGTAGTACCAAAAAGTGTTAGGGTAGTTATTGAGGAAAAAGCTGACAGGAAATATGTTGCCGTATCAGCGGCCAGCATAGTAGCTAAGGTATGGAGAGACCGGAGAATAGACGCTCTAAAAACCATCTATGGAAACTTTGGCAGCGGCTATCCCACAGACCCTAACACAAGAAGATGGATCCATGACATGTATAGCCTAGACCCCTATAACCCGCCACCTATCATAAGAAGGACATGGGGTACTCTCAAGACTTTAGCACCCTTATGGTACAAGAAGAAGAGACAAACAGTGGCTGGGAGAGAAAAGACCCAGAAAACTCTGGCAGACTTCCTCCCCAAAATCTAGGAGGACCCAAGAGGTAGAAGGTTACCCAACTAAAGAGTTTGATTTGAGAATTATAATGAGGGCTTGCCACGCCATACCGCTTACTCAGATTCAATCAACTCTTTGAAGGCCGTTAGCCCTACGAGCGTTAGCATGGTGTCAAGGAGGTCGCGCGCTGATATCATTCCTAGGGGCTTCCCCTGGTCATCAATAACTGGTAGATGCCGAATATTTGCGTTACGCATCTTTCTGATAACCTCAACAATGTCTGTGTCTGGAGTGACTGTGATAGGATCCTCGGTCATAACCTCCCATGCTTGCCTATTTTCTGGGTGCCAGCCCTCCGAGCATGCATAAACGAGGTCATGCTCTGTTATTATTCCGCGAAGCTTACCCTCATCGTCAACGACAAGAACGCTTCCAACCTTGTTCTTCCTCATTGACATTGCAACGTTCTTCAAGCTCTCGG
The DNA here is from genome assembly GCA_003978665.1 of Hyperthermus sp. GTDB lineage: Archaea > Thermoproteota > Thermoprotei_A > Sulfolobales > Pyrodictiaceae > QNYQ01. The sequence goes on from QNYQ01000010.1 coordinate 5,531, forward strand.
TAGACTTAACTGTTATGGGAGGTACTGTCATTAGGTCACCAGCACGCAGAGGAATTCTACGTCGACGTAGGAGTAGTATCATGGAGCACTACTCACCTCCTTCCCAGGGTGATGAAAAAGAGGTTAGGAGTGGCCGCTTGTCCCTGGGTCAACTGCTATGGGATATAAATGTTGTAGGGGGAGGGATCCGGCTAATAAGGCGTTATGAAGTCTTCTGGTTTGGGGGGCTCTGGCGATAGGCCCTTCCGCTCACGTATCTTCCTGACTAGGTCCCCTAGCATGTTATCTGGTACTGGAGCCCATCTGCTGAATTCTGTTCCCCAGAAGGCTCTTCCCTGAGTTGCACTTCTTAGTTCCGCCGCCAAGTCGAAGCTTTCGCTCACGGGCAGTTCTGCTATTATACGCATCATGACACCGTACTCCTGCATATCTAAGATCTTTCCTCTTTTCCTGGAGATTACAGCTATAACGTTGCTAACATACTCTTGCGGTACACGTATGTCCAGCTTCTGGATGGGTTCTAGGAGGGTCGGCTTTGACGTTAATATTGCTGCATAGATGGCGTTGCGAACTGCGGGATATATCTGGGCTGGACCTCTGTGGGCGGGGTCTTCGTGTATTACAGCATCGTGCAGTATTACCTTTAAGCCTCTCACGGGCTCTCTTGCAAGAGGGCCTTCCTTCATAGCCAGCCTGAATGCCTGAATAATTGTATCTTTCACTTCACGTAGATGCTGTATTCCGGTAGTCTTGTCAATGAATACGTTAACGTTTTCGTCAATGGCCCAGATCCTCTTTGCCTCATCATAGTCCCAGCCAGCCTTCTCCTTAAGGATCTTGGCACGAGTATACGTGTCTTGGTCTTCACTTATCTCTCCAGCTTGAATAAGCTTCATGGCCTCCTCGTCTAGAGGCTGTATGCTTATGTAGAACTTGTTATGCTTGTTGGGGCTCTTGCCCTCGAATACTTGGCTTTCGCTTCTCGCCGTCTCACGATATACTACTATAGGCGGGCTTGTTTTGACATCTAAGCCGAATGTTTCCTTGAGCCACCATATTGCTATCTCTATGTGTAAGGGGCCCATGCCGCTCAACAAGTACTCGCCGGTCTCCTGGTTTATCTTTACCTGGATTGTTGGATCCTCGATGCTGAGCTTGTAAAGGGCGTCAATGAGCTTGGGCAGCTCCTTCGGATTCTTGGGCTCAACTGCGACAGTGACTACTGGCTCAGAAACATAGTGGAGTCTCTCGAATGGTAGCGCCTTGTCGCGGTACTCTACTGCTATGGCAGTCTCGCCTGCACGGGCTTCTTCAAGGCCGAGCGCTGCACCTATGTTGCCCGCAGGTATCTCATCTACTACTTCACGGTCAGGTCCCATGTAGATGCTTACCTGGAGGACCTTCGCCGACCTCTTAGCATTTATCAGCCAAACCTCCTCGCCCTGCCTTAGGACGCCGCTGAAAATCCTCCCGGTTGCGACAAGCCTTCTTATCTTTGGGTCCACTCTCATAAACGATATAGCGTATACTAATGGTCCCTCGGGATCGGCCTCAAGCATTGCCTTGCCTACTTCAGTATCAAGGTCGCCCCTCCAGATCTTGGGAATACGGTATCTCTGAGCCTCCTTGGGATTAGGCACAAACTTGACTACAGCATCAAGCAAGACCTCGTGGAGTGGGGCCACTTTCGTAGCAAACTCCTCTACAGCCTCCTTCCCTCTCTTGTACGCCTCTATTATATCACCAAACTTTATCCCCTTTTTCTGGACCATGGGAATCGAGATTCCCCATTTGTCGCGTGCACTACCAAAGATCACCATGCCCGAGCGCGGATCCAGCTGCCATTTCCTCCTGTATTCGCTGTCGGCATACATGCTTATGAGGTGATTAACCTCCTTTATGATCTCTATGAACCTCTGTTGTATCTGTTCGGGCGTATACTTAAGCTCCTTTATCAGCCTGTCAACCTTGTTGATGAAGAGTATTGGTCTTACACGCTCCTCCAGGCTCTGACGCAGCACAGTCTCAGTTTGAGGCATTACGCCCTCAACTGCGTCCACAACAACGATCGAGCCATCCATCATTCTTAGGCTCCTCGTAACATGGCCAGAGAAGTCAACATGTCCTGGAGTGTCTACAAGGTTTATGACGTAAGGCTTGCCGTGATACTCGTGGTATAAGCTTATGTTTGCTGCCTTAACCGTTATACCTCTTTGCTGCTCCACTTTTAGGAAGTCAAGCGCGAGCGCTTCTCCAGCAATGCGCTGCGAGATTATCCCCGCTGCCGCCAGAAGCGAGTCGCTAGTGGTGGTTTTACCGTGGTCAACGTGGGCTACTATACCTATGTTCCTTATCTGCTCAGGGTTCTTCATTATCTTCAATATATCCTCGACATGCTTCACGCGCATACTCTCTACCCAGCTATCACCAAGCTGGCCCACCTGCCCAGTTATAAGCACTGGGCTTAGGCTTGCAGCGTTTAGAGCCCAAGGTGTTATAAGCTGCACTAGTAAAATCTGGGCGAACTCCAATGAGCTACCTAATCTCTAGGGAAGGTAAGTGTTTATACTGGCCGTGCAGGGACTGAAAAAGGCTAGAATCTTCTCCTAGGACTACGAGGCTTAGAAAGCAGCATAGTTAGCTCTATCTGAGCATCCAGTGCGGCAAGCTTTGGTTTGAGCTCCTCAAGGGCATCCTTCAACTTCTTGTAGAACTCTGCGTCGAAACCTTTTCTGCCTAGGAACTCTCTACCCTCACTGGTCAGCCTTAGCTTGCGTGTACGAGGATCAGTCTCAGCATAACCCACGTACAGCAATGCCACAATATCCTCGTGGAGCCCCTTAGAGGTGGGCGTGTCGCCAACAAGGTAGAAGTCGTAGCCCATATCAATGTTCTTCTCGCTCTTCAGCCAGTAAAGTAGGTTTACCAGGCTTCGCTCATATATACCTCCCTGCTCCTCCATGGCTTTAAGTATGAGGAGGAGATTTACCTTGCGAGGATCCCTCTCGACTTGTTGAACCGTTATAGCTGGCCTTGTAACTATGACAAGCTCCTTCTTAGTACCTCCTACAGGTTCTTTCCTCCTCCCGCTCGTCTTAGCCAAGAAGCCTGCACCCATGAAAGCTAACTAAAAGGGGGAAGGGGTTACAAAAACTGCCCGGAGCAATGAAAGAGCCCGCAATGATTTAGGGGTGACCTTAGAGGAAGCGGGCAGCCAACATAGCCTAGGCCTCAGATACGGCCACACTCTTCATAACCATGCCGGGGCTGGAAGAGGTTCCGTTAAGCCCACCACTCATCACGGAAACGAAGCATGTCTACCAGACCGTGTCGAGCGCAGCCAGTTTAACTACCCTATGGCCGCTATTTTTAGCTGCTATAGCCCCCGAGGATTATGCTGAGCGTGACAGCGGTAATAGTGGGTGGGGGTCTACTGTGCTTAAGTATGGGTAGGCTTCTTGGATCGATATATCAAAGCTATAGTAGACTTTACTTCGAGACTGCTATACCTAGTTGCCACACGCCATCTAGGCCATGATAATGCTTTTCAGAGGGTGCTAAGGGAGAAAAGGAGCATTGCAAAGCTTGTCCCTTTGCGTGTACTCTACCGGGTATCGCGTAGCATGATAAACGACTACTATACGGTAAGGTACTTGGAGAACAAGATCTACGGGGGAGAGGGGGGGTTCCGGAGACTGGTAAGACTGTGGCTTATATATCGTGGTATAGGGCATGAAGAGCTTGAAGCCTATTCTACAAGCATCGAGAGGCTCAGAAACAAGTTCTTTAGAAGCACTCCCGGAGCATACTCCTCCATCGAAGATCTTGTAGAAGCCATTGAGGACACGGCATATCGGATAGCCGTTAAGCATTCCTATCCTCTATGGCTAGTAAAAACCCTACTCAAGCATCTTGGCATCAGCGAGGCGGAGGAGCTGCTTAAGGCATTAAATGAGGAAGAAATGGTGGATTCGAGTTAACACATTGAAGGCTGACGTGGAGCATGTAATCGAGAGCCTACTCTCAAAGGGCGTAGTCGTACGCAAGGACCGCGACCTCGATTACATGCTTGAAGTGATAAGTTACAATAAACCTCTTTACCAACTTGAAGAGGTGTGGAAGGGCTACATAATATTGCAGGACAAGGCTTCCGCCATGGTAGTTGAAGCCCTCGAGCCCAGCGAACACGACACAATTCTGGATATGGCTGCCGCTCCAGGCGTAAAAGATACCCTAATAATGCAACTCACTAATAATAGCGCTAGAATCATCGCTGTCGATGTATCGTTGGAGCGCCTCAAGAGGGCAAAAAAGGTTATGAGAATGTATGGCATTGACCTCTCGAAAATAGAACTGGTCAACATGGATTCAACGAGACTACAGTTGTCAAGAGCAGTTGACAAGGTCTTAATCGATGCTCCATGCTCCAGCAGCGGAGCCATAGGCAAGGACCCTGCTATAAAAATCCATTTAAAGGATGAGTCCTGGGTCGGCAGGTTCCTCAGCTTACAGGAAGCAATGATTAGGAGGGCTCTTTACCTAGGGAACAAACCCTATATAGTCTATGCTGTGTGCAGTATACTTCCCTTTGAAGGAGAGGAACAAATAAGTAAGTTATCTAGCACTGTTGAGGTCTTGAAGCCTAGAATACCGGGCTCTCCGGGCTACAGCTCTTATGGCCCGCTTGCGAGAAAGTTCAAGAGGTTCTACCCACATATCCACTTCACCCAGGGTTTCTTTATATCCAAGTTTAGGAGAGTGTAGCTCTTCTAGGGGTTCTCAGCCGCTAAGTGTGATCGCTCCTGGACTCTATTTCGATTCCTATAGCTGAACATCCCACACTAGAAACGCTTATAAGCTGTTCTCTTGCGGAGTTGTGGCTTGGGGCTTTAAGGGTTTCGGGTATTTCCTATTGTGGTTCTGGCTTTAAGCGGGTGCCAAGGGGTGGCTGCGGGGAAGGTTACGGAGAGGGAGAGTTGTCCCCCCGAGTATATTGTCTTTGACGAGGAGAGGGGGGAGTATATTTGCACGCTTACCGGTGAGGTGGTCGAGGAGACCATCATAGACACTGGCCCCGAGTGGCGTGCTTACACTCCCGAGGAGAAGACCAGGAGGAGTCGTGTAGGTAGTCCCTTAACCCATACCCTCCCCGATTATGGTATACTCACCACGATATCCAGTTACCGTGACGCTTCAGGCCGAAAGCTCGAGGCGAGGCTACGTATAGAGGCTAGTAGGCTTAGGAGGCTTCAGGCTAAGCTCCGGACGACTACGAGTGTTGAGAAGAACATAGAGCAGGCGGCCCGCGAGATAAATAGGATCGTGGAGGCTATGAAACTACCCCGTAGCGTGATCGACAATGCAATGATGATATACCGTCAAGCAGCCGAGAAGGGGCTGGTTAGAGGGCGCAGCCTCGAATCCATGGTGGCCGCCGCAGTCTATGCTGCATGCCGTGTCGGACGCATACCTATAAGCATAGATAGAATAGCTGAGTACGTTAAAGGTGGGCGTAAGGAAGTAGCTCGATGCTACAGGCTTATTGTACGCGAGCTACAGCTTAGAATGCCCATTGTCGACCCAAGAAGATATGTCTCCCGCATAGTATCAAGCCTTAGACTGAGCCCCACCGTCGAGAGAAGAGCTGCCGAGATCCTGGCTGAAGCTAGGAGAAGAGGGCTAACGGCGGGCAAAGACCCGGCCGGTCTCGCCGCAGCCGCGATATACATTGCTGCACTAGAGCTCGGCGATAGAAGGACGCAGAAGGAGATAGCGGGAGCCGCTGGTGTAACCGAGGTCACAGTACGTAACCGTTACAAGGAGCTGGTTCAGAAGCTCAACATACCCCTACCAGCACAGTAACAATGGCACAAGACACCTAGAGGAGCTGGCACGTAAACCTCCCTCCCTTTTTAATCCCCAGCTTCCAGGGCCATCCGCCCCCAGGGGTCAGTTGTGGCAAAGGCGAGGGATCTTAGGCGTGAGAAATTCCTACGAGAGGCCGTCGTAGAATGTCCCGGACGAGGACTTTGCCACTGGATTGATGCCTTAGCTGAGCACGTTTATCAAAGGCTCAGAGAGAGAGGAAAATGCAGTAACGTAGTGTTCAACGGTGGGCTCTCTGTTTCGGGGCTCCAACATATCGGTAGACTAAGGGGAGAAGTGATCATCAATGATGTAGTAGCATCAATACTCGAAGCGAAAGGCTGTAAAGTTAAGCGGATACTAACTCTCTATACCCAGGACGCCTGGAAAGGTAAAAGAGAACAGCTCAACCAGTTCGCTAACGTCGATGAGGCGTCGAAGTACAAGGGTTGGCCGCTGATAAGGATTCCTGACCCTCTCGGAGCAGTCAGTAACTGGGTTGAACGCTACTGGAGCGACTTCGGACCATACCTAAACATGTTTACCCGGGGACGCGTGGAAGTAGTTACCACGAGCGAACTATACCAGGGAAAGCTCTTAGAGTTCACAAAGCGTGCAATCAAGGTGAGGGAAAAGGTTAGGGAGATAATAAACAAGTATAGGGGTAGGCAGCCCTACCCCGATACGTGGATACCATTCGAGCCAGTATGTGGTTCTTGCGGCAGGATAGACACAACTATGACGTTGAAGGTAGACTTGGAGAAGAACAAAGTCCAATATATGTGCAGGAATTGCGGGCATATAGGCGAGACCAAGCTAAGCAACGGCAAACTCAACTGGAGACTGGAATGGGTTGGCGTATGGTGGGCCCTAAACGTTAGCTTTGAACCATACGGTAAAGACCATGCTGCACCAGGCGGTAGTAGGGATAGTGCTGCTGAACTGGCAATAAACGTCTTTGGCATTGAGCCTCCCGAGGGCATGCCCTATGAATGGGTCGCATTAAAGCTAAGTGACGGCAGGCAGAGGGATATGAGCAGTAGCGGCTTCATAGGCTTCACGCCACGCGACTGGCTTGAGGTTGCTACTCCAGAGCTCCTACGTTTCCTATTCCTGCGCACACCACCCATGAAGAAGATCGCGTTAAGCCTTCACGAGATACCTCAATACTATAACCTGTATTATAAGGCTGAGCGTATCTACTACGGAATAGAAAAGGCCGGAGACGAACACGAAAAAATACTTCTCTCAAGGAGCTATGAATTAAGCTACGTGCAGGGCAGCCCTCCCCCAACCCCTCCAGCACAACCCCCCTACACACACCTTGCAATACTGAGTCAAGTCCTGCCACGAGAAAAATGGGGGGACGAAGGCTTACGGAGACTACAGCAAAGCGGGCACCTACCCGAAAAACCCTCCATGCACGACGTTAAACGTATACTGGGACTTATGCCCAAGGCCAGGGTGTGGGCTCAAAAATATGCACCCGAACACATGAAGGTAACTATATTGAGGGAGGTACCAGAAGAGCTTACGAAGAGGATACCCGAAGCTTATAGAGAGCTCATAGTGCAGCTTGGACAGAAGCTAGGCAGGCTAGACCAGTGGAGTGAGGATTCCATCAAGAAAGCAATGATAGAGTTCACTGCAAGCTGGGAGAATAGTAAGAGAAAGACATTCTACAAATACATCTACATGATACTTGTGGGTAGGGAAAATGGGCCTAGAGCCGCACCACTACTATCGCTTTTGCCCCGTAACTTCGTAATACAAAGATTTCTCTCGCTAAAATAAACCCATGGTAGTAAACGCGCGATAAACAGTTTTAGGGGGACGGAAGAGCTGAAGAGATGGGGCGGGAATGTTCGAGCAGACCCGCCCACACATAGCTTGATGCCAGAAAACACGTGGTAGTGCAGGGGGATACCTCATCTTGACTACCCCGCTCGTCCAGAGAGATAGCATACTCTACCTACATCTAAATCAAGACGCATATCACGTGAACATTACAAGACTCAAATGCCTCCTCAAATGCGTTCTCTCTCTCAATGAGGAGGAAGCACAGGTACTATCATTCCTCATAGTCCAGGGAAGAGGGTTGATAGCGAAAGATATAGCAAGCTCGCTGAATCGTAACCCGGAGGTTGTAAGGAGAGCGCTGAGGAGTCTTTATTCACGCAAGCTAGTGAGCCGAAAACCTTATCCACTGCGTAGGGGTGGAAGAGCCTATATGTACGAGGTGCCGAGGCCGCTGATAAGGATGTTGATGAGTATATGCATGAAGATGGATGAACTAATGAAAACGGTCAGCAGATTGCCTCATGAGTTGTAGCCCTCAAGTCTAAGTCCAGCAAGCCCAAACATTGACACCATCCTTCTGGCGTTAAAGAATCTCAGACGAAGACCTCTTTCCCTCACTCTTTCATCAATAATATTAACGTCAATATTCTCAAAGCTATATGTGTCCGAAGCTATAATGAAACTATTCATGTAAGCAAATGAGGGCACCCACGTAACGTATTCGGCAACATGCTTGAAAACGCTACTAACAGCCTTCTCTACCCTCTCGTAAGCTTCCCTAAAGAGTGTAGAAGACCCCGCCTGCACCACAAGGATGGACTGCTGATCCATAATCTTCTTTAAGAGCTGGAAGGCACTGCTACTGTAAAGTTTCATTGCTATTTCAGATCCATAAGGGTCTGTGAGATCCATTACTACTACATCGAACTTCTTAGCCTCTTCACTAGCTTTGCGAACATACTCGAACCCATCCATTATCATAACCTTGCTACGAGGATCCTCGAAACTCCCCTGATGCCATTCGGTAAGATACTTTTTGGAAAGCTCCACTACTAGAGGGTCAATGTCTACCATTACAGCTTCCTCCACACTCTTATACTTGAGCACCTCCCTAAGTGTTGCACCTTCACCGCCTCCAAGGACGAGGACCTGGCGAGGGTAATCATGCATGATCATAGCCGGGTGAACGAGCGATTCATGGTATATATACTCGTCTGCTTCAGTACTTTGAAGCCAGCCATCCAGTATAAGACTTTTACCAAAACCCTTAATCCTTGCTATCATTATATCCTGGTAGCGTGACCTAGTATTGACGATTACCTCCTCGATAAAATATATTGAGTCGAAAAGACCACCAGGCTGATATAACGTAAGCCCCACGAACCCTGCAGACAAGGGACCACCCGGACCCTGCCTCCTGGCCCCAACACTATAATATTGTCATTGCTCCCAAAACATAATAACAAGGATCCTAACCCATATCCAGGAAAACCCCGGAAAAATTGAAAAACGCCCTCGTTATACCTGAAATACGTCACGTCAACAGTTCATGAGCTAGGACTATGATGATGCTGCTTTAGGGCTGATAGTCCAAATGATGTTAGTACCCTCGGCTGATTCAACGTTCTTGCATTGCTTAAAATCTGCAGTAGCTGAAGCATTACGGCGGGTTGGAGGAGTCCTCATGTTCCCTGCCATATAGGCTGTAATTCACAAGCTCGGCTACATCAAGAACCTCGATATTATAGCTAGGAGCTTCCGACGATAGCATTATGTTACAGAAGGGGCACGCTACTGCTACGACCTTTGCGCCTATTTGAGAAGCTTCCTCGACCCTAACCTTGCTTAGTCTCTCACCCTTCTTCAGGTCAAAGAATACTCCGCCTCCGCCACCGCCACAACAGAAGCTTTTCCTTCCACTTCTCTTCATTTCTATAAACCTATCCACAGTATTTTCAACAAGCCTGCGTGGCTCTCTGACTATATTATTCCATCTTCCTAGATAGCAGGGATCGTGATACGTTACTGTCGCTCTTAACCTATGCCTTATTTTAATTAATCCGCCATCCAGGAGTTCTGCAAGCAGTTGCGTATGATGAATCACGTCAACCTTTACGCCGAATTTGGGGTACTCGTGCTTAAACACGTTATAGCCGTGAGGGCATGCCACAAGAAGCTTTTTGAAACTGAATGCCGATAGAATATCTGAGTTCTGTCTAACGAGGTCAACAAACATTAGTTCGTCCCCTATTCTGCGTGCTGGCTCACCGCAACAAGGATGGTTCGGGATTACCGCGACACGCTTCCCCGTCTTCTTTAGGATGCGGAGCAATGCTTCAATCACACCGCGTAACCTTGGATCATATGAGTGAGCGCATCCAACCCAGAGTATGTAATCATATTCCTCTCCCTCCTTAGCCTCTTCTGCCAACCCCTTTTCGATGAGCTTGCTTAGCCAGGCAGCTTTTTCTAGGGGGTCAGCACCATAGGGGTTACCTGTCTTCATTAGATTATAGCTCACTTGCAGTAGTTCTTGAGGAACGTGCTCCCCTCGGGATACTAGGCCGCGCCTTAAATCTATTATAGTCTCCACATGGTTTATGAGCAGTGGGCAGGAATAGACGCATGCACCGCATGTTACACAACTCCATACAGTATCAGGATCCACATATACTGGGATGAGCTCCTCTCTCCACACGCCTTTATCGATGAGGTTCTTTAACTTGTTTATGAGAAGCATGGGGGAAAGTGGTCTGCCCACAGCGACGGCTGGACATACATTATGGCATCTAGAGCAACGTACACACGAATAGTAGTCTACTCGCTGCCTCCATGTAGTATCGATAAGCCTAACTACGCCTATGGCTTCACCCTTCTCAATCCTATCCTCAATATCCGGGATAGAGGGGGGTACGGAGGGGTGGGAGGGTCTAGCAAAGAGAGCTCCTACTATGCCCCCGATTATGATATGTGATAGCTTGGTGTAGACCAGCATTAAGAGTGTCAAAGCTGTTAGGACGAGGTGTGTTACTTGGAGGCTTCGGTAGAACGTGAGGAACTCTGGCACGCTCATGCCTGCCAAGAGCCTTGAGAAGAGGTGGCCCCATAGATCCCACCATGGAATAGTGTTGGCTGTATGAGCCAGTGCTGTTCCCGCATCGAGAAGAGCACCTGTAAGTGTCACAATGATAAGCCACAAGAGTACCATTAGGTCCTCAGTGCTCATCGACTGTATCGTCTGTGTAGGAGAATATGCTATTCTTCTCAATAGTGCTGCAAGAGAGCCCACGAGAAGCAGTAGTCCACCGATACTTAAGAGGAGCCTAAACACCGTAAAGGATGAGCCGAGAGGGTATCTTGTGGCGCTGGGTTCAAGCAGGTAAATTAGGCCTGCTGCTAGAGAGAGGAGCGAGCCGACATAGATGCTACCATGCACTATCGCCCCGAAATACGTCGCTACAACTCTACGCTGAAGTAGACTATAAACTATAAAGTGCTTTATTCCTGCTAGCGTCACGTTCCAATGAGGCTTCTTGCCACCATACCCCCATTTCTCGACCAGGGAGGCCAGGCCTATGATGGACATCGAGAAGGCGGGAATGATTACTGCTAAGCGGAGGAAGTCAAGAGAACTGGAGGTGATTACGGGATAGCGGAAGGGGCCTCCTGGTGTTATGTGGCATGCCGTACAATGGCCTCGTGCAGCAGCTACGTTGAAGGCTCCGGCAGGTATTACCCAGCCTGAGAGAAGCGTAAGAAGTGAAACAGCAACAACAGCCCTATTATAGCTGCCCCGAGGGGGCGAGACAACCACCATGCTGTGTGGAGCTTGAGCGCCTAGAAAGTACCTAATAAAAACTGAGTACCTACACCTTGCTCCAAGAGGGTTTTGAGGTGGCCAGTTCGGGTATTAGGGTTGGAATAGTACAGTTCGAGTCCGGTAAAAGGCCTGAGGAGAGCTTGGAGAGGCTCAGAAGGCTCCTTGAAGGTGCAAGGATCGAGGCCGATATAATACTCCTTCCTGAGTATTCTAATATAACTCCAGCTATGCCTCTGGATGTTCTCAGAAGCAGAGTTAGTAGTGTTGAAGATGATAGCTTTCTTCATGGAATCAGGGTAATGGCTTTTGAATATAACACAGCATTTATGGCTGGTGTCATCGAGCGGGGAGAAAATGGGTGCCTTTACAGTAGTGTTGTTGCAGTATCACCGAAGGATAAGGTAAGAGTTATTTACAGGAAACGCTTCCTTTTCGACGCGCTTGGATTCAATGAGTCCAGAATACTCTGTAAGGGTGACAGACCCCTAGCAGTCGTAAATGTAAAAGGGGTTAGGGTCGGAGCTGCTCTATGCTTTGAACTCAGGTTTCCCGAGATATTCCGCGCGCAAGCACTTTGCGGCGCCCAGCTTATCAGCGTCCACGCAGCATGGTATAGGGGTGATCTCAAGGAGGAACAGCTAATGCTTCTTGCCAGAGCGAGGGCAAACGAGAATACCGTCTACATAGCCCTGGTAAACCAGTACGGCAAATTATTTACTGGCAGGAGCATGCTTGTCGACCCCACAGCAGTAGTGACGCACATGCTCGGAGCCAGATGGGAGTATAGGGAGGCGCCAATAGATCTTGACGTGCTGAGAGAGGCTAGGGAGAAACTCCCTCTACTCAGAATAATCTCCGAGAACGATGTCAGAATAGAGGGTTTACCATGCAGATTGCTAAACGATACCTTTTAGAAAGTCTCCTTAAAAGGGAACGATGAACCACAGATTATAGTAAGGCCTAACAGTGACTTATGAGTAATCTCAAGTAGTGGAGAGGGGAACGTATAGTGTCAATGCAGATTACAGTAAAATACGAGACAGTCTATCAAGCGCTTAAGCCGCTTACTGGCTTGAAACTGAGAGGTTCCATACTGGGACTGCCAACATCCAAGCTGCCTCTAATGAAAATATATGATAGGTTTTTCAAGCAGGGCGAAATAGGCTGCGAGGAGTACCGAGGAGTAAGAGTGTGCTCGGTGAAAATAGATGATGCAACTGTGATTGTATGTCATTTCGGCCTTGAAGAGCCTGATGATTTCTGTATAGTTGTTGAGGGCGATAATGCCTGGGAGAGGATAGTGAACGCTGCAAACGCTCTTTCAAGAGCAATGAACGCATCATATACACTTACATTGGCCAGCCTCATCCACGCCATTCAAGGCATAATACATGGCGAGGAAGAAAGGGTTGAGGAAATACAAAGCCCTGACCAAATTATAGAGGAGCTTATAACATGGCTTCCCGAATATATAGCAATAACCGACTAGGGGAGTGCTAGCACAAGTTGTGTAGACGTAATGCAGGAGATTGTGGAGGACCGGATACCCGGATTCATCCATTACGCCCCCAGTAACGCGCCGATACGGCGCTGTCCGCCGGGCGATACCCGGGAGTCCCCTTAGCGTTCCCAGGGCGCTGGGCTTTTTAGGGGATCTCTCGGGGCCGAGGGGTACTTCAATAAGGTTATTGTCTCTTGGCGGCTTGCTGATGCAAGAGGTGTCAATGAAATTTGAAATTTAAGCTACTTCTCGTGGATTTGGATGGCGTTGTCTGGCGCGGTGGTAGAATAGTGAGGGAGAATGTAGAGTGGCTTCGAAGTGCACGTGATAAGGGGGCCTCGATAGTATTTGTTACCAACAATTCTACGCGAAGCCGTAGAATATATGCTGACAGGCTTTCAGCCATTCTTGGATATACTGTGAGCGTGGAGGACGTATATACTAGCGGCTACGCCTTAGCCAGGCTTCTCTACGAGAGATATGGGCCGCAGAGGGTGCTGGTTATAGGTGAGGAGGGGCTTGTGGAGGAGCTCGTTCTACAAGGCCATAGTGTAGTGAATGTTATGGATGGGGCTAGGTGCCCTATAGATTTTGTTGTTGTTGGTCTTGACCGCAGCTTCAATTACCATAAACTTCGAGCCGCGCACACTGCCGTAAAGAGGTGTGGTGCTAAAATAGCCGTAGCCAATATGGACAATGTTGTCCCCGTCGAGAATGGTGATGTGCCCGGTGCCGGGGCAATAGTATCATCAATAGTCTCTTCTACCTCGCAGGCTCCTGTAATAGTTGCTGGAAAGCCCGAGCCCTACATGTTCCTAGCCGCTCTCAGAGAGAAGGGTGTTGGGAGGGAAGAAGCGCTAGCAATAGGGGATAGATGCGATACCGATGTAGAGGCTGCAAGAAGGGCTGATATTCCTAGTGTGCTCGTGCTCACGGGGGTTGCTGGAGAGATGAGGCAGGTATGTAACGCTGACTATGTTGTAGGAAAGCTTACGGAGCTGGAATTGTAGCATTTTAACGTTTTGTTTTCCGATCGAGGATGATTTTTTCCTCCACATGAAGCTTGTACTAGAAGGAGCATTTTGTCATGGCTCCATCAAACAATATGGTTGAACCAGTCATATATTCTACAGCACCGCTTATAAGAAGCGCTACAAGCAGGGCTAGTTCTCTAGGGGTTGCAACACGCCGTAAAGGAGTGGCTTCAATGACCCACCTCTTCCAGGCATCTTCAAACCTTACGCCTTGCCTCTCAGCTAGAGTCCTTATGTTCTTCCTCGCTCCAGGCGTGTCAAAACTGCCTAGGAGCAGCGTGTAGGCTCTAATGCCTTTATCCGAGTAGCGTAACGCAATGGACTTAGCGAGTTGAACTAGACCTGCCCTTGCAGTATCAGCTAGCACGAAATGAGGCATGGGTTCACGAACACTTGCAGAGGAAAGAAATATTATAGTTCCCTTTGCGCCTTCAGCTAAGAGCTTACTGATATAGATGCTACTTATGTAGCCTGGAGCTATGAGGTGTCTTCGAGCAGCCTCTACCCAGTCATCATAACGTGCTTCATGAAGATAGCATGGCTCACATGAAACATTGCCAGTGTTAAATACTATAGCATCTATTTTTCCTCCAACACTCCAACCGTGCTCTATCAGAGTCTCCAGGTCATTCTTCGAGAGCAAGTCTACAACAAAGCCATATACGTCAAGACCCTCACTCCTCAAATCGTTTACAGTATCCCTCACCCTCCTAGCATCACGCCCTGTAACCGCGACCTTGGCGCCCATTAATGCTAGTCCTCTAGCTACATAGAATCCTATGCCTCTAGTCGACGCCGTGGTAACCACGTGAATGCCCTTTAAGTCAACCTTTACCTCGACCACTGCCGGGACACCCGATCCTTTCCTAGTACCTCTCGTATGCAGCTAGGCGGCACATGCTTAGTTAAGTAAATAATGTTGCTAGCCTTATATACGCTTAAACCTTTCTTAAGCAAACATGAAGGCTCGATAACGAGTATGACTACATCCCTTCCATGCCTTAAACCAACCTCTAATGCTACATCAATGCTGGGAGTCAAGTGCACAAATATTCTCCTCATAGGCAATATACCCCTCTCGAGTATTGAAGGAATGTTTTCCCTCAGCGTACCATGGTAAAGCACGCGTGGAAGCTCTGTGGGCTTGAGAGGCTTGTAGCCGAGAGAAACTCTTATGGTATGCCCGTAGGATGCCCTTATCATCTTCCTGTCAGAACTAAGCTCAAAGCGGCCTTTGGGGTCAAGAAGCGAGACAGCTATGATATGTTCTTCTTGAAGCCATGAATAATACTCACGGCTCCTCCACCGTTCTCTGATAGCCCTAGCAAGCTCTCTAACACTGACCCAACCATTTTCTGAGAGAGCAAGCCCTACTTCATTAGCACCATGCCTAAGCAGAAAAGACATTAACTTACTCAAACGTAGCCTTTGCTCGCCACTGAGTAAGAGTCTAGCTGGCCTATTACAGTGGAAGCTTTCTTCAGTAAAAACTCCACATACAACACACTTATATATGGGCTTCATCGTACCCCATAACTTCCACGATCGAGCAAAAGAATGGCTAAAAACTTTTGTCAAGCAGAATTCCCAGATCAAGCCTACTACCAGTTACTGTAAGGCTGCAAGAGGGCAGAGCACTCGCAGTAGAGTTTGCAGAAATAAGCGTTTATTTCCACGTAGCCACGTATCGAATCATCCCGGCGCAACCTTAACGCCAGGAGGTGCTTCCGGACATGACCCATTACCCTCTACTTAGACCGCGGAGGCTAAGATTAACCAAAACAATTAGGGACTTAGTTGCCGAGACAAGGCTGTCGCCGCAAGACTTCATAATGCCTTTGTTCGTTAAAAATGAGGGGGAGAAAGAGCCAATAATGTCTATGCCTGGCCAGTACCGCTATCCCGTGCAGGAAATTCTCCAAGTGATTCAAAACGCTATGGATCAGGGAGTTAAAGCATTCATGCTATTCGGGGTCATTCCAGACGAGCTTAAAGATCACTATGCCCGCCGGGCCTATGATCCCCAAGGACCCGTCCCTCAAGCACTGAAACTGATAAGACGTGAGCTGGGATGGGAGCCTACGATTTTCACGGACGTCTGCATATGCGGTTACGCGAGCCACGGGCATTGTGGAATACCCGTTGAAAAGCATGGTAGGAAGATAATAGATAATGATTCCACACTGAGTATTATAGCCAGGATGGCTGTTGTCCATGCTGAGGCAGGGGCCGATTTCGTGGCTCCTTCGGGGATGATGGACGGCATGGTTAAGGCTATAAGAGAAGCATTAGACAAGGAAGGCTATACCGACACTGGGATACTCAGCTATGCTGTGAAATATGCTAGCGGTTTCTATGGGCCTTTCCGAGAAGCTGCTGGAAGCGCTCCTCGCTTTGGGGATAGGAGAAGCTATCAGATGGATCCGCGCAATGCTCTCGAAGCATTGAAAGAGGCATCTTTAGACGTAGAGGAGGGGGCCGACATGCTGATGGTTAAGCCCGCGCTAGCATACCTTGACGTGATAAGACTGATAAAGAGTAGCTTCCCGGAGTATCCTCTTGCAGCCTATAATGTTAGCGGCGAGTATAGTCTTGTAAAGGCTGCTGCTGAAAAGGGATGGATAGACGAGAAGATGGTGGTCTTCGAGATCCTCACCGCTATAAAAAGAGCCGGGGCAGATGTTATAATAACCTATCATGCACTTGAAGCCGCCAAGTGGATTAGAGAAGGCTATAGCCCGTTTTAGCCTCCGAACACCTTATCGATGAGACTCTTTACAGCCTCCTCTAACGCCTTTACCCTGCACTCTATGTCTTTCATTACCTCCTCCATGTTGTTGAGCTTTGTGGCCAAACTCTGTAGCTGTTTTGTAAGAGCTATGAGTTTTGTATCGATAAGAACCACCTTGCCATACGCCTCCTCTACCCTGTCAGAGAGAGTGTTAACTTTCATTGCAACCTGGTCAAGCCTCTGCTCCAGCACATCGATCCTCTCTATTCTCTTAAGCTTTAACGTTACGTCAATACTAGAGCCATTTACATTAACTCTACGTTCTGAAATGTAATAGCCTGCTGCACGCGCGACAATAGTCATAGTAGTTTTCCTCACTGAGAGAGCCGCCTTACCCTCGTAATTGGTTTCCTTAACGTCAGTTACCTTGCCCTCGACAGTGTAAGCTACAACCACAGCCTTGGGTATTGGTCTACCTGACTCCTCCTCCACTACGGTCACATGTACTATCGGCAAACGCGGCTTGGGAGGCGGAGGAGGCCTGGCTTTAAGCTCGAAAGTGGCCGAGGCCCTTTCAGAGCCACATACGACGTCAACACGATAAGTGCCCGCAACCCAGCCGTCAACTGGAATGCTCGGTATTTTGATTTTAACGCCCTCCAGTAGGTCGCTCCTACTGACAAGCAGCACTTTTACGTCCTCCCTCTCTGGGGATACAACCTTCAATGTTGCTAGGTCACATGGAAGTATGCCTTCAACCTTTACCGTAACTGTATCCCCGTAACTATAGCTCTCCTTGTCCAGTACCACTGTAAAGCTTGCCGCCGATGCTGATATAGCTAGGATGGCTGCTAAGAGGATGAGGGAGAGGCTTAGTCTTAGACCGTGTTTCAAGCTACCACCGGAGCGAAGATAGCGAAGGTAACACTCTAATATTGGTTACAAGCATGTCTGATAACACTGGTCCAGAAGCTCAAAAATACTTGTGTATTTCGAATCCTAGGTCACAATACAATGCGATATCTTCTTCTACTGAGCCTCTGCACTAAAGCCTCATACTCCCTTCTACGCAAAACAGTCACCACTTCAATAAGTGGTGCCCTAAACGACAATACTATGGCTACGTTGTTGCTTCCTAGAATCAAGTACACGTCCTTCGCACGGTCATACACTATCTGCACTGGATCGAGAAGGGCTTGTCTAACGTCGTCCTCAGTTATGCCACGCTCACCCATCCTTACCCTAGCATGATTTGTGAAGAGGAGGTGTAGCTTTTCATGAACTCCTCTCCAGCTCTTTTCACTTACTGGCATTCCTGACATCAGCCGCGTGGTAGTCGGTGATCCATAAAGAGGTTTTGAAGCTTTACTTGGGGGATACATTGTGGTTCGACAGGAAAATGGCGGTTATGCTTGCATCATCCTTTTTATTGAGAGATATAGACGTAAAATCTCTAGAATTCAACACCATTAGGCAGCTTAAGACCTCTTGCAGGTATGGGAGCGCTTTAGGGTACTCGGGGTGGGGGCTTGAGGTGTGTTAAGGTTAGTGAGGGAAAGGGTTTATGGGTTGCTGGTCCAGCTAGCGTTGAAGTTAAGGAGGGTTCTGTATATGGCAGTGGATTTGAAATAGAGTCTGGGATGAGTGTGCTGGTCAGAGGCGAGAGGGGATTCACGTTCTTTCCTTCTTCTAGGGAGGCTGAGCTATGTATACGAGGTGGCAGTGCATCAAGGGCTGAGGTTGTGGGAGAAGGCTACGATACCCTAGTAGAGTGGATGAAACTTTTAGATACCGTGGAGGCCATCAAGCCAGCTAC
>QNYQ01000045.1 GCA_003978665.1 Hyperthermus sp.
GTTCAAATCCATTAGTACTCCATGGAGAATAACCGCCGCGGAGTAGGGTTCCGTGGTACCGGTTGGGGGATGACCCACGGGATACCCCGTGACGCGGCGATTCTCTCACTTTTCAAGCCTCTCTCGCGCTCCTCCCCTATCCGAACGTAGCCTCAGGCTGGGGATTGCTGAGAGGGGGAGGGGGCTCTCGTTGAGTGTTGGTGAATGGTGTTGTGGGTGCGGCCTTCTGGGGTGGCTGGCTGCTGTGCCGCGGTGGCGGCTTCGGTTATTCTCGGAGGGATATTTTGGTTAGCGTGTCTATTATCTCCTTGGCTTCGGCGACTCTGTACACTCTTATTCCTTTCAGTTCCCTGCCCGGCGTCGAGCTGAATGTGAAAAGGTGGATTCTCCACCCCCTCTCTCCTATCTCCTCTAGGACTTCCCCGGGGTCCTCGGGGCGGGGTATGGTTTGCTCGTAGTCTGTTACTATTATGAGCTTGCCTGGGGGGAGGCCTTGGACTGCGTGTTTGACGGCGGCTATTATGTCTGTGTACCCGTTGAATGTTGTTGATAGGATCGTGTTGACTATCTCTAAGGGTTTTCTCCTGAGTATGCGTGGGCCCTCGAAGACTGTTACGGTTGAGTCGAAGAGTACTAGCCTCTTTATGAGGGGGGCGAGAGCCGCTGCTGCTATAAGGGTGTCGAAAGCGTATCTTTTCATGCTTGCGCTCTTGTCTACTACGAGCACTATGCCCCCCGTCCTCCTGTACTTTGAAAACACTGTGAAGGGGGGCTGTAGGCGTAGCATGTTGTATAGTGAGGCTCTCGTGTCTATCCTCTCTCCCTCGGGGCCGTTGACAATTCTCCTAATTATTCTCGCTCTAACACCTCTCACGAGCATGTTCCACAGTCTCTGCATTAGCCTCAACGCTACGCGTGAAGCTTCATCGCCTATGGATGTCCTATAGGTGTTGTAGAGGGCCTTGAACACCTCGTATGCGTCTATGCTGCGTGAGGCTGCAAGCAGGTCAGCTACCGCTATAAGATCCCCGCCCTCTTCCAGCGTCTTGGCTGCTCTGGTCAGGAAGAGGGCTATGTCAGCGGGCATGTTGTCGTTGTTGATCCTTGCAGTGTTTAGGGCGTGGATAGCCATGTCTATGTAGCCTTCGTTCCCCGTCTCCAGGAACTTTAACAGGCTATTCTTCACCATACTGTATACACGGTAGGCTTCAACGTGATCCTCGCCGCCCGCCCCGGTGCCGTGTAGGAATGCTTCACGGAATGCTAATGCCTTATGGCCGCGTAGGCCGAGGGCTGAGGAGGCTATCTCAGCTGCCAGTGAGGGATTAGTGGGCTTCAACCTGCCTGCTATCTTAAGCAGGAGTTTCGACTCCATCCTCCTATTGAGTATGCGTGCTGTTCTAGGCTCGGCTCTAAGCAGGTTTTCTGCAGTCTTCTCGTCAATGAGCCCGTGGCCTACCAGGATCTCTGCTGCTTCTCCCGCATTACCCCTATTCACTCCCCTACCGCTCCTGACCTTCTCCGCCACTACTGCAGCAACTATGCTTCGCGCACGCCTCGTCTTCAGCGTCTTGTAGAGGGAGACCAGGTCTGTGAGGGATAGTGACTGGAGGGGCATGTAGCGTATCGTGTCGTTGTCCAAGTATCTTATTATCCTGCGCCATCCACCCTTCGTGAATAGTTCTCTAAAGGCTTCATTGTAGCTGCCGAACCTCCTGGCGATCTCTGAGGCTATCCTTTTAGCCCTCTCTCTCCCAACAACGTAGCCGCCTTCTCTTCCACCCTTTATGATTCCTAGGAGTCGGAGCCTAACATAGCCTTCCCTGCTCATTCTCAGCGCATCTCTCTCGGCCACCCTGCTGCCGAACCGTGACCCTGTTCTTTTCAAGTCCTCAACAATATGCCTAAACACTTCATCGCCTTCTCTCGCCGACCTACCGCATACTGTCTCGATTATAGCCTCTACCAGCGCCTCCTCTCCCCTTGGGCGTAGTGATATGGCTGATGAGAATACGAGCACGAGCTCCTCAAGGCTCAGCGACTCGGCAGCCGCCAGGTCCAGGTAGGCTGAAGCGATCTCTATGGCGTTGATAAGGCTTGACAATGGTATCTTGACTCCCTTGCTTGAGGCGATGCGCGACACTCTAACCGCTACATCTATGAGGCTTTCACGGTGTACTGAGGCGTTACACTCCAAATACTTTTGCGAGGGCCTCATCGACGACCTCTTCCTCTTCAATCCTCTTATACAACACTATCTGCGCAGCATCGATAACATCCCTAACCTCAACAACACTGTGTCCACGAAGCCTGGCAAGCCTGCCAGCAATCCGGGCCCATAGGACTATGTCGGCCGTGCCCGGCCTATAAATTACTCTCCTCTTGCGGAGCAAACTGGCCACGTCAATCATCTTCTTTACAAGCCCGTCACTTATCTCAACACCTGAGTCATACCTAATTTTGATAATCTTATGCTCCAGTTCCGGCGGGGGGTAGGAGAAGCGGACTCTCACGACCCTTCTTAGAAACGCGTCGCTCAACTCCACCTGGCCATAATCCTCGGGGTTGCTGGTGAATATTACCTGGAAGCCTTCTCCCCGTGCCCTGAAAACCCTCTTCAGCTCCGGTACGATAATCCTCCTCTTATCTATAATGTCGAGGAGCATGTTCTGGAATTCCTCACTACTCCTCCTAATCTCGTCAACGAGCACTCCCGCATCGAGTATTAATGCTGCGAGGAGGGGTCTAGGCACAAAACTCTCCTCGGAGAAGCCGTGTCTAAGAGCCATTAATGGGTGGAAGTCACCTATTACACGATACTCGTTGTAGTTCTCGCTGCAGGGGATCACGAAGGCTGGTTTTCCCGCCCACAGAGAAAGTATTGCCTCACCGATCTCCGTCTTGCCCGTTCCCGGGGGGCCCTCGAAGAGTACCGGCCTACCCGTGAGGAAGGCAGCCATTACAAGTGTTACGATCTTCCTGTCAACGATCAGCTTGTAGCGCTCAATAAGCTCTTCCACCATTCTATCCGGGTTCCTCACAGGCTTAAAACTATCCTCAAGGATATAACCATAGGTTTTCAGAACCCTCTCCTCCAGCGCATCCCTCGCCTCACCCGCTCCTAAACCCTCAGCCAGGTAGGCGGATAGATCCCTGTCTTCACTCATGCTGCAAGTATCCCCAAGCTCTATAGGTAGGCGGGAGCGAAGGCCCCTTTTTATTTACCTCACTCTTTCAAGTATAGAGGGGTATGGTATGAGTAAGAGCAACGTACTGTACAGTGTCAGGATGCGTAGGGGGCTGGATGTAGAGCACTACGACATAGTGTTCGGGGAACACTACATCGAGCTCATCTACCTAGGCGAGTACTGGGAGAAGGGGAGGCCCGTAACAGGCTTACAGAGGAGACAAGACCTGCTACTATACAAGCTGGTTAAGGCTAGGAGAAGGAGGACTATGGAGAGGGTAACCAGGATAGATTACTGTAGCGTCTCCGACTACCAACTGTTAAAGCCAAGAGGCATAGAGGGGAGGGAGGGGGAAGCGGCTGGAAGAGGGGATGATTGGCCTAGGCTGGTCCTCGTGTTGGCGGACGGTGCTAGGATAGAGGTTGAGATTCACCCGAAAGCGTATAGGATAGCAAAGAGCCTGGTAAGAAATATTCTTAGAAGGAGAATCGACGAGTGTAGGAGCGGGCGGCGCCTCTGAATGAAGAGGGGGCGGGATGATTGGGGAAAAGGCCCGATAAGCCGACTGGGCCAATGGGGATGGATCAACCGGATGACCGTTAAATAACTACAGCGTAGACCTTCACGCCGAATATGCTTTCGTGGGCGCCTTTCACGATGCGTGAAACCTTCTCGACAGCTGCGTCTACATTATTGCCTGATGCCACGCTGTCTAATGGCAGCTCGACATAGTATAGTTCGCTTATGACCTTGGACCGTGAAACCCGGGGCCTGCATGAGCATAGGTTTTCAAGTGCTTTTATAGCAGACTGGGCGGCCTCCTCATAGTACGTGCTGAAGAATACTCTCAAAACTCTCCTAGCACTACCCAAGCATGATCACCCGAACCTGGCCATGTAGTCGTCTACGTCAAAAACCTTGTTGCATGAATCCACGCTGTCAACTCTCTGCATGCCACGCTCCTCCAGGAACCTCGATATATTATTTATTTCCGTGAAGACCTCTCTCACCGCCTTAAACTCGCTGGGAAAGACCCTTGGTATAAGCTCTGGGTGTTTGGAGAGCATGTGAAGCAGCCTACTACCTTGCCTCCTAACCCATTCACACTTCTGGGATGCAAGCAGCCTGCCGCTGGGCAGCTCCAGGATCAAGGGATACATGCGGCATGCTAAGGGTTTGGAGTCGTGGATCTTACATTTTCCAGTGCCCCTATCATAGAAGGGGCAGTAGCCATTAATCAGCCATCTATACAACACGATGACACAGTTCCCTTCGCCATCACGGTAGACCAGTATGGGCTTAAATGCTAGCCTAGCAGCGTTCCCCTCACTATATTCTTCAAGGAGCCTCTTCTCCCACGGAAAAACAGTAGGCATCTCACTCTCGCGCTCAAATAGGCAGCAGCTCTCGCAGAACAAGCATTTAAAAACCTTCACCATGAGAGCCCTGCCACCCCTTCCCATGCGAGCCTCCTGGAGAGATAACCCCTAATAGAGGAGACCCCGAAGCCTTCTCCCGGCATGGTGAGGGGAGGAGGAGGGGTGCAAACGCTGAGGAGCGGCCATGCAGGGTGATGACTAACCCGGAGCTGACCCTCTACACGCCGCCCTGCAAGCCTGAAGGCTCCCCCTGAAGGGGGTTTCGGGGAACCCCTCGGCAGAAGGTGTATTCCTCATCCACCACTGACGCTAAATGAGGGGATCTAAGATTCTTGTCCTTCGGTACTCGGCAAACTCGTCATGGGGGTTATAGGGCTCCTCTACGCTATTGGGCGTAGCAGCAACTAAATTATAACCCTACTCGTGTCCCGGGTCTCCCCCTTCTGTCTTGGGGGTCTGTATGGGTGGTAGGCAGCGTACTAGCCTCTTCATTGTGAAAGAGGAGAGCGCGGCTTCTAGAGGGAGGCAGCAGAGGCAGAAGGCTGGGAAGGGTAAGAGGAAGTAGGATGTTTCTTTTTCTCGCTAGCCCATTGTGAGTACTGTGCCCCTTCCCTTTAGGCCTTCGGCTACTGGGTTGTT
The DNA here is from genome assembly GCA_003978665.1 of Hyperthermus sp. Taxonomy (GTDB): domain Archaea; phylum Thermoproteota; class Thermoprotei_A; order Sulfolobales; family Pyrodictiaceae; genus QNYQ01. Next base: position 5,207 of record QNYQ01000045.1, read on the forward strand.
GTGGGAGGCGTTGGTTATTACTGCGTACTCTACTCCCTCTTCCACCGCCCGCGCCACCTCTATTATCTTCCTGTTCATTCCGGGGCCTATCTTGCCTTCCTCGACGAGTCTTATGGCTTGGCTTAGTGTGAGCTTGTTTACTAGCTTTCCATCTACTATTAGGCCGTCTACGTCTGTTAGTATTATTAGTGCGTTTGCGCGGAGGCTTGCTGCTATTCGTGCTGCTGCCTGGTCCCCGTCTACGTTGAGGAGTGTTGCCTCCTCGGGGTCGTATGCTATTGGGGCTATTACGGGCGTGTAGCCGTCGTCGAGTAGGTCGCGTAGTAGCTGGTTGTTTACGCCCACGACTTTTCCAGTGTAGCCGCCCGGTATTACCCGTCTCCTCCTTGTTTTCTCGTCCACTATCACGATCCGTTTTCTCCTCTTGGCTAGCAGCGCGAACCCGTCTATGCCCGTGAGCCCTATGGGTTTCGCTCCATGGCGTGCGAGCATTACTGCCAGCTTCTTGTTGAGTAATCCTCCAAGGGCCATGACGAAGACTTCGAGCTCCTCTCTTGTAGTGTACCTGCTTCTAACCCCCTGCGGGCTTGTAACGAACCTCGGCTCTATCCCAAGCCTCTTCGAGTACTCTGTAACTAGTTCTCCTCCCCCATGAACCAGTATTATACGGTGGTTTTTTGATGCCTCAGCAATGGAGGTAACTATCTTCTCCATGTTCTCTGTTAGAGCTCTTCCACCCGCCTTGACAACGATCAAGGCCATGACTAGGCCCCTCTCTAGGCTGCCCCGGGCCTTACAGTGGCTTTAGAGGGGGGTAATCTAGTCCGAGCTCCTCTCTCATTCCCCTGCTTATGTTCCAGGCTTGAACGGCCTGGCCTGCCGCTCCCCGTATGAGGTTGTCTATTGCCGCAAACCCTGTGAGCCTTCCAACCCTGTCCTCGTATGCGAAGCCTACATCGGCATAGTTGCTGCCTACAACGTATTTTGGGTCGGGGTAGCCTGGAGGTGTGCCGTACACTATTCTCACGAATTTCGAGTCCTTGTAGAATGACGTATAGATCCTCAACAGTTCTTGGCTCCCCGTCTCCCTCAACACCCATGCGTGAGTGCTTGCCAGCGCGCCTCTTATCGAGGAGACAGCATGAGGTACTAGCGAGACCTTTACCGGCTTGCCTGCAAGCCTTGAGAGCTCCTGCTCGGCCTCAGCAGCATGCCTATGCCCGTGGGGCTCGTAGGGGCGGATCGCGTTCTCTCTCTCTGGATGATGGCTTCCACGGGTCGGTTTACTTCCCCCCTCGCTGCTGCCCACCTTCACGTCGACGAGTATCCTAGAGGTGTCTATCAACTCCTCCTTCACAAGCGGCGCTATGGAAAGTATTGCTGCCGTCGCATTACACCCTGGGCTTGCTATAAGCCTCGCCCCAGCCAGCTCCTCGCGGTGAAGCTCCGGTAGCCCGTATATCGCCTTCTCGAGCAGGTCCGGGTAGGGGTGTTCCCAGCCATACCAGCGGACATAGGCTTCCGGGTCCTTGAGCCTATAGTCCGCGCTGAGGTCAACCACCTGGACTCCTGCCTCATACAGCTGGCGTGTCGTCTCCACGCCTACGCCGTGGGGTAGTGCAGAGAATACTGTGTCGGGGTCTCTTCGAAGTATATCGTCCAGGTTGAATGCGGTGAATCTTAGGCCTCGAAGCCATCCTCTTAGGTTGAAGTGTACGAAATGGATCGGCTTCCCTGCATACTCTCTGGATGTGGCAGCAACCACCTCGGCCTCGGGATGGAGGGCCAGTATCCTGAGTAACTCGCCTCCAGTGTAGCCAGAGGCCCCTAGCACGGCCACACGTACCATGCACTTGCCCCGCAATACAGCGCGTGACGCCACCCTTCTTAGACATTACTTAGGCCACTGGCCGGAAAGCCCTCAACAGTGCCTGCTGGAAGGCATAATCTCCACTAGAAGTGGGGGCCTACCCTCCTGAGCCCCAGCTAGAGCACTCCAAGTAGCATTAGGCTTCCAGAGTATTAGCTGGACTTGAGCCTAGAGGCTCCCGTGCGGCCTAAGACTTAAAGATTTGAAGGATCCCGCAAAGACCCCAGGGAAAAGAGGGGTATGCTCGTGGCCTGCTATGGAGGCGTTGACGACGGCTTCTTTAAGCGGGGGTGGAGCAAGACCGTAGCCGTGCTTAGCGTTCATTGTGAGAGGGAGGAGGTATTTTGCCCCTGCAGCTTCTACGCCGCCCCCATTACTGTTGACGGTAGTGACGCAACAGCCGTGATCGTGGAGCTTATTAGGAGCGCATTGAGTGATGGCTTCGCCTTGGATGTAGTGCTTCTTGACACGGTCGTGTTTGCCGGGTTCAACATAGCTGTCCCATGGAGGGTCTGGGAGGATACGGGTATACCCGTTATCGTCGTGCTGCTTTACCCGCCAAACGCTGGCGCCGCCGAGAGAGCTTTGATGAAGCTCTTCTCGAACCATCAGTGGAGAATAGAGGTTCTTCGGAGAGTGTGGAGTGACTTATTTAGGGTGGAGTGCAGCCGGGGCAGCCTCTATGCCGCAGCATATGGGGTTGAGAGGGGGAGGGCGTGGAGTCTACTATGCAGTCTTCAGAGGTTTACCCGCCAACCTGAGCCCCTATATACCGCCCACATTGTGGCCTCATCCCTCTCGCCGCTCCTAAAAAGGGAGGGAGAACTAGGTGGCTACGAGCACTACCAGCATGGAAGGGGGGAAGGCGAGCTTTAGGTGTGGTGTTGAGAATGCGCACGCGGTTAGTGCTGAAAGGGTTGCTGAACTATTAGGCTCAGACATAGACCGTGGGTTATCTTGGGGGGAGGCTGAGCTAAGGCTCAGGCGCTGTGGCAGTAATGAGCTGAGGATTCAGAGGGGCCGTAGCCTGTTTAGGATCATCATGGAGCAGTTCGAGAACCTGTTTATCGTGCTTCTCCTTGCTGCTGCCCTGTTCAGCCTCTATGTGGGCGAGGTTACTGATGCGGCGCTGATTATAGTTATAATAGTGTTCATGGCTTTTGTAGGTGCCTTGCAGGAGTATAGGGCCGAGCGCATACTTGAGGGGTTGAAGAGGCTGGCCTCGCCTAAGGCTAGGGTGCTGAGAGATGGAAAAGTGGCCATAATCCCCAGCGAGAACCTTGTGCCAGGCGACGTTGTGTTATTGAGTGAGGGAGATCGCGTCCCTGCTGATGCGAGACTCGTTGAAACCAGGGATCTTTACGTTGACGAGTCAATGCTGACCGGGGAGAGTATGCCCGTCCATAAGGAGGCTGGGGTTGTTGTAGCGGAGAATGCTTTGGTGAGTGAGAGGCTGAACATGGTTTTCTCCGGCACATACGTCACCAGGGGCTCGGCGAAAGCGATAGTAACGGCTACAGGCATTAACACTTATATTGGTAGAATAGCGAGGATCATGGAGCAGTCTGAGAGGGTGAGGACACCCTTCCAGGAAGAGCTTGATAGGCTTGCAAAGAGGATAGCTATAATTGTTACCGTTATAGCTATATTAAATCTTGCCATAGGCCTATTACTGAGCGAGGCCGGGCTACTAGACCTCATACTAGCCAGCATCGCTTTAGCTGTCGCAGCAGTGCCCGAAGGCTTGCCTGCAGTGGTTACCATAACGTTCTCCATAGCTGCATGGAACATGGCTCGGAGGAATGCGCTAGTGCGAAGGCTTGCCGCCGTGGAAGCCTTGGGCTCTGCCAACGTAATCGCGACAGACAAGACGGGGACTCTTACCATGAACGAGATGACTGTTAAGCGCGTCCTCTCTGCTGCTGGTGAGGAGTGCGTAGTCCGTGGGGAGGGTTATGGTGGCGGGGGCCATGTAGAGTGTGGGGGAGCAAGGCTATCGGTGAAGGATTCTGCGTGGGCCAGGCTAGTTGCATTGACTGCTGCATTGAACAATAACGCCGAGCTTGTTGATGGAAGAGTGCAGGGGGACCCTCTGGAGGCTTCTCTCCTAGTGTTTGCTGAGAGGATGGGGCTTAACCTCATGATGGTCAGGAGGGATTACCGGAGAATTAGGGAGGTAGGATTCAGCAGTGAGAGGAAAATGATGACGGTGGTGGTGGAGAGTGGCAGGGAGACGCTAGTACTGTCTAAGGGGGCACCAGAGGTCATTATTGAGAGATCCGTAAGCTACATGGATACCAGAGGTAACAGCCACCCCATGGACGGCGACAGTAGGGATGCTCTGCTAAAGCTTGTAGAGGAGGAGGCTGGCAAGGGGTTTCGTGTAATAGCCCTGGCGTACCGTAGAATTAGTGCTGACGAGGCCCGGGGCATGGCTGATTCAGAGCTAGAGTCCGGGCTCACCTTCCTAGCTTTACTCTCCCTAATAGATCCCCCACGCCCGGAAGTTCCCGAGGCCGTGAGGAAGGCCATTGAGGCGGGGATAAGAGTGGTAATGGTTACTGGTGATCATCCTTCCACGGCGCAGGCGGTAGCTAGGATGATAGGGCTTCCCTCGGGCAAAACAGTGACCGGCTGGGATATAGAGAGGATGGGGAAGGAGGAGCTTTTGGAGGCTGCTAGGGATGCAATCGTATACGCCAGGGTCACGCCGGAGCATAAGGCTAGAATTGTAGAGGCTTATCGTGAGATGGGCTATGTAGTGGCCGTTACCGGTGATGGAGTCAATGATGCGCCCGCTCTTAAGCTAGCTGATATAGGAGTTGCCATGGGGGTTAGGGGGACCGAGGTTGCGAAGGAGGCTGCCGACATAGTGTTGCTGGACGATAATTTTGCCTCCATAATAGCTGCAATAGAGGAGGGGAGGAGGAGCTTCGATAACGTGAAGAGGACAACACTATACCTTTTATCAGCCAACCTCGCGGAGGTAGTGACAGTGCTCTATGCATCGCTCCGAGGGATAGGAATAATATTCAGCGCGCCAATGTTGTTGTGGCTGAACGTAGTAACGGATGCATTTCCCGCCATAGGCTTAGCTTTTGAAGAGGCTGAACCCGATGTCATGAAGAGGCCTCCTAGAGGGAGGAGAGAACCCGTTCTCGGAAGGGCTCAGTTCAAGTATCTTACGCTGCTAAGCATTGTTGAAGTTTTGTTGACCCTGGGCTTCTACCACCTTTATGCACTTCACGATGTTGAGCTGGGTAGAGCTGCAGCTTTTCTAGCCCTCATGGATGCTGAGCTAGCACAAAGCATGGCTTTGAGGAGGCTTAACGAGTCCTCCCTAGACCTCAGGGCTCTCGTGAAGAATAAGCCATGGCTTTTCGGCTACATGGTAGGGGCATTGTTGGCGGCGTTGGCTGTTACAATGCTAGCCCCCCTATTCAAACTAGCGCCTCTAGGCCTGGTTGACGTCATGGGCATATTTGCCGTGAGCCACATGGTGGTATTGGGCTACGAGGAGGCTAGGAAGAGGCTAGGGCTGAGAATCTAGTTCACGCCCGCCACAGGGTTGTGGAGCGTTTGCTAGACCAGTGCGTTCTCCTTAGCTTAGGCTGCCGGCATTACCTCGTCTCCTAGCGCGAGGCAGGGAGACATTACTCTTTTAGTATTCCCGTCTAGGGGGACTGGAGCCTGGGGTTTGGTGTGATGAGTCAGAGGAGTGAAATTGAGGAGTATATTAGGCGTATGGATGACGCCGTGAATAAGGTTAAGGAAGCTGTGGGGCTGCCCGTCATAGAGGAGAGGCGTACAAGTTCTCGCTTATGGTTTAGTCAGAGGGAGCTGAGGCTACGCTACACGATCAGTATCGATAGGCTGAGGAGGTTTTTTGAGGGGTTGGCCGAGGGCAAGGTTTACGCTACTAGGTGCAAGCATTGTGGAACACTCTATTTTCCGCCACAGGCTGATTGCCCGCGTTGTAGGAGGAGTGATATGGAGTGGGTGGAGGTGAAGGGTGAAGGTACGCTGTTAACGTATACTGTCATTTATACTAAGCCTGCTAGCTTTGCTCATTATGACGACTATGCTGTGGGTGTTGCGCGCTTTCCTCCGGGAGTTAACGTGCTGGCATGGTTGAGCGAGAATGATCCTCGCAGGCTCAGGGTGGGAATGAAGGTTGTCTTGAGGGTTGTTAGGAGGCTGCCGGAGAACTATTTAACCTATCAGCTTGTGCCAGTGGAGGACTAGACTTCTGGGTTTTGGGGCTTCACTTCTGCTGTGTGGCTTAGAAGGAGGGGGCGGTGTAGTTGGTGATGCCTTTTAACAGTATTGTGGACTTTAGGGTCGAGCTAACCGAGGAGCATGAGCTTTTCCGCAAGTCTGTTAGGAGTTTTGTGGAACAGTATGTTGAGCCTGTTGCCATGGATATTGAGAGGGAGGATAGGGTTCCTGAGGATGTGCTCGAGAAGGCCAAGCAGATGGGCTTGTTTGGTGTGGGTGTGCCCGAGGAGTATGGGGGCCAGGGTGGAGGCCATCTTATGGAGGCTATACTTATGGAGGAGTTGAGCAGGGTTAGCCCAGCACTTGGAACAGCCATAGCTGTTAGAGCATTATTCACTACTCCAATACTGCTCTACGGCACTGAGGAGCAGAAGAGAAGCTACGTTACCCCGGTTGCGCGGGGGGAGAAGTTTGCTGCCCACGCTAACACTGAGCCCTGCTGCGGGAGCGATGTTGCTGGTATACAGACGAGGGCTAAGAGGGTTAACGACCACTATGTGCTAACTGGGAGGAAGATATTCATTACTGGAAGTGATAAGGCTGACTACTTCGTGGTATCAGCGCGGACTAGTGCACCATTGGAGAACAAGCGGTGGTGGGGTATAACAGTGTTCATTGTTGAGAGGGATATGCCTGGGTTGAAGATAGGCCAGAGGTTTAATGTTATAGGGCTTAGGGGTGAGAGGCCTCATGAAGTCATTCTTGATGAGGTTAAGGTTCCCGCTGAGAACGTAGTGGGAGAGGTTGACCAGGGGTTTAAAGTTATTGTTACCACTTATGACCACACAAGGGTGGGTATTGCGGCGCAGGGTGTTGGTATAGCACAGGGGGCCTTCGAGAAGGCGCTCAACTATTCTGTCCAGAGGAGGGCGTTCGAGAGGCCTCTCATATCTTTTGAGGGGGTAGCGTTTAAGATAGCTGACATGCTTACGAAGATTGAGGCTGCCAGGCTACTAACTTACTGGGCTGCGTCGCTTGCTGACAGGGGTGATAGGAGGTTCGTTATCGCAGCGAGTATAGCCAAGACTTTTGCCACAGAAGTTGCCGAGGAGGTTGCGAACATGGCTATAAAGGTTCATGGAGGAGTTGGCTTAGATGCTGAGACTGGCGTGGAGAGGTATTTGCGTGATGCACTTATAACCACGATTTATGAGGGAACCAATGATATACAGAGGATAACCATTGTAAGGCAGCTTGTGAGAGAGCTTTTCGGGGTTAAACTGGCTTTAACCTAAGGCTGGGCCCTTAATGCGTTTTAGAGGCCGCTGAGGCGTCTTTCTCAGGGGACGGTGTTGCAGGAGGATATTGATATTATCATTCCCCGCAGCCACCCCAGGTATGAGAGCCTATTGTTACGTGAGCTGCTGGTTAAAGGGTGGCGTGAGGGCATAGTCGTCACCGAGGGGTTGCTTGCGCATGGACGCGGTGAGTGCTTTGACTACCTTATAGGTGAGAGAAGCGAGGACTTTGCCCTTGAAGCTGAGAGGGCTGCAGCCGCCGCGCTCCTCTCAGCTAAGCGCCCAGTCATATCGGTGAATGGGAATACTGCTGCACTAGCTGCTGAGAGCATAGTTGCTCTTGCACACGAGGTTGGAGCACTTCTTGAGGTTAACCTATTCTACAGGACGGAGGAGAGAGCCAAGAGAATAGCCCAGGTACTCTACAAGCACGGTGCTGAGAAGGTGCTCGGCGTCTATGATGCAACAGCCTCAATACCAGGGATCCATCACGCCAGGGGAAAAGTGAGCCCCCACGGCATATACGTGGCCGACACTGTAATGGTTCCTCTCGAGGATGGAGACCGAACCAAGGCATTAAAGGATATGGGGAAGCTCGTGATAGCTATAGACTTGAATCCGTTGAGTCGCACAGCTATGACTGCTGATATAACTATTGTGGATAATGTGGTGAGAGCCATACCTAACATTACTAGATTTGCCCGTCAAATGAAGAGAATGAATAGAAGCGAGCTTAGAAGCATAGTCGAATCCTATGACAACAGGAAGGTTCTTTCAAAGGCACTAAGACATATAGCTGAGCGTCTTAAGAAGATGGCAAGTGAGATAGAGCTTAATACTTATGTATAACATGATGTGTAGGATCTACTATAGTCGCCTACTGTTTTATCATTCACCTATGCTGCATGCACGTATGCTATGCAGGATTAAAATGTTGTTTAGGCGTACACGTACAATAGAGAACGACTTATGCTAAAAATTACGCTTAAGGATATATGTTCCATAAGTTTATTGTTTAAATGTTTGAGATGCCCGGACCTATTTCAACAGAGTACTATTGAAGTCTAAGATGACATTAATCTCGTAAAGGTGATGCACCGAGGGAGGGCTGGCAGCAATATTATGTGGCTGCAGCTGTAGCTGTAGGGAAAGAATGCAATTGGGCTTAAATGGAGTTCTCCCTGCGTTTTATCCCTACATACAGGAATATGGTGATACTAAGGTGGCGCCAGTATTAGCGCCCGATACAACGTCCAAACCCGGTGGCTTCCTCGGCGCCAGTATGCTTGAACACATATTGCTGGCATTGGATTACCCTTATGGTCTCTCGCTGCTATGCATGCATAGCTTTCTGGGCTACAGAGCTTCTGGTTTAACGCTTCACTAAGCATTTCACGGTACTTATTGTCCTCGTATATATAGAAGAACTTGCCACGCGTTGTCCTCCATGTATAGTAGTCGTAACCGTGACCTCCTAGAACTAATAGCGAACCCCGGGGAACAGTAATGTTGACTCGGTAATGTAGCCCATATACTCCACTGGTTATCCCGTAACCTGAGTATGCATGTACCCTAACCAAATGGTTCTCCTTGTCGTACTCATAGACGCCGCCCCCGCGGAGGGCGTCTGACCCGCATCGCCACGACACTATAGTGATCCTGCCCTCCTCTAGGGGGTCTCTCATAAAAAGCTCAGCCATAATCACCCTGATCCTAAACCTTCTACTGGACATTATCTCTGCAAGCTTCTCGTTGCGCAGCTCATACATTGCTAG
>QNYQ01000001.1 GCA_003978665.1 Hyperthermus sp.
TAAGAGCTATAATCCTAAAGCAAACATGATCGAGCTTGCAGCATTCAAAGACTATCCTCTGCCCCAGGGGTATCTTCCGAGCGAAGTACTCAGGGTAGTGAAGAACAACTATTATGTGAACCCGAAGGCTGCCGCTAAGCCAGCAGCCACGACTACAACGCCAACAACTACTACGATGACCACTAAGACTACCACAAAGACGGCGGCCAAGACTACGGAAACAACAGCTAAAACCACCACTACGGCGGCAGCAGCCAAGACAACAGCTGCAGCCACAGCAGCAAGAACAGCTACAGTCACCGGGGCTGGCAAAGGCTTCCCATTAGCTATTGTGGCAGGTATCATAATAGTTGTGCTGGTAATCGTAGCCGTCATAGCTGTGCGACGCTAGGGGGAGAAACGATAGAGAACCCTCCGGCTACACGGCATGTTTTTCGTTTCCCTCCCCAGCTCTCCATGCCCTTTCCCCCTATTCCTTCCCTGCTCCTCCAGCGTCGTGTTCACGGGTTGAAGTGGCATGGCTGGTATCGGTAGGTTTCTGGTATCTAAGCTGATAAACACTTTCGTAACGTTAATCGTGGCTGTACTATTCATTTCGGTCATTTTCGCCGCCTATAGTATTCATGAGAAGAGGGGGTTTGTGGAGGAGGAGTTTGTTGTCATGGCTAAGTATTTTGAGAGGGAGTACAAGGATCCCGTTAAGCTCCAGAAGGCTTTGGAGGAGTTGAAGAAGGAGATTATGAGGAAGTATGGGTTGACCGGTAATACTTACAGGGATGTGTTGAGGGAGGTTTTGTCGTTGATCAAGTCGAGCCTCACCTTCGACTTTGGGCATTCGCGGGGCCAGTATTTTGGCACTACTGATGTTGGCGAGCAGGTTAAGATTGCCTTGCGTAATACCATGATCCTGTTCACTACTGCTACGTTGATCAACACTGTTATAGGAATATTCCTTGGGGTTAGGATTGCCCGTAGGCCTGGAAGCCTTGCTGATAGGGTTGTCTCGGTTATGGGTATGGTTTCGTGGAGTCTGCCCATATGGTGGATCGGCATAATATTCTTGATCATATTCTCCTTTTATCTCGGCTGGTTCCCCGTTCAGGCGAAGGACGTGTATATAGCTCTTCAACGCGTCCCGGAGGGTGTTAGCGGTTTTGGCCTCTTTGTCTACAAGTTGAAGACCTGGCTGTATTACATGAGCCTGCCGCTCGCGACAATTGTTCTTGTGAGCTTTGGTGGCTGGACTTATGTTGTGAGGAATCTTGTGGCTGAGGTTTTGAGCCAGGATTTCGTGCAGGCTGCTCGTGCCAGGGGGCTTCCTGAGAGGAGGATTATTTATGGTCATGTGCTTCGCACGAGCAGTCCTCCTATTGTTACTTCTGTAGCGTTGGCCTTGGTGGGCTCCTTCGGCGGCGCCATAATAACTGAGGCCGTGTTCGGCTGGCCTGGTACTGGCCTCCTCTACTGGGTTGCCCTGCTTAATGGTGAGGCGAGGATTGTTATGGCTACCACGTATGTGTTGGCTGTAGTGTTCATTATAGCTATTCTCGTGATAGACTTGCTCTACTTTATCCTAGACCCGAGGGTGAGGGTGGAGGCTGCAAGGTAGTCTCTGTGGGTGTTGTGGATGGGGCTTGCAAGGTCTCTTAGATGGTTTTGGAGAGAGTATAGGCGTGACCGTGTAGGCGTTGTGGGGCTTGTGCTGCTTGCGGTACTAGTGTTTATTGCCGTGGCTTTCCCGCTTGTGGGGGATAGTAGTGTTATAGCCAACTGGAATAATTACGAGTACTTCAAGTTCTATCCTAAGGCTGTTCCTCCATGCTGGGCCTCCATGTTCACTGGGAAGAAGTATACTAAGACCGTGTTCGAGCCTGGTTCGAGCATCGTTGTCGCCGTGGATAGGGGGGAGGATGGGCTGCTGCATGTGTGGATTAACGCCTCCTTCCCGGTTACCGGGGATACCCCGCCGAATGATGTCATACTGGTGGCTGACATGTATTATCGCGGGGGCCCTTTCTACGTGGACAGGTTTGCTGTGGTGAGGCCCGATGGCAGCGTGGTGGATATTGTTTCTCCCGGCTCGCGTGTCCCTCTAGGCCTGGTTTTCGGGGGGGTTTCGTCGAGGAGTGGGAATGTTTCCGGCCTTGCTGTCCGCCTGCATAGTATTGTTCAGAATGCGTTTTTCGTGCAGAGGTATGTGATTCCCTCTCTTAGGGAGCAGGGGTTCGGGGTATCTTTTGCTGATGCTCCAATAGTTTCTCTTAACCTGTTTCGTGCACTGTTTAGCAGCGATGTTGGCGGTGTTTTGGCTGGCAGCGAGTCTAGTGTCTTGAGGGGCGAGTATAGGTGGGTGGTTAGGGTTGTTGGGCCTGGTGGCTCGGTGTTTAGTTTTGTGCCGCGGAGGCTTGTTGTGAGTGGTTCGTGTTATGGTGTTCTGGGCACTGATGATAGGGGCCATGACCTGTGGCAGGGGTTTCTCTATGGTGTTAGGTGGGCTTTGATCGTGGGATTGGTTACTAGTGCTTTAAGCGTGTTTATAGGCTCTGTTTACGGTGTGGTTGCAGGCTATTTTGGGGGTATTGTTGACGAGGTCTTGTTGAGGTTTGCTCAGATTGTTTATTCTCTACCCATGCTTCCAATCCTCATATTGCTTGCCGCCCTGTATAGGCCTTCTATATGGCTTATCGTGGCCGCCTTGGTCGTGTTCAGCTGGCAGGGTACATCGTTTGTTACGCGTGCCATAGCGCTGCAGGTGAGGCAAGAGCCTTACGTGGAGTCGGCGATAGCGCTTGGTGCTGGGACTTTGCGTGTGATCTTTCTCTACGTGTATCCCCAGGTTTTGCCCTATGTTTTTGCTTCGATAGCTCTTAGCGTGCCCAGTGCCATAATAACTGAGGCTTCGCTCAGCTTTCTCGGTGTCGGCGACCCCTCGGTGCTTACTTGGGGGCGTATTCTCCATGAGGCCGAGGTTAGGAATGCTGCTCTTAACGGCTACTGGTGGTGGGTTGTGCCGCCTGGCTTGGGTATAGCGTTGGTTGGGTTGACGTTCATATTCATTGGCAGTGCTCTTGACAGGCTGCTTAATCCTAGGTTGAAGAGGTAGTGTTGGTGTAGGCGGGGGGAGGGTGAGGGCTGGCTTTGCCTCTTCTTGTTGTCGAGGATCTTCGAATCTACTATTTTACTGGAAGGGGGGTGGTTAGGGCTGTTGATGGTGTTTCTTTCAGCCTTGAGCCCGGCGAGGTGCTTGGTATTGCTGGTGAGAGCGGCTGCGGCAAGAGCACTCTTGCCTGGGGGCTTATAGGGCTTGTTCCTCCCCCGGGCCGTATAGTGTCTGGTAGGATTGTTCTTGATGGTGTTGATATTGTGGGGCTTAGTGAGGATGTTCTTAGGAGTAGGATTCGGTGGAAGAGGATAAGCATGATATTTCAGGGGGCTATGAACACGCTTACGCCCGTGTACACTGTCGGCAGGCAGATGGTTGAGCTGTTGAGGGTTCATGGAGGGTTTAGTGAGCGGGAGGCTAGGGCTAGGGTTTTGGAGCTTCTTGATAGTGTTGGGCTTGAGCGCGGCATATTTGATAGGTATCCTCACGAGCTTAGTGGGGGTCAGAAGCAGAGGGTTACCATAGCTATGGCGTTGGCCCTTGACCCCGACATAGTTATTGCTGATGAGCCTACCACGGCGCTTGACGTTGTTGTCCAGGCTCAGATACTTAACCTGCTTAAGAGGCTTCAGCGCGAGAAGGGGATCAGCTTTATTTTGATAAGCCATGACCTGGGCGTAATAGCTGAGCTTGCCGACAAGGTTATGGTGATGTATGCTGGCAGGGTGGTTGAGTATGGTCCTGCCGACATCGTGTTGAGGAGGCCGGGCCACCCCTATACTTACATGCTTCTCCGCGCCTTCCCGAGGATCCATGGGCCGAGGGGGAGGCTCGAGTACATCCCTGGGGCGCCTCCCGACTTGCGTTCCCCTCCTCCTGGATGCAGGTTTCACCCCAGGTGCCCCTTTAGGGTGGAGGAGTGTAGTGTTAGGGAGCCTTCGTTGAGGGATCTTGGCGGCGGCCACTATGTTGCATGTATCCGTGCGGGTGAGCTCCAGTTTAGCGTCTAGCTGTGTGCATGGTGTGGGGGTATGGGTGGCGGCATTGTTCTGCGTGTTGAGAATCTGAGTGTCTGGTTTCCTTTGAGGCGTGGCTTGATCGAGGTCTTGAGGTTTAGGCCGAGGCGCTACGTGTATGCCGTCAATAATGTCTCCTTCGCGTTGAGGGAGGGCGAGGTCTTCTGCCTTGTCGGCGAGAGTGGCTGTGGTAAGACTACTACTGGTAGGGCTTTGCTGGGTCTTGTGAAGCCTACGGGGGGCAGGATCCTCTATAGGCCTTCTAGGGAGCTTGCCGAGAGGCTTGGCGAGCTTGGCGTTGTTTTCGAGGACGGTTTTGTTGACTTGGTTTCTCTGGGGAGGAGGGAGTGGAGGCTGGTGCGTAGGGAGATCCAGGTGGTTTACCAGGATCCTTACAGTAGCCTTAACCCTAGGTTTACTGTTAAGCGTAGTGTTGAGGAGCCGTTAATCATTCATGGTATTGGTGATGAGGAGTGGAGGGATAGGAGGGTTAGGGAGATGCTTGAGGCTGTGCGGCTGCTTCCCGTCTCAGAGTATTTGGAGAGGTATCCCCATGAGCTTAGTGGGGGTCAGAGGCAGAGGGTTGCTATAGCTCGCGCGTTTATCCTCAATCCTAGGCTTGTGGTCGCTGACGAGCCCGTGTCTATGCTTGACGTGTCTATACGTGCTGAGATACTCGAGCTCTTGGTGTCTCTTAAGTCCAGGCTTGGTACCACCATAGTGTTTATAACTCATGACCTGGCTACGGCGAGGTATGTGTGTGATAGGATAGCTGTAATGTATCTTGGAAGCATAGTCGAGGTTGGGGATGCTGAGAAGGTGATTAGGGAGCCTCTGCACCCTTACACGAGGGCGTTGATAGCCGCTATCCCCGAGCCCGACCCCGCCAATAGGAGGAGGATGCGTGAGCTGCCGATTAAGGGGGAGGTGCCTAGTGCTGTAGACTTGCCTAGGGGCTGTAGTTTCATGCCGCGCTGCGTGGTCTATGATAGGGCTGACCCCAGGATTAAGCGTCTCTGCGAGGAGAGGAGGCCCGGCTTGGCCCGTGTAGCTAGAGACCACTGGGTTGCCTGCTGGGCTGTCAGCTAGGTGTTACTGCCCCTAACAAGCTATCCCCTAGGGAGCGGAGATGCTACGTATGGTAGAGTATGGTGTGGGGTGTTGGCGTATGTATGGTAGGCTGCTCCTGGCTCTAGGCTATCTCTCGGCGCCTTTCGCGGGGCCCGGTTCCGCCGTTATCACTGCTGCGGGCTGGCTAACCTACGGCAGTGAGGCACGTAAGCCCGTGTACGCGTGGGTGGGCTTGGCAGGGCTCCTGGGGGTTGCTGGCATATTGTCTGGAACCCATAACCCAGGCTTGTCCAGCCTGGCTGGTGCAGGGGGGCTGCTGCTGATGGCTTATTTTGCGTTGAGTATTGCAATGGTGTGGACCCTGGGTGTTAAGACGGGTAATGTGCCTCTCAAAATCGCTGCATCCCTGCTCGCCGCCTCCTTCCTGCTGGCTGTAGCGTCTTCAAGCAGTGTCAGCGACGCTGCTGTAGCTGCCAGCGGCAGTGTTGTTGACTGGAGTGGTCTTAGCTGGGCTAACAGCGCTGCCCATGGGCTCATAGAGTCTATTGGTGGAGGGGAGGCGCTTGCCCGCGTAGCTGCTGCTGCCGGAGCCTTCTTCGCTGCGCTGGGCTTCCTGAGTATTGGCGTGCGCAGTGAGGGGGCTCTGGAGGAGCAGCAGGTGTTTGGTGTGGGCTTGACCGCTTAGGGGGTTAGATCCCCCTGTTCTCTCAGCCTTTCTTGGCCTCGTCGTGGATCAGTAGGCGTGCCAGGGTCTCTTCCAGCGGTTTTGTCGAGAAAATACTGTATTTTACGATGGTTTCTCTGGGCCATGCATGGGCTTTTTCCCTAGCCCTCGCCCATAGCCTCATGTGTTTTCGCGGAAGATAGACTACGAGGTGTTCCAGCCCCTTCTCCGCGAGGAGGGTCATGGTTCCTGCCAGCTCCCCCGCCACTTTCTCGTAGGCATCACTGCTCTCTAGCACTGCGTCGGGGGGTAGCTCGTAGCAGCATGCTGGATAGTCCTCAGCCCTCTCGTAGGGTACTAGTATGAGTAGGTCGCTGAAATACAGCCATTCCAGCCTGATGGGCCTATCGTTCTGGGGGTCCCATAGGCCGAGGCGGCGTAGGAGGCCGCGAATCTTTCGTGACATGGGGCTTTGAGTGTAGGGTTTCACGCTGCTACATGGAGTGATGAGAGCTGCTGGGTAGCGGGGGGCGTATTCGCTGCGGAGCCACCTCCACCACTCGCCTACGCTGGGGTGATGGAAGGCTTTGAGCCCTGCTAGCCCGGGGTCAAGGCCCTTGTTGTGGCGGGGGATGAGTTTACCGTTCGCTTTTCTTATGCTGAAGCGCCTCCCAGTCTTTTTCCCACCCGCCATTACGTGCTTGTTCACCAGCGCTGGCGAGGGGCATGAAGCATCTCTTTTTTAATCCTTGTGGCAAGTATTTCTCGACCACGATATTAGCATGCTTGTTTGTTGCGGAAAAGGCTTAAAGCCCATGCTCTGCCCTCCCCGACGGGATGGGCGATAGGAGGAGAAGGGGCTGCTGAGCCCGGGAGGTGGTGCCCTTGGATTCGGCGGTGTGAGAGAAGTGGTGGAGGGCGGTAGGGCCTGCGTTAAAGGCCTCCGCGTTCTCGTAACAGACCCCCTCGACGATCTGTTCCTTGAGATTCTCCGTTCGAAGGGCTTAGAGGTTGACTATAGGCCTGGTCTGAGTAGGGGGGAGCTGCTCGCTGTAATAGATCGCTACGACGCTCTTGTTGTCCGTAGCCGTACGCGGGTGGACCGGGAAGTCCTCGCTAAGGGTAGGAGTCTGAAGGTTGTTGCGAGGGCTGGCGTAGGGCTGGACAATATAGACGTGGATGCTGCACGCGAGCTAGGTATAAGGGTGGTTAACGCGCCGGCTGCTGCCACGCAGAGCGTAGCCGAGCTCACAATAGCCCTGTTGATAGCTGCTTCACGTAGGCTTGCTGAGAGCTGGGAGCTTGCTAGGAGGAGGGTATGGAAGAAGGTTATGGGCTTCGAGCTTTACGGTAAGACACTGGCTGTCATAGGGTTTGGGCGTATAGGGCGGAGGGTGGCCGAGATCGCCAGGGCTATAGGCATGAAGGTTCTAGCCTACGATGTAGTCGACCTAACAGGCTACGCTGAAAAGATGGGTGTAAAGTTTAGTTCAAACATGTACGACGTCATCTCTAAGGCTGATGCAATAACATTGCACGTGCCTCTAACACCCAGCACATACCATTTGCTCAGCTGGGAGGAGTTCAAGCTGATGAAGCAGGGCGTGATACTAGTCAACACGAGCAGGGGCGCCGTAGTGGATAGCGAGGCTCTACTATGGGCTTTAGACGCTGGAGTAGTGGGGGCAGCTGCGCTTGACGTGCTAGAGCACGAGCCCCCAAAGACCGAGGCTGAGAAGAAGCTCCTATACCACCCAAGGGTAATAGTCACTACGCATATAGGCGCGTCAACCGTGGAGGCCCAGCGGAGAGTCGCGCTAGAAACTGCCAGGAAGCTCATAGAAGCACTTGCAGCCTCAAACAACTGCTAAAAACCACGTCCCCCATGCATCCCCCCGCCCCCGGAGGAGGCCTACGAGGAGAGAAGGGGGTAGGATAGGTCCTGGAGAGAGGAGGACTCATGGTCTATACTTTAACGCCAGGGCCCGTACCCCTGCATGAGGACACGCTAAAGGCTATGTCGAAGCAGATCATAAGCCATAGGTCCGAGAGTTTTCGGGTGCTTCTGGCGAGCGTTAGGAGCCGGCTGCAGGAGATCTACGATAGTACTCCACTCGTCCTCACGGGAAGCGGCACACTAGCCGTAGAGTCAATGGCGTGGAGCCTAGTGGAGCCTGGAGAGAAGGTGCTCGTGGTCAGCCACGGAGAGTTCGGGGAGAGGCTCTCCAGTACACTCCAGCGGAGGGGGGCCATCGTAAAGGAGGTTACGCCAGCCACGCCAGGCAGCCCTGTGAGGATTGAAGAGGTTGAAGAAGAGATCGAGAAGGGAAACCACACCGTCCTAGCAACAGTATTCACCGAAACCAGCCTCGGACTCAGCTTCCGAGACGTTGAGAGGATAGGAGAGA
The DNA here is from genome assembly GCA_003978665.1 of Hyperthermus sp. Classification (GTDB taxonomy): domain Archaea; phylum Thermoproteota; class Thermoprotei_A; order Sulfolobales; family Pyrodictiaceae; genus QNYQ01. The sequence continues at coordinate 8,263 of QNYQ01000001.1, forward strand.
AGGCTAAGGAGAGGGGTATGCTGGTCATAGTTGATGCCGTGTCAGCATTAGGCGGCGAGAACATTCCTCCCCCAGACGTGATAGACGCGTTAGCGACTGCATCACAAAAAGCCCTGGCCGGCCCCCCAGGCCTTTCATTCGTGTTCGTAAACGAGGAGGCAAAGAAGAAGCTGGCAAGCCTGAAAACGAAGCCTCCAAGCTACCTTGACCTATACAAGGTACTAAGGTATCATGAGGAAAGAAGAGAAACCCCCTACACGCCTGCAATAAACCTGCTATACGCCATGAACATAGCCCTCGAACTCATCATAGAATACGGCGTAGACGAGTGGGTCGAGAGGCATTGCAAGAGAGCACAACTACTCCACGACAGGCTGCCAGCCCAAGGCTATAAGCCCGTCGTGCAGGAAGAAAGGTATAGAGCATGCACTCTAGCAGCATTCTACACCCCCTTGTCGAGCAGCAAGATAGTAGAGAAGGCATTAGCCCACGGCTACCATATAGCGAGGGGGATGGGCGAACTTAGAGACAGGGTAATCCGCGTCTCCACAATGGGCTGGCTAAACGATTCCATCTACCTTGAGCTAGTTGACGTGCTCGCTTCAATCCTAAACCACAATAACCAATCCTAGCAGGGAGAAGAGGAGCCTTTCCCGCTTGACCCAGAACCCTTGGGGAGGAGACGCTTGCCGCGGGAGCTGTGGGAGAGGCGAAAAAGTACGGAATGCAGCTATCAAGCACCCCTGGGACGCCTAGAGCAAGTAGTGAGTGAGCAGGCACACAGCGGGCGTGGCAGGTAAGGCGTATTGGCATGGAGCAGGGAGAAGTACTTAGAGGGAGAATGATCGTCAGGTACCTTGTACTGGTATCGACGAGCCTCCTACTCTACATGGGATACGAGTATGCTAGAAAGATAGTGGCAGAAGGAGATGTAATGGTTGCTGACGCGGCCTACCCGCTCCTTCTTGAAAAAAAGCTCTTCGGCGAGCCGCTCACAGCCCTGATGGCTAAGGTAAGGAGTCAAGCACTAAGCATAGTACCTACCATAGTATACTCGCTTCACCCCGCCTACTTTCTACTCTACCTATTCTATCTTGCTGCCCGAGACGAGAAACTGTACCATGCTGGCCAACTATCCCTAGTGTTCTCGTCGATCACGGCAATACTCTTCTACGCGCTCCACCCTACAGCACCGCCCTGGATGGTGCTGCCTACCATAGATAGGCCTAGGAACCCCTTGCTTGAAGCGGTGGAGGAGCTTACGGGAGCGCACATAGACCCTAACCCCTACGCTGCGTTTCCCAGCATGCACGTGGCTATTGCAGTGATAGCTGCAGAGCTTCTACGCGGCCGCTATGGTGCTAAGGCATACATATGGCCCTTCTTGATGAGCTTCTCCACGATATATACGGCAAACCACTACCTACTAGACGTGATGGCGGGATGGCTACTAGGCTACCTCTCGTACAGAACAGCTGCAAGCATCCTAGAACACTACGGAGCCAACAGCAAGCTAAACATCAAGACACCCACCAGCACACTCGTGATCCGAGGCTAAATCAACACCGAGCGAAAAGCAGGCCTATGTCACAGAAGAGGAGTTCATGAGCGATAGAGGTACTAGTGGGAGATCCATACAATATTCCCCATTCTCCCCCCCACCATCACCAAAGCATAGCAACGCGTACGCTGAGGGTTTGTAAAACGATACATTAACCCTAACACTCCCATCCCCACCAGCCAATACAAGCTTGGTCAACGGACCCCTACAGCCAGTCCATGCTATAGGCAGGAGCAATTTCCTGGCAATACCATAGTACTCGTATACGACAGTATCCTGCGATGCGAAGAGCTTAACATGAACCAGCCCCCTCCTCTCAAACTCAACCCCCAACAAGCCCACACCATAGCGTAACGCCTCCGGGATGCCGACACCAACAATACTATCGTTTGACGCAACAACAGTGAAGGCGTCTATCACACTCATGTTATATGCACCGCCCACATACCCAGCCATAGTGCTATTGCCCTCCAACACTACACGTTTAACCCCATTATCAACCACCACCCGCGAAAAACCCTCCACCACAGAAAACGATACACGAAAACCACCCATCAACACCAGAGGGTCAGGAGAGGAGACGGTGACCCCTACTCCCCCCACCATCAATGATACATCCCTAAACAGTAGGGGGGCCAAGGCCTCACCAACAACACTACAGCCTAAGACTCCACCCCCCACATAACAGTAACCGCTAGCTATAATACAACCCCTCCAGCCACCCTCACCACCATTACTACGCGCTTGAACAAGCACATATACAGCCGCAATCAAGCTAAGGCAAGCAACAAGCACACCAATACCCCTATAGCCCAGCCGCCTGCCAGCAGCCAAACCCCCCATTCTAAGCAAGCCCCTCAAGCCAATGCCCTAAAGGGAAGACCCCACCCCCCTTTTATGAGGCCTTTCCACCAACAGCGCTAAGGCCCTTCGGCTCCTCAGGCAAGAAGAGGGCTCCTTTCAAGCAGAGCAGGGGGCCCGAAGCATAGCCCTGAGGCGAGCGAGGAAGACAGAGCCAACGCCTCGCCTAAACAAGCGCGGAAGAATTTAAGAAAGGGAGGGAAGGGGAAAAGAGCGAACCAGTACGCGGGCGTATATAGACGCTGTCTCGGAGAGGCGATCAAGAGTGACTATTGCAGTCGCTATGGAGCTAAAGGAGGCAGCGTACGATTATGCTAGGATAAGCAGAACCGACATCCCCCTCCAAATACAGAAGCCTGCAACAGGCATTAACCTCGAGGACTTCCTCTGGTCAGAGGATAGGGAGGTATATGAGATTCTGAGGACAAGCAGCAGTGTTGAGGAGGCTAGGCGAAGCCTATTCCTCTACCTAAACCAGCTCGAATGGAAACTCCTCCAAGGCGACGGCATGCATCCCCTCATTGAGAGCATAGCACGCGAGGCAGTAAGGGTATTCAAGAACATTATATCGCCGAGGAACGAGAAGATAACGGGATACAGTTCACTAACCCTACTCTGGAGGCTAGCCCACTTCCCCGAGGCAGCCAGCGAAGTAGATGAGGGCTTCGTGTACGAGTTCAAGCACTTATTCAAGGCAATAAACGGGAGGCCCGACATCTACCCAGCAAAATACGCTGAGGGCCTAGAGCAAGTAGACTTCACGAGGCTTCACGGTAGAGCAGCCGGGATTGCCAGAAGCAACTACCTCGATAAGCTGGCGGCGAGGATAAGAAAGTACATAGAACGCTACCCCAGCGGCCTGGATCGACGCGTGATCGAGGAGAGGAGGAAGAACAGGGAGCTAATACTTGAAGCCCTGGGCGGAACACCAGACGATTGGACAGACTACAGGTGGCATTTCCGCAACGTATTGAAGGGAAGGAGAGGCATAGAGGTACTTAAAGAGATAGCCAAGATAGGTGGAGAAGACCTAGAAGCCGTGGTGAAGGCGCTTGAGCACCGGGTTCCTTTCGGCGTAACACCATACTACCTACATCTCTTCGACCTCAGAAACCCACTGAAGAAAGACTACCAAGTGCGTCGCCAAGTACTTCCCCCACTCCACTACGTGAACACTATGATCGAGCACCGAGAGGACCGTGAATACTACTTCGACTTCATGGGAGAACACGACACAAGCCCCCACCCCCTAATAACGAGACGCTACCCGATGGTAGCCATACTGAAAGCCGCTAACACATGCCCTCAAATATGCGTTTACTGTCAGAGGAACTGGGAGATAGTCACAGCGCTGGATCCTTCGGGGATCCCGACGAGAAAGGCCATAGATAAGGCTATAGACTGGTTTGCAGAGCATCCAGAAATAAGAGACGTATTGATAACCGGAGGAGACCCCATGATCCTAGCAGACAAGCTCATCGAGCACATAGTGTCAAGACTCGCCGAGCTAGAACACATAGACCTTATAAGAATAGGTACACGAATACTAGTAACAGTGCCCTTCAGGATAACAGACGAGCTAGCAGAGATGCTTGGCAGCTACGTGGAGCCCGGGAGAAGAGTGCTAAGCATCTCAACGCACGTGGAGTCCGCCTACGAGGTAACCCCGGAAATGGCCAGCGCAGTCTACAAGCTTAGAAGGAACGGGCTAATGGTATACAACCAGCAAGTATACACTTTCTGGGTGAGCAGACGCTTCGAGACAGTAGCGTTAAGAATAGCGCTCAAGAAGGCGGGGATAGACCCCTACTACACCTTCTATCCCAAGGGCAAATGGGAAACAAAAGACTATCTTGTCCCAGTGGCAAGAATACTGCAGGAGAGAAAGGAGGAGGCAAGACTCCTCCCCGGCACCTTCCGCACGGAAGAACCAGTATTCAACGTTCCCCGGCTCGGAAAGAACCACCTACGCTCATGGCAGGATCACGAGCTAATAATGATAAGGCCCGACGGGCGCCGCGTATACCTATGGCACCCCTGGGAGAAGAACATACAACTCGTAGACCCATACATATATACAGACATAATCTCAATAAAAATGTACCTGGACCGCCTACGCGAAGTATTCGGGGAAGACCCGCAGGATTACAAGAGCATATGGTACTACTATTAGAATTAGAACTCCAGATTATTATGGACGCACGGCAGCAGCCAGAACAACAACCGGCGATAAAAAAGAGGGAGGGAGGATTAGAGGGCGCTCCTTATCCTATCCCTCTGCTTTCTAAGCTCGTAGCGCAGGCGGCCTAGGATAGCCCTCCTATCAGCCAGCAAGCTCACGAGAGCCTCTCCTACATCCTGCAGTAATATATAGTTGTTACGGTATTCTAGTATGACGTCATCGGGCTCTCCAATACCCATCTCCTCACCAAGCCTTATTGATGCACCGTAGAGTGTCGTAACCATTGCTGCAAGCGAGTCAGCATCAATATTGGCTTCTCCCGTGTGAACCATATCGATCACAAAGCCGTCCTTAGATATTATGGCTGCTGCTAGAACACCCTCAATGCGGGTGAAATCACTCAAAACAACCCTTAGGGGAGAGGACACAGGCCCTACACCCGTTTTGTGGAGGAGTATACAATTATAATATAAAAAATATTGCTTTAACAACCGCTAGGGGGTGACATTACAGCAGATAAAAGTCCCCACAAGCCTCCCACCCACTCTCTCCTCAGCTTTGGAATGAGCCCATGGCATTATACTGGGGTAGAGACCTTTATTAGGGTAGTTTGGGGTCTTTTGGTTTCGGAGAGGGTCTAATGACTAGTGAGAAGATGGAGAGGCTGTTGAAGCCTAGGGAGTTTTGCGAGATTGTTGGGATTAGCTACCAGACTTTCAAGAAGTGGGTGCGTGAGGGCAAGATACGCGTCGTTAGATTCAAAGCGGTAGACTGCGAGTGCCGTACAGCGAGGTTGAACGGATTCTTGGAGGTAAACCAGAAGCTAAAGAGGTTAGAGCTGTTATCTATGCTCGCGTCAGCTCTAGCGACCAGAAGACAGACCTTGAGAGGCAAATCCAGTACCTAACACAGTACTGTGCTGCTAAGGGTTACAAGATTGTAGACGTTATCAGCGACATTGCCAGCGGGCTTAAAACAAATCGTAAAGGATTATTGAAGCTTTTCAACTACATTATTAATAGACAGGTAGATGTTGTAGTTGTAACCTACAGGGATAGATTAACACGTTTTGGTTTCGAGTACCTAGAGTACTTCTTTAAACAGTTTGGCGTAAGGATAGATGTTGTCTATGGTGAAGAACCGAAAGATGCTTATCAAGAATTAGTTGAAGACTTACTAGCAATAGTAACTTCATTTGCTGGCAAACTCTATGGTATGAGGAGTCATAGGAAAAAGAAGCTAGTTCAGGGATTCAGGAAGCTCCTAGAGGAGGTTGAGAAAGATGGCTAGGGTAACGAGAACGGTCATAGTTAGGAGTACAAAGCTTCCAAGGAAGGTGTTCAGAGTATTTGTTGAGCTTGAGGGTATGTATCGTAACATGATTGAGCAACTAACTATGTATGCTGTTAGGAACAATATCAAGAGCTTCACTAAGCTTAAAGCACTAAAGTACCGTGAATTAAGAAAGCTTTATCCACAGCTACCTTCACACTACGTTTATACTGCTTGCCAAGATGCTTCTGCGAGAACTAAGAGCTTCACAAGGCTGAAGAAACTAGGTTTAGCTGAGAGGGAGTATCCAGAGATTAGGAAAGTCTCAATATGGCTTGATGACCATTTATGGAAGCTCAATGGTTTAACCTCTATTAGGATAGCAACTCATAAGGGATGGGTAACGGTGGAGAGTGACCCACATAGGCAGTACTGGAGATACGTTAATAGGGGATGGAAACTAGCTTCTGAAGCTAAAATTAAGCTTGATAAGAGGAATAAACAGCTCATAATCTATCTGACGTTTGTCAGAGAGGTTGAAGAGTATAAGCCTAGAGGGTTCCTCTCGGTCGATGCCAATGAGAATAATATTACCATACTACTTGATGGAATTGCCTACCTCTTTGAAACAAACACGGAGAAGCTTGTTCTCGGCTATTATTACCGTAGGAAGAGGATACAGGAGAGGTACGATAAGCTATATGGTGTAAAGTCGAGAATTAAAAGGAAAGTTATAAGAAAGTTCAAGGAGAGAAAGAAAAAGAATGATATAAAGTGGAAAATTGCAAATATTATTGTTAGAACTGCCTATGAGAGACGTTATGCTATCGTTCTTGAGAAACTAGGTAAGAAACCTGCTAACAGCATGATTAAGAGGATAAGGGATAAGCAGTTAAGGCATAGAATTTTCCAAGCAAGTTTTAGAGGTATCCAGAGAGCTATAGAGGAGAAGGCGAGAGAATATGGTGTACCAGTAATTTATAAGCCTCCGAAAGGTACTTCAACCATGTGCCCAATACACAACGTCCCAATAATTTACAATGATGGTTCTAGGATAGGTAGGTGTAGTAAGGGTGGAGAACTATGGCATCGTGACGTAGCTGCTTGTTGGAACCTTCTATTTAAAGCCTTGCGGGGCGATGGGAGCCACGCTCCAAGCCCCGCAGGACACATCCCTGTAGATGTGTCCCCCATGCCGTTGGGGACGAACGCTACCCATGACCCCACACGGGTGCCCAGAGCCGTGTGGGCGAGGTGGAAGTCCCTAGAGGCGACCCCAAACAACCCTAAAATAACTGGGATGACCCTCTAGGGACAAACGGCTGCGGCTGGGTTCTCTATTTATTAGGGGAGGCTCCACCCCGGTGTTCTTGCTGTAGTGGGGAAGGCTGAAGGGGGCTGCGGCTGCCTCTCGGGAGGAGTTGTATCATGAGCCTGGGCTTATACCATTACCTGAGGGAGGAGTGGAAGGAGAGGTTTACCAGCCCGGAGCTACGGAGCCTGTGGAGGGAGAGGCTTATCAGGTGGCGTAGGGAGCCGAGTATTGTCAGGATAGATAAGCCTACAAGGCTTGATAGGGCTAGGGCGCTTGGCTATAAGGCTAAGCCCGGCATTATTGTTGTTAGGGTTAGGGTTAGGAAGGGTGGCCTCAATAGGCCTAGGCCCAACAAGGGTAGGAGGCCTAAGAGGATGGGTGTTTACGGGTACGCGCCCGCTAAGTCGACGAGGCTCATAGCGGAGGAGAGGGCTGCGAGGAAGTACCCTAACATGGAGGTCATTAACAGTTACTATGTAGCTGAGGATGGCATGTACAAGTGGTATGAGGTTATCCTTGCCGATAGAAGCCATCCAGCTGTCTGCAACGATAATGAGCTCAAGTGGGTCTGCGACCCGAAGAATAGGGGGAGAGTGTTCCGCGGGTTAACCAGTGCTGGCAGGAAGATGAGGGGGCTACTGAAGACCAGGGGGTTGAGGGGCACGCATAAGCATAAGTGGAAGAAGAAGCAGAGGGAGCGTGAAGAGAAGAGGAGGCATGAAGCGCATCGTGGTGCAAGGCTTATTGCTAGTGATGAGGTGAGGGAGAGGTATCATCATGGAGACCTGCAGTAGGCTTTCCAGCTGCAGCTAAGCCGTCATCCCCTATTCTCTCTCGTATCCTTTTTCCATGGTACTTGTTTCCTCTAAGGCTGGCGGATCGTCTCGAAGCACTTGGGGTGTGTGGACTCCCCTTCTCTACCTGGGGAGAGTGTAGCGTGTGTTGAAGGGGAGGGTGAGGGCTCTTAGGGTGGAGATTGCCACACACGCTCATGCTACTGAGGATGAGGAGAGGGTGGTGAAGGCTGTTGTTAACCTAGCGCCGAATGTTTTAAGGCGCGTGCGTGTAGGGAGGGTTGTTCTTGAGGGTCATTACGGTAATCCTATAACCCGTATCACTGTTCATGTCAGTGGAAGTGATGTTGAAGAGTTTCTGCGAGAGTTCGCTTCAAGGCTTGGTCCGAACGAGAAGAGAATGTTTAGGTTCCTTATTAGAGAACGCTATGATGCTTCCTCGGGGAGGCTGTTCCTTAGGGTTTCCAAGCAGGATGCCTTCCTGGGTCATGTCAGGTTTAGTGATGGGGATGATGTGGTTAGGGTGGTGGTGGTTTTTCGGGGCTCGCCTAGTGTTGACGACGTTATTAAGGAGTTTGAGGAGTTGGGGCTTGTGGCTTGAGGATGTGCGATTCTCTCGTCGAGCCTAGGGGGAGGAGGGAGGCAGAGGCTATAGGTTCTATTGCCTCGAGCCTGGGCATTAGCATCGTCTTCGTGGAGGCTAGAGGGGTTGACAGGGCACGCGAGTACGCTAGGTTGATGAGGAGGGAGGGTGTTGAAGCCTATACGAGGATCACGCTGGAGGCTGACAGCTGGAGTGATGTGGTTGGCTACGTGGGTAAGGCTGCTTCGCTCTACGATATAGTGGCTGTGAGGCCCAGGGGCGCTGAGGCTGCAAGGCTTGCCGCTAGGGATCCTAGGGTTGCAATAGTTCACTTGACACCGAGAATGGCGAGGTACATGGATAGGAGCCAGAGCCTAATGCTTCGCGAAGGCTCCTCTTACGCTGAGGTTAAGCTTAAGCCTTTGCTTCGTGGAGGTGATCCCAGGAGGGCGTTGAGGGGGTTTATGATAATTGCAAGGAGGGCTGCAGTGTATGAGGCGCCGCTGGTTGTTGGCAGTGGTGCACGTGACTCCTGGGAGTTATGGGCGCCTGCCAGCATGGCAGCACTGCTCGTGTCTGTGGGGGTCCCCACTACTCTAGCCAAGCTAACGGTCTCCGGTAATTGTGATAGAATTGTTGAGCTCTATGCTCAGCGACAGCAAGCTTGATACGGTCTTGGAGCATCGAGCAGTATTTATGGGGGCCTATGACGAGGCCGTCCCAGGCTTGAGAGAAGGCACTGATGGGGTGAAGAGCTCACGACGAGCCGAGGCCCTTCCCCTCTCAGCCTCTCACGCTTCCTCGCTGGGTGGCTGTGTTGGCTGTCGAGGATCTTGTGTTCCAGTCTGCTGGCTCGCTTTTCGACGTGATAGTTCTCCCCGTGGCTTCAATAGAGAATCATGGGGTTTTGCCCGTCGGCTCAGACTATATCATAGCCAAGTGCACGGTGAATAGGCTTTTCGAAAGGTCGCCGGCAATTGAGCCGAGGGTTGCTGTCGCCCCAACAATACCATACTCTAATGCTCTTGAGCACGCTGATAGAGGGTACACGGTTGCCGTCCCGCCAGCGGCTTTCGTGGAGTATCTTTCATGGGTGATCTACGGGTTATCTAGCATGGCTAGATCTCTTGTGGTTGCAGTGTTTCATGGTGGGGCTTCCTGCTCTGTCTTCGATTCAATAAGGTATGCGAGGTGGAGGCATGGCTTCGACAGTGTATTCCTCTTTAGCTTCTGGGAGCAAGTGAATAGAGTGGTCGGCGAGCTGGGGGTGGATGGAGTCTTCCATGCCGACCCAGTAGAGGCGAGCATACTCCTCGCGTGCGGAGCCTCTAGAGGAGTGAAGAGTGCCGGCGAGGAGGAGGTATTAGCCTCGCAGAGAAGCTTGAAGGCTAGCCTCCCCTATCCATGGATGGGGCGTGACGCTGGCTTCCTCTACCCGTCCCTTGAAGTAAAGGCTAGCCCTGGGCTAGGGAGGAAGATCCTGGACATGGTGGTTGACAGGCTAGTAGACTTGATCAGTACAGCTGCACGCCGCTCAAGCAGTGGGCGAGAGGCCTTACCCGGTTGAGACGCACGGCTCTACGCTAATGGCTCATCGACCCGGCTGGTGTAGCGTCCAGTCGCCAACACCTCTAGTTCACCAGCCCTTTTGACGACTGTGACTACGGGGTTATGGCTGTAGTTTAGTA
>QNYQ01000038.1 GCA_003978665.1 Hyperthermus sp.
GAGGCATCAAGTACGTGGTGGTCGAGGAGTACCAGGGCGGGGGCAGGAGGAGGGTAATCGCCCGCTGGAGCGGCGAGGAGGCAGCCAGGATGCTAGCATGGCTCGCCGAGAAGGGCATCTACAGCCCAGGCGAGCCAGTGAGGGTGTGGTGCGGGGGGTGGGATTCGAACCCACGCAGGCCTACGCCAACGGGTCTTAAGCCCGCCCCCTTTGGCCTGGCTCGGGCACCCCCGCATTTCTCCGTGTGCTCTACGCAGTAGCTTGTCCTCCCTGGTTTTCTGGCTGTATGTCTCTGGTGTCTCCAGTTTTTACTGTTAGTTTGGCTTTGAGTACGGGGTTTATAAGTGCATTAATGTGTTTGCGGACTATTGGTTTAATGTGTTGTTATTATTCTTCGGTACCCTCTAGTTCCTCTTGGAGAAGTTCTTGTAGTATTTCACGGTACTCTTCCCTCTCCTGCTCCCATTCTTCTAGGGTTTTGGGTGGTTTCCTCTTTGCCTCACTCACTCTCAGCGTTGTTATCGTTCTCTCCTCTTTCGGTGTTGTTCCTACTATGGTGTAGTCTTTCTCTTCTCCCGACTCTATTACTTCCTCGTAGCCGCAGCGTGTGCAGCGGAACACTATTTTGCCGTCTCTATGGCCTGCGGGAACCATTAGTCCTCCACAGTGCGGGCAGAACTTCAAGGCATAACACCCCCTGGGGAGTAGGGTTCATGGTACTGGTTTATTCCCCCTCCCGCTTCGGGCTGTGGCTTCTCTCTGTTGGCTGATTAGTGTAGCATGCCGGGGGTGGGCTACACTACTGCTTATATATTTTACCCCATTAGGTATTCTTCCCTCAAATGCCCGGGGAAAGCGCTCAATCCTAAGCCCCGGCTACGTTCTCCTAAGCAGCTGCTCTAGTGTTTTCCTCGCAGCCTTGGCGTCCACTTTAACCAGGCCGAGCTGGTATTTCGCCCTGCACTCGTTGCAGAGTAGTATTGTGCTGAGCGTCTCCTCGGGGAGCTTCCTCTCCATCATTTTACGTGCAACAGATACCACTAGGTTTCTTGGCGCGACGGGTTTACCGCATGCTATACACCTTACAGTATCCTGCTCCACGAGAGTTCTCGGCTTCAGGGGCCCGGGCTCCAGCCTATACTCTACTACTATGGCTTTTTCAGGACATATCTCGGCGCAGTAGCCGCATGCAATGCACCTGCCCGGTGTGAACACCAGCGCCTCCCTAAAGCCCTTCCTCACAAGCCCGAGCGCCATGACGGGGCATTCCTGGCTGCATGCACTGCATAGAGTACACTTGCCCGGATCCACCCTTAGTGACGCAGACAGCAGAGACTCTAGGCTCACCCCTCCCTTCAACTCCCTTCTCTCCACCTCCGCGAAGGCCAATGCGTGAAGGCCCTTGGCGAGAAGGCTTCCAGCATTAGGCACAGCCTCCCTTTTCCAGTCATTGACGGCTAGTACTTCCTCAATACCGCTAGGCTCTAGGATGGAGAGGGGCTCACCGGTTATCCGCTCGTAGTCCCTCGCGACAATGGTCCTGTACAGGCTCCTCGAAGACTCACAGTAAGGGTCGTACACCTCCCCCCCATGATCAACTAGGACTGGCTCCAAGCCCAATGCGCGTGCGGCAAGGAGCTCCTCTAAACCGACCACATACGGGCATGTCACCGGCACAATATAGGCCCTGGCCGACATACTGCCCTTAACCAGCGCGCTCAACAACTCGTCCATGGACCATCTTGAAGCAAACAAGATGAGGCCTGGGGGTCTCGGCCGTAAGGTGCGGAGGAACTCTAGCAGCCCCTCCCTGCTATAACCGGGCACGTTAAGCAGCTCTATACTGCAAAGGGCGGCCGAGCAAGCCGCGCCGCCGCACTTGTCGAGGCAAGTATCGCAGAGAGCCTCAACTCCCCTGCCTCTACATGCATCCCCCTTCTCGGGCTTCTCGACAGCTGTTAGCACGCTTCCAGCAATCACCGAGGATAATAAGGCCCTACGCGAAACCCTCTTCTCGCGCAGCCCCATCCTCTCGAACACAGCCCTATCGGCGGGGATCTTCTCGTAGTATAGGCGGCGTGCAAGCGCAAATACCCCCACACTCACACCTGCCAGCGACGCCTCACCCACATCCATAGCCTCCAGCAGGAAGTAATTATCCCCCCTCATCCACGCCTCGCGCGCAATCATCCTCCATAGGTTCCAGGCTCCCCTGGCCAACAACAATACCCTAACGCCTCGAGACAATAGCTTCGAAGCCTCAGCAGCCAACCCCTCCCTCTCAAGAGCCTTTGAGTGGAATGGGAGTGGGCCAATACCCTTCTCAGCTAGCACAGTCAAGCCCAAAGCCTAGACCCCTGCCCTGCAGAAGACTATCCTCTTTTACCTCCGGGTAGAGGAGGCGATGCTGCAAACCTTGTCTGCAAGCTCTCTACCGTTTGACGAGTAATCCGTTTTACCCTGAAGCCTATCATCCAGCACCCCGCTCGGGAAACACGAGGCCAGCCTATCGGTGGTGAGCCTATCCCCCGGGATAACGAGGCGGAGCACCGGTATACCGATACTATGCGCTATAAGCTCCTCGAACAGCGTACCCAGACCCCCGCCCAGGGAGACCAGTATATCGCTCGTCCTGACAAGTACCAGGCTCCTCTCCCGATACCCCAACCCCGTCCTAACAATGATGCTTCCAGGCGGGAATGGATCCTTCTCGTAAGCCTCCGGGATAACCATTAGAACCCGGAGCCCCCTCTCCAAGGCAGCATCAGCTACAGCCCTCATAAGACCCCTATACCCGCCCAGCACTATCACAGCATTAGAGGTGCAGCGCGCCACACCCTCCACAAACCTCTCGGCCTCGATAACCCTCTCCCTACTAGGCTCACCACTATACGCTGCAACACCAATGGCAAAATAACTCCCAGCCAGGGCAACTCACCCTTCCCGGCAAGGAAACCCTCCTCCAGCTACGAGGCCCTGGCCTTCAAAACCCTCTCCCTCCATGTCTCAAGTCCTGGGAGGAAGGTGAGGGCTAGGCGTCATGGCCATACTCTCGTCCAGGCTTCTCTCGCCAGTAGACATTATCGTTGACTCTAGGGAGGCTGCAGCAAACAAGGACATAGTTGAAGGCTTAAAGAAGAGGGGGGTTCAGGTTGCAATAGCTGAGCTAAGCGCGGGAGACTACTACTTGACTGCAGCGGCCGGGAGAAGACCAGTGCTCGTGGAGAGGAAGACCGTGGTCGACTTTGCGAACAGCATACGCGATGGGAGGATATGGGATCAGGCGGAGAGGCTGAAAGAAGCGGGGAGAGAGGGGGACGCCGAGCCCCTACTACTGTTGGAGGGCTGGCTGGGCTTACTGGAACGCAGAACTAAATGGAACATTACTGCCGTACTACGCGTGCTCGATGAGCTCGTCCTTGAATGGAGAATACCCGTCATGCCCGTGCACAATAAGAATGCCACTGTTTCATGGCTGGCAGCAAAGGCTAAGAGCCTGGGAAAAACCAGGGAGAAGAACGTGGTGCGTTTACGCGTGGACAAGAAGCCCCTCCAGCTAAACGACAGGATACTATACGTTACAGAGGGGCTAGCAGGCCCCGTTATAGCTCGCCGCCTCCTCCAGCACTTTGGAACGTTAAGGGCAATAGCTAATGCGAGCATAAGGGAGTTAATGAGTGTCGAAGGCGTTGGGGAGAAGAGGGCAAAAGAAATCTACGCGTTATTCAACACTAAGTGGACCAGCAGCTAGCCCTCCGTCTCCTCGAAGTGTATTATCGAGACGGGGCATGCATCGGCGGCAGCCTGCACACAATCCTTGAGGTCGTCCGGTACCACACCCTCGCCCACGTTATCGCCTGTACGCCACTTAGCCACTATCTGGGATTTGCCGTCCTCCTCGCTCATCTCGAACACGTCGGGGCAGAGGCTTACACATATCATGTCGGCAATGCACTGGTCTCTATCTATCCATACACGTATCTTCCCCATCCCATGTCCACCAGGGGTGACCTATGCGCGACGGGAGGGATCTATTAGTGTTTTTCCACGGCCAAGACCAGGCTAAACCCCTAGACTTAGGCATGAGAGCCTCTTCGACAGATGCCAGGCCTCAGTAGCGCGAACCAGCCATCCCTACCACCCACACTGACAGCCACGCCCTCTGCAAACCCTACAGCAACCAGGGCCGCAACCAGTGCATCACGCTCATCGCGCCCTAGAGGCTCACGCACATTCCTCAAGCCTAGGAGCCCGCTTAGAACCCTAATGCTGCAGCCAGCCACCCTCAACACGCTTGAGGGATGGGTCTCAACCACTATAGTATAGGGGCTCAGCAGCTCCCGGACCCTAACCCCCCTCTCCGCCAGCATTACCATAGGCTTCAGGGTTAATGGGAGGAGCCTGGCCCCAAGCCTCAAAACCATTGCCTCTACATCCCTAAAGCCTCCCCGAGAGGGCTTGGTTAAGGGAGCGTCAACAGCTGTGACAGCAGGATTAAAGCCTAGTATCAACTCCTTAATATCATGGTCGCTGTAAGCCTCCTCAGATAAGTGTACGACCCTCCAAGCCCCCCTCCTCCCCTCAACTACGGCTATACCCGTCCTATGCTTCGAGGAAGCTGATAAATCAATTCCCGCTAGCCTTAGCGGCATCCTCCAAGAGCCTCTAATGCCCTAGCTATAACCTTTGACGCGTAGAAGAGCCTTATCCTCGGATACACAAGCGACACTATCCTATAGTGTAATGGCATGCTGAGAGGGGCCCCTGCAGCTCTAGGGTGGCCTCCGCCCCCAAGCACATAGGCTATTCTCCGGACATCAACCCTTATCGACCTCAAGCTCAATCCTCTGCCACGCCTCCTCACTATTACAGCTATGTCAGCATTAAACCTGTATAGTAGAGAGTTACCGACTATACTCGGACTTGGCGGGCCAGGCTTCTTCAGCGCAAACACGACCCTACAACCATCGTAGTCACGCACCAGACTATTTCTCTCAGCATAGGAGAAGCCATCAAACTCCATTCTGAGATACTCCTCCAGGGCCTCATCAAGCTCGGGCCACCAGAGCCTCCCCTCGAAGAAACCCTCTATCATCATTCTCCTCCACGCGTCCCCCCTCTTACCCCTATAGCGTTCAGCAACCCTGTAGAGTCTAGGAGCCATACTGTCATCCCATCTCCAGAGGTCGGCGGCACAAGTGGATGATGCCAGGGTCTTAGAGAACTCGTCAAGCTCCCTGCCAAGCTCCCTGGAAGCATAGTATGCAACCACACCTGCCGCGCACGTGCTAGTGTCAACGTAAACCCTGGCTCCAGCACCCCGTAACTCCTCGATCCATGCCTCATCCCACCGGTGGTGATCGTACCATTCCACGCGTGCTCCCAGCTCTATAAGCATCTTTACAGCGTTAATGGTGTAGCCTAGAGTGTCGCGGTTCGGCCCGAGATCCATTATAGCTATCCTCTCAGCCCCCCCATTCTTCGCAATATCCTCAAGTACCTTGTGAAGCCTATAGGGCTCCACCATGTATATTTCGGCATCCCTGCCGGGAGGGGTGCCGAGTAACCTAGCATAAATAGCAGCCGAGGCCACGCCGTCGAGGTCCGTGTGTGTAACTATCTTAACACTGGGCATGAACCCTCACCCCGAGAAGAGCAAAGCCTCAGTGACGCCGACCCCGCTCATCAGCCGCCCGGGGAACGCGAGGAAGAGCCTCGCCCCGGAGCTTCTCCTCACCAGCACGTAAACCATGCAGCTACATCTACATTCACGCCGCATCTACTCCCGCCCGGGGAGGAAGAGGCTGGCTACCCCCTTGCTTTGATACCCTCACGTGCGATGATAGATAACTCTCCCCGCAAACCACCCCTCTCCAGGAGCTTAACAACAGCCTCTGGTAGCCTCCTGGTTTTCACAATGCCGTGGGGGGACTCGACCACACCCTCCTCCGGCTTCACGGTGACAAGGTCTCCCTCCCTTATCTTGTCGCGTGGATCCTCTAAGGCCTCCACGACTAGGAGCCCGTTGTTTATGGCGTTACGGTAGAATATCCTATGGAAACTCAACGCAACTATAGCTTTTACGCCCGCAGCCTTCAACGCAATGGCGGCGTGCTCCCTACTGCTTCCATAACCGAAACCCTGCCCGGAGACGATCACAACGGGTTTACGTAGGCTCTCAAGCCTCCTCTTTATGCTGGGAGCATTCGCAAACACTCCCTCAGCCAGCTTCTCGGGCTCAGTATAGTGAAGGTATTTCGCCGCTATAATGGTGTCGGTGTCAACATTGTCTCCCAAAACCAGTGCATAACCCCTCACAGCAAGCCTAGTCACGTGGGAACACCTCTCAAAGCCATTCCCTGGAGGAGGCCTTAAACCCTAAAACCTTAGCCTGCGCTGGCCATCGCGGATCCCGGCGGGAGGTGAAAGGGGCTTCTCCAAGCTATTTTATGAGCAGCGTCTCTAAGCAAGAGTGCTCGGGTAGGGTTCCCGGCCTTGGGGGATGCATTGTATCCGAGCTCTGGCAGAGCATACAAGGTTTCAACCCCGCTGGACCGTGCCCTGCTCGAAAGGCTCCGCATAGGTGACACCATCTACCTCAACGGGCTAGTATTCACCGCGCGGGACTCTGCACACAAGCTCATAATCGAGACCCTAAGGAGGGGGGAGAGACTCCCATTCGACACCAAAGGGCTCGCAGTGTACCATGCAGGACCTATTGCTGTAAAGGGGCCCGAGGGCTGGAGGCTTGTCGCAGCAGGCCCCACAACTAGTATGAGGATGGAGAGTGTTGAAGCAGACTTTATAGAGCTCACCGGCGTGGGAATGATTATAGGTAAGGGGGGTATGGGAGCTAGGACCAGGAGCGCATGCATTAAGCACGGCTGCGTCTACGCGGTGTTCACGGGCGGAGCAGCCGTCCTAGCCGCTGACCGCGTTGAGCGTGTTGAGGGGGTTTACTGGCTCGGCGAGCTGGGGCCGGCCGAGGCTGTCTGGCTGCTACGGGTCAGGGATTTTGGCCCCCTAACGGTGGTAATAGACTCTAAGGGCGGAGACTTGTACGAGAGAGTCTCCTCCACTGCCGCGAGGAGAATGAAGGATATCCTATCTCGCCTGAAGGGGGATAGCCGTGGTTGAGGTGCTCGACTATGATGTTGTGATTGTTGGATCCGGTCTTGCAGGGCTCCGGACAGCCATCGAGGTCAAGCGTAGGCTCGGCGACCAGGTGAGTGTTGCTGTAGTGAGTAAGGTCCAGTTGATGAGAAGCCATAGCGTCGCCGCTGAAGGAGGTACGGCTGCAGTACTCTATCCGGAGGAAGGCGACAGCTACGCCCTCCACGCATGGGACACTATTAAGGGTAGTGACTTCCTGGCAGACCAGGATGCTGTATGGCTGATGGTTAAGCTGGCGCCCGAGGAGGTGAGGCTCCTAGAGCGTTGGGGTATGCCCTGGAGCCGCAGGCCTGATGGACGCATAGCCCAGAGGCCTTTCGGAGGCCATAGCTTCCCCCGGGCATGCTATGCAGCCGACAAGACCGGGTTCTTTGAAATGCAGACTCTCTATGGGAAGCTGCAGCAGTATGATGGTTGGGATAGGTTCGACGAGGTCTATGTAACCAGCATAGTTGTCGAGGAGGGAGAGTTCAGAGCTGTCACAGCACTAGACCTTTCAAGTGGCGAGATGATTGTCTTCCGCGGTAAGGCCGGAGTCATAGCCACTGGCGGCGCTGGCAGGGTGTACAGGTTCACCACCTACAGCTACAGCGCCACAGGCGACGGCCTAGCCATGGCGATGCGCGCCGGGATCCCTCTCAAGGACATGGAGTTTATACAGTTCCATCCCACGGGCCTGGTGCCAAGCGGCATACTGATAACTGAGGGCGCGCGTGGAGAGGGGGGATACCTGGTAAACGCTGTCGGAGAGAGATTCATGAAGAGGTATGCCCCCGAGAAAATGGAGCTGGCACCGCGCGACGTGGTGTCGAGAGCTATAATGAGAGAGATCATTGAGGGGCGGGGACTACACGATGACGATTACGGGATGGATTACGTGCTACTTGACCTACGCCATCTAGGCGAGGATAAACTAAACGAGAAGCTTCCAGCGGTGAGGGAGATAGCCATAAAGCATGCTGGCATAGACCCGGCCAGCGAGCCCATACCAGTAAGACCAGTCGCACACTACACCATGGGCGGGATAAATACCGACAAATACTACCGTGTACTCAACATTGAAGGCAAATGGATACGTGGCCTCTGGGCTGTAGGCGAGGCGGCTGCGGCAAGCATACATGGAGCTAATAGGCTGGGGTCAAACAGCACCATAGAATGCCTCGTCAGCGGGAGGCTTGCAGGAGCGCAGATAGCATTATTCCTCCAGAAAAATGCTAGAGAGGGGGCCAAGCCACCAAGCAAGAGCATAGTGGAGAGAGAGGAGAAATGGATATTCGACAATCTACTCGGAGGCAGAAGAGACGGTAGGAGCATATACGAGATCAGAGAGGACATGCAATCCATAATGGATAAGCACGTACACGTATTCAGAACCAGGGAGGGCCTCCTAGAGGCGCTTAGGAAACTGAGAGACTTGAGAAGCGAGGCTGAAAGAGCATATCCTGAAGACAAGTCCAGGATCTATAACACAGACCTCGTAGCAGTACTTGAAACGAGAAACATGCTCGACGTAGCCTATACGATAACATACATGGCGCTTCTACGCGAGGAGAGCCGCGGGGCACACTACAGGCTAGATTATCCGAGAAGAGATGATGAAAACTGGCTGCGGCATAGCCTATCAATACTCCACGGCACAGAAGTAATAACGTCCTACAAGCCGGTGTCGATAACCACGTGGAAGCCCGTCGAGAGAAGATACTAGCCCGGGCCTCCCCGGGAGGCCCTAGTGACGCCTTAGAAGAGGTTGCCTCCTATCCCCCCGTGAGCCTTAGAGGAGGGTTTCCTGAGGCCTTGCCAGCCAATCTTACTCCCGAGGCCCAGGCAAAGCTGGCTAAGTATTCTGAGGCGCGTAGTATCGAGGAGAAGATCAGGGCTCTAGAAGAGTTTCTCTCGGTGGCGCCGAAGCATAAGGGGGCCGAGAACCTTCTCCTCTGGGCTAGGCGCAGGCTTGCGGAGCTTAGGGAGGAGCTGGAGGAGAGGAGGAGGAAGCGGAGGGGGAGCAGGGGGCCTCGAATATTCGTTGAGAAGGAGGGTGCTGGCCAGGTTGTGGTCGTGGGGCCCCCCAATGTTGGCAAGAGCCTGCTAGTCTACAAGCTCACCGGCGCCCGTACCAGGGTGGCTGAGTACCCCTTCTCTACACTGTTACCCGTGCCCGGCATGCTACCGTACCGCGACATATACTTTCAGCTGGTCGATACGCCCCCACTCTCAAGGAGCGCGCCCCAGCTAGTTTCGCGTGTTGTGGGGCTTGCTAGAAATGCTGACGCAGTGGTTGTTGTGGTGGGGCTTGATGGGGATGCGCTGAACCAGTATCTTGAGGTCCGCGATACTCTAGCGGAGCATGGAGTGTTCATAGAGAAGCCTAGAGGCGTCGTACGAGTCGAGAGGACGCGGAGTAATGGTGTGCAAGTAGTTGGGCCCGGCAGGCTTGTAGACGCTACAGTGAACGATGTGGCCAGGCTCCTGGCGGGCTACCGGATCTACCACGCTAGGGTACACATCGAAGGCGAGGTAGCACTCGACGATATCGAGGCCGCCCTATTCCACGCCATAGTCTACAAGCCAGCAATAGTACTCGCCAACAAGGCTGACACGCATGGAGCGGAAAGAGCGTATAGAAGACTCTACAGCTACCTCAGCGAGAGAAGGGAGAAGAGTGTTTGGCTACTCCCCGTCTCAGCCGTAACCGGCCTCAACCTAGGCAGGCTCGGAGAGCTACTCTTTAGGAGGCTCAGCATCATAAGAGTCTACACTAAGAAGCCCGGCTCAGAACCCAGCCCTACTCCTGTCGTGTTAAGGAAGGGAGCCACAGTCAGAGATCTAGCCCTACAAATCCATAGCGATATGGTAGACTATTTCGAATACGCTAGGGTATGGGGGCCCTCAGCGAAATACCCTGGAGAGAGGGTGGGGCTTGAGCATAGGCTTGAGGATGGCGACATCGTGGAAATACACTCAAGGAGGTAGCATGGTGCGTGACGGTACCCAAGTCGTCTTTGGATTCTCGGGTAAAAGTATCCCGAGTTCTTCAATCAACCTCCGGCAGGTAGCTCAGATCGATTTTCTCGGGCTCAGCGTCAACAAGCCTTCCTTCAAGGTAATCCTCGTAGCCCTTCAGATCGAGCAGTCCATGACCGCTCAGGTTGAACAATATAACCTTTGCCTCCCCCTCCCTCCTAGCCTTCCTAGCCTCGTCAATAACGGCTTTAACGGCGTGAGCACTCTCCGGCGCCGGGATTATGCCCTCGGTCCTGGCGAAGAACACTGCCGCCTCAAACACTTCAGTCTGCTTGTACGCCACAGCCTCGACAACACCATGGTTTACGAGAATGCTGAGGGTTGGTGCAACCCCATGGTAGCGTAGGCCACCGGCATGTATTGGTGGAGGGATATAGCGGTGTCCTAGAGTATGCATCTTTAATAGCGGCGTCAAGCCCGCGGTGTCACCGTAGTCGTAGCGGTATTCACCCCTGGTCATGCTTGGAGCCGCTCTAGGCTCGACGGCCACGAATCTGGTTCCAGTATTCTTCCGTAGCCTATCATGGATGAAGGGGTATGCCAGGCCAGCATAATTGCTTCCTCCCCCAACAGCCCCTATAACCACGTCAGGATACTCACCCAGAAGCTCCAGCTGCCTTTTAGCCTCCAGCCCTATTATGGTCTGGTGTAGGAGGACATGGTTAAGCACGCTGCCCAGACTATACTTTGTGTCGGGGTTTTTGACGGCGTCCTCGATGGCCTCACTTATAGCTATACCGAGGCTGCCAGGATTATCGGGATCCTTCTCCAGAATCCTCCTGCCAGCATCAGTGTAAGGGCTGGGGCTGGGCACAACCTCTGCCCCATAGGTCTGCATCACAATACGCCTATAGGGCTTCTGCTCGTAGCTGACACGAACCATGTAAACCCTCACCTTCAACCCGAAGATGGCGCCGGCAAGCGCTAGGGCCGACCCCCACTGGCCAGCCCCAGTCTCGGTTGTAAGCCTCCTAACTCCCTCGAGCCTATTGTAGTATGCCTGGGCCAGGGCAGTATTGATCTTGTGGCTGCCCGTAGGCAATACTCCCTCGTACTTGAAGTAGATTCTCGCCGGAGTATCCAGTGCCTGCTCAAGCCTCCTCGCCCTTATGAGCGGTGTTGGCCTCCCAAGCTCCAAGTAGAGGCTCCTCAACTCCTCCGGGATGCTGATCCACCTCTCCGTGCTCGTCTCCTGCCTTATAAGCTCCTTTGGGAATATTGCTTCGAGCTCACTGGGAGAGACTACTTCGCCGCTAGGCTTCCTCGGCGGAGGCAGGGGCTCGGGGAGGTCGGGAAGAATATTGTACCACTTATCCGGCAGGAGCTCGGGTGACTGAACCCCTCTAACACCACCCATAATAAACCAGGCCTCCGCGGGATGATGCGCTAGAGCTTACGCTTATCTATCACGCGCTTAGCCTTACCACCCTCGGCTCGCGGGAGCTCGCCGGGCTCCACAATCCTTACACGAGGATTAATCATTAATGCCTCATGCAGCCTGTACTGTAGCCTGGCCGCAAGCTCCTCCCTCTCCCTCTCGCTAAGCTTCCTTGCCGCCTCAACGTACACGTACATTCTGTCAAGATTCCCCTCCCTCTCAACAACGATCTGGTAGTGGTGATTCACCATGGGCTCCCCGAGTATGATCTCCTCGACAGCCGAGGGGAAGACGTTCACGCCATTTATTATCAGCATGTCATCAGCCCTGCCCTTTATGCGGCCAATCCTCCTCATAGTCCTACCGCAATCACACTTCTCAGAGTCGTAGAGGAAGGTGAGGTCATTAGTCCAGTACCTCAACAGAGGCATAGCGTCATGGGTTAAAGGCGTTACGACGAGCACCCCCTCCTCTTCAGCCTCCACCGGCTCACCAGTCTTCGGGTCGACAATCTCCACGAGGTAGTGGTCCTCCCACACGTGCAGTCCATCATGATGGTGGCACTCTATCGCCGTACCCGGCCCATAGAGCTCGCTCATACCATATATGTCAAAGCTCTCCATGTCCCATACCTTGTTTATCCTCTTCCTCAACTCCTCACTCCACATCTCAGCACCAAAGATCCCAGTGCGTAGCCTAGTATCCTTAACAGGGTCAACACCCATCTCCACAGCAACCTCGGCCAACCGCAGAGCATAATTGGGTACAGCCCCTAGAACTGTAGCGCCAAGATCCCGTATCATCATCACATGCCTCTGAGTGAACCCTGTCCCGGCAGGCACAGCAAGCGCGCCAAGCTTCTGGGCACCATAATGGAATCCAAGCCCCCCCGTAAACCAGTGGTAGCCCAGCGCAACATACACTATGTCCTCTCTCGTCACGCCAGCAGCGGCAAAGCTCCTGGCCATGATCTCAGCCCAGTTCTCTATATCCCTCCAAGTATACCCTACAACCGTCGGCTTACCCGTAGTACCACTGCTGGCATGAATCTCCACAACCTCGCTCAAGGGGACGGCGAAGAGATCGTAGGGATAGTTGCGCCTCAGATCATCCTTCATCGTGAAAGGTATCTTACGAACGTCCTCAAGCGACCTTATAGAGTCGGGTGTTATGCCAGCCTCCTTGAGCCTACGATGATAAAAGGGCACCTTCTCGTAGGCCCTCTTAACGGTCTCACGCAGCCTCTGAAGCTGCAGCTTCTCAATCTCCTCCCGGCTAGCCTTCTCTATCGAGCGAAGTATCCTAGGCTTACCTGCCACAATGATCCACCTCTACATGCCCCGGGAGCAGTGCACCCCGAGGGTCCTCTCGACTCTCCTTTAACTTATTTAATGCTTCCCAGTTTGAACCACCAGTTAAATATTTAAGCGTCCCACAGCCGTGGGCCCGAGTACTCCCTAGGGGTGGAGATGAGCATGCTTCACGCGGTGATCTTCCTGGGTGTGCTGGCTGTTATAGCTGGAATAGCTTACAGCCTAACCGGCGGCGAGGAGGAGTCATCACTATCACTGTAAAAGCCCCTTGGCCAGAGCCCTCTACAAAACCTTGGAGAGGGTTCATGGCGGCTGTATCCCGGGTGAGTGGCTATGGCTTTTGCTGAGGGTGTTGTAGCGGCCTATCTCGCTGCCAGCCTTGCCCTGGGCGCCGTGTTCAAATCCAAGGCTGACACTATCAAGGGCTTTCTCGTGGCG
>QNYQ01000034.1 GCA_003978665.1 Hyperthermus sp.
TGCTCCAGAGGTTTAGGGGCATGGGGGAGAGAATGCTGAGGAACGCCTCAGACAAGCTCCTCCAGCTATGGTTGACGGGCAAGCTTAGAGAGAGAGCGAGGCTAGCATGGAGCCTGGCATCCACGCTCCTAAGAAGCCTAGCCAACACCCCTCCACGCAGAAGCTAAAGCATCCTTTCCACGAGGAGGCCAGCCAGCTTGATGTTTTCTCCCGGCTCCCGGGGCTTTTGTGGTCCGTGTTGGCTGTGTCTAGTGTTCTATGGCTTTATATGCCTCGTTGCCGCGCTTTATTGTATGGGGGTTGTGTGGGGTGAGTAGGCCGGTTTACGAGGAGGAGTATGAGGGCTTGTTGCTGATGGAGTATGAGGAGTTTGAGGTTGAGAGGCCGAGTTTTCTTGTGTTGGGTCTTCCCGATACTGGGCTGGTGGGGGTTATTTCGACTAATCATCTCGTGTCCAGTTTTGGGTTGAGGGAGGTTGCTGGTATTGATCTGCTTGGCTTGATGCCTCCTGTTGCTGTGATTTCTGGTGGTGTTGTCCGCCCCCCTCTTCGGATATATGCTGGGGGTAATATTATGGCTGTAATGGCTGAGACCCCTGTACCACCATCCCTGGTCCCCTCGCTGGCGCGTATGATTGTTGACTACTCTATGAAGAGGGGGGTGGACTATATTGTATCCATTGTCGGGGTTGCGTCCCCTAACCGAGTGAATATTGAGAGGCCTAACGTGTACTGGATCGCGAGTAATGACAAGGCAAAGAAGCTTGTGGAGGGACTTGGGATTAGCGGGTTCCTTAACGGGTACCTTGTTGGACCCTATGCCCTCATACTCAAGAACTCTATAAGGTTCCGGGCATCCAACCTCGTGCTGCTAGCCGACGCCTACATGGAGTTCCCGGACCCTGAGGCTGCAGCTACTGTTCTCGCAGTATTCTCAAAGATTATAGGGAGGGATATAGATACTAGGAAGCTGCTGGAGCAGGCCGAGATGATCAGGCTGAGGCTTAGGAGCCTGATGAAGCAGACTAGGCAGGCTATGGCTGAGATGGGTGGGCCGAGCCCCCTGATGTACGCGTAGGAGAGGTGTTATTCCCGGGGGTTTACCCCCCTGGCTGCGGGGATGGGTTTCCTCTGGGGGTGCCTCGTAGTGTTTGAGGATGTTTACGCGGAGTTTGAGAGGCTTCGGAGGAGGATACTGAGGGAGTTTGACCGGTTGCTGGCTGAGGTATCGTCCTACCGGGCTGACTGGTCTCCGGATGGTAGGCTCCAGCCCCTCTACACAGTGTACGAGTACCCGGACCGCTACGTGGTTCTCGTCGACCTGCCTGCTGCTGATACGTCAACGATAACTGTCACGGCAACCCGTACAGCGTTGAGTATTGAGGCTAAGCTTGAGAGGGATATAAACCTGGAGGATATCTATGGTACTGTTGTTGGCAGGGAGGTTAAAGTAGACCACTACAAGCACACAATACCCCTTCCCGAGGACGCTGACCCCGAGGGGATAAGGGTTAACGTTAAGCCCAGCAAGATCATCGAGATAGTGATCCCTAGGCGGGCCGGGAGGAGTTGATGCTTCGGGGAGCGATAAAGGGTTCGGCGGCCCGCTTGAAGCCGCTCTTCGTGTATGGTACACTAAAGAGGGGGTGTAGGGCTCATAGACTTCTACGTGGCTCACCTCTACTCGACAGGGGCGTGGTCAGAGGCTATACCCTTCTAGTGAGGGGTGGCGTCCCGGTAGCTGTGTCCTCGCTGGGAGAGTGCAGGGTCAGGGGCGAGGTCTACCTGGTTTCAGCGCCAGTCTTGGCTACGCTTGACAGGTATGAGGGGGTGCCTAAGCCGTACCGGAGGATTAGGGTTAGTGTGGAGCTTGAGGGGGGCCCCTCGATAGAGGCCTTCATGTATGCTGGGGAGGGGAGGGTGAGGAGGTGCGTAAGCGACGTGTTCTACTGCTAGCCCCCCACTCCTTTATCGCGCCCCTCCCTTCGCGCCTGCTTCTCCCCTGAGCCCTGCCGGCCAGCATCTATTATTGAGAGTATGCGTTCAGCACGCTCTATGATCTCGAGCCAGTCGCGTATAACCCCAATACTCTCGACGCCAAGACCCCGGAGATCCCTCACCGCCTCAGCAATCCTCTGGGCCGCCACCCTCTCAAGCTCCTCAAGCACGCCCTTCACAGTAACCTTAGAGGCCTCCGACTCATCCCTAACAATGTAAACCCGCCCGTGAAGAGGACACACCACCTCTCCACTCCTAAGCCTAAAGAGGGGGAGCCCGCAGATAGGGCACCTTTCAGCAAGCATTGCAGCCCCCGCACGCAACAAGTCAGCCATCTTCCTTATGGCGAGAGTCTGGTCCTCCCCCGCCAACGCCGCCAGCCCTCCATAGGAGGGGATCGTGGGGACACACCCGATTATTTAGTGTCAACACGGTAGCCGTGCCACGCCCTCACAGGAGCCTTCACGCCCATAGGCCTGGAGGAGGCCACTAGGGCTAAACAATATTATACCGAGCCAGACCCCAACCAAGCATCCCCGGCGCCTATTTGAGCAAAGAAGGGGAAGGCTTAGGCCTCCGAGGCAACCATCTTTCTAGCTTATGTAAGGGATTCAGGGAGTCACGTATAGGGTGGGAGTGTTGGCGACCCCCATGTACAGTAATGAGGCCAAGATTAGGCAGGCCATAGTGATGCTTATGCGTATTGTTAACGATACTGCCGTGCCTAGGAATATAAGGAGGGCTGCCACCGAGGCTATAAAGCAGTTGAGGGATGAAAGCTTGAGCCCTGGTGTGAGGGCTGCTAATGCCGTGAGCATACTGGATGAGATAAGCCAGGACCCTAATATGCCCGTCTACGCTAGGACGCTAATATGGAATATTATATCGCTCTTGGAGACCGTGAGGGACTAGAAGCGTTTACGATGCTTTCTCTCAGAGCTATTGGCTAAAGCATATTGTTTTTGAGGCCTCAGGGCCCTCTCCGAGCCTCTTTGGAGCCGCTCGCCCTTCTATCTCCTCGCTGCCCCATCCTTACACCGGGACTTCTATTATCGGGGATCTGGAGCGTGCCGTAAGTATTGTGGTTTTCTCCTTGGCTATATTGTAGCCTGCCTTGGCTAGAAGGTTCATGATCGCCTCTCTTATAGCCTCGCTACGTGTCATCCTTCTGGATTTAGCGTACTTGTCTAGCTGGTAGAGGAGGCTTTCATCTATCTTGAACGTTACGATCCTATGCATGCCCGGTCACCTTTCAGTGTGACTTCTTACGCGATGCCCCCTTCGCGTTCCGGAGGAGATGGAGCTAATAGCTTCATCGAGGGAGGGGGGTGAGTGAAAGTGTAGTTGTATTTGGCCGTCTAGCCTCCGGGGGTAATCCAGGTCCAAGCCTCTCTAACACCCACCGCAATAGCATCGATAGTCTCTACGTGACCCAACACCACACTGGCCCTCACCCCCCTGACATGAAAGCATCCCCCACTAAACAGTGCCTGAGCATAGTACCCGTCGTAGCTTACTATGTACGTGCCGTCCTCCGCCTCAACAATGCTTGGATAGTCGCCCGCTCCCTCCTGGCCGGATGGGATGCATAGCTGTTTTCTCGTAGCCAGCCTGGCGGGGTCTGCCCGGAATATCCTCCTCTCCTCTATTATCCTGGATTCCACGCTCACGAGCGAGACTGATATCGCTGTCTTGCCTAGCTTCAAGTGCTGCCAGGGAGGGCTCGGAGGCTTCTCTATCCCCCGTGAAGCTGCCTCGTTCAAAGCCTTCTCATGGTCCTGCCTTATTTTGCCGGCTGCTAGAAGCCTATTGAGGTCTTCTATGGCGTTTATCGCGTGTCCTAGGCATCTAGATGAAACATCAACTACAACGTCTATATCCGAGGCTTCATGCGCTCCAGCGCCTAGGACGCTTCCCGTGAAGTATGCACACCCCCGTTCCACTAGTCTAGCGAGGGGTTCTGGAAGCCACCTTTCTAGGATCCAGGGATAGCTTGAAGCATAGTATCTTGCCTGTTGCACGGGATCATAGTATGCTATCAGGTCGGAGACGCTTACCTCTGGTACGGGGACGCCGTAGAGTGGCTCGTGTACCAGTAGTTTTTCTGATGCTTTAAGCAGCGTACGGGTATCATATGAGGCGAGCACCCTCTTGGCTTCTCCTATGAGCGGGAAGCTCCATGGGTTTGAGCGGTCCACTGCTGCGGAGTACTTTACCGCAGCCATGTAGCTGTGGGGGTGGAGTCTCCGTATGATGAGGACGAGGGCTTCAAGGCCTCTTACTACTGCGAGGGAGAGTGGGAGGAGCTGTCTTCCTTCCAGGTCACCTATGGCCATATGCCCTGTCTTCAGCATCATAGCTTTAGACTACCCTTCCCGCCTGCTCGGGAAAAATGTCTAGGCATGCCTCCCGTAGAGGGAGGATGCTAGGATATCTCTTGCTTTTTTGAGCGCCTCTCTCCTCTCATCCTGGTTTTCTGATGCTAGAGCGTCCACTATGGCTGCGAAGAGCTTGTAGAGGCTTACTATCTCAGCGCGCAGCACTTCCATTTTCTCCTCTACATCGGTTATCCTAGTGTTCATTGTATCCATTAGTACGTCTATAGTGTGTAGCACCTCATCCAGCCCTTCAACATGATGGTGATGGTGATGGTGCGCGTGATGCTCTTCTCTTTCCATAACCTCCTCAACAACCTTCTGTAGGTCCTTCTCTTTCTTTGGAAGAGTCATGCGCATTCTCTTGCCCAATGTAAACCCTCCCTCCCCTAAAGGGGCCCGTACCGGGCCTCCCCTAAAACTACCGTGTGTCCAGCCGTCAAGCCTCGACCTCCTCCCTATCCTCCGTTACCGTCCCCTGGACGAGGGTTTTTGATAGCCGTGTTGCCTCAGCCATGTAGAGCGCTATTTTCTTGGCCGCCCTTTCATCCACGCACTTGGTTGAGAGCAGCTCGCCTGTAACAGTTACCGCGTAGACTCTTTTTGCGCGGGGATAGTCGCAGTCTTCAAGCCAATACTTCTCCACCAGGCCTACCGCAGCCATACCCTCCAGGTGAGACACGTGCACCTTAACTCCCCGTTTACGCTCCGCGCCAACAATGCTCATGGCCTACAGCCCCTCAACACTAGCACAACTACAGCTAATATCGCTAGCGCCAAAGAGGCTGCCGACACCCTGGCGGCGATAGCTGCGCCAAGCCTTACAGACGCCCTATAAGCCATGTAGTCCATGAGGCATACGGCGAGACCCCAGACTATACATAGGCTAGCACCCAACGCCTAATTCTCCCCCAGTGGCCGGCCCCTAGGCAAGCAGCAGTGCTGCGGGGTGCCCCCTCTTGGAGGATGCCAGTCTTGCTGAGAGAATTGCTGAGGCTTTTAGGAGGCTTGGCTTCTTTGTCGGGCAAAGGGACATTGACGAGCCAAATAGCGTTGTGAAATTACTTAGGGATACTGGGGTTATGGGGGCTGTTGAAATGGCGTTTATAGATAGGGAGAGGAGATACTACGTGATCGACCTCTCTGTGAGAGGGTGTAGGAGCAGGTGCTCCTATGACAACAAGTGTAGGGGGGAAGAGGGCTGCCTCGAAGAATGCATCAATAACTGTATGAGCGAGCTACGTGCAAAAGTGGTGGAGGCTTTGGAGAGGTATGCGAGAAGGGTTTCCGGGAGAGGGGCTGGCTGAATCAATACTCCTATTATTCATGGCTATCGACCCGCTAGGCAACGCCCCCCTCTTCCACGCCATGACGTTCAGGCTTGCACGCCCCGTTCGTAGGAGGATAGTGGAGAGGAGCGTGATTGTTGCAGCTACTATACTCTTATCTTTCGCTGTAGCAGGTGATATTCTCCTAGGCTACTTCGGGCTCAGCCTCGCCGACTTCAGGATAGCTGGCGGCATGGTACTCCTGCTCTACGGTATAATGGGCATACTCGGCCACACTGAAGCAACTCTGATAAAGCCTGTGGAGGTTGAGGCTGAGGTAGAGGGCATAGCTATCGTGCCCCTAGCTACACCGCTCCTAGCAGGACCGGCTGCCATAGCCACAGTGCTCTACGTTAAGGCGCTCTACGGTCTACGCGTTGCTCTTGTAAGTGTTCTGGTCAACACGATGATAACATACGCCATGCTATACTATAGCGAGGCGATGCTGGGTAAGCTGGGCAGGAACGGTTCAATAGCCCTCGCGAAAATAATCTCTATACTGCTGACTGCAATAGCCGTTTCAATGGTGAGGAAGGGGGTTGAGGAGGCCATCTACGATATGAGGAAAACCCGCCCCTAAACCCTGTGGGTTGAGGGTGAGAGCTATAGGTCGCTGTAGCTATCCTCTATACTCTTAAGCCTCCTCAGCATTATCTTCCTCTCGACAGAGGCAACCAGTCTACGCGTAGCTATTACAGCGTCTGGATTGACACTTATACTGTCAATGCCATGCTCCACCAAGAACTCCACGATCTCGGGGTAGACGCTTGGAGCCTGTCCGCATATGGATACTGTTCTTCCATGCTTGTGAGCAGCCTCGATAAGCATTTTAATAGCCTCAAGCACGGCTGGGTCACGCTCATCGAAGTAGCCCATGCCGGCCAGCAGCTGGGAATCCCTATCTACTCCCAGCACTAGCTGAGTGAGGTCATTGCTTCCTATGCTAAAGCCGTCAACTAGCCTAGCGAATTCGTCTGCGATTAGAACCACGCTTGGAACCTCAGCCATTATCCAGACCTTGAAGTCCCGGCTCCTCTCCAGGCCCTCCTCGGCCATTATGTCGAGCACTCTCTCTACCTCCCAGGTCGTCCTAACGAAGGGCAGCATGGCCCAGACGTTGGATAAGCCCATTTCCTCGCGCACTTTCCTCATAGCTCTTACTTCAAGCCTGAAGGCTCTCTCGTAGGAGGGGTGAATGTAGCGTGACACTCCTCTCCAGCCTATCATCGGGTTTCTCTCCTGCGGCTCATACTTCTCTCCTCCCTTGAGCCCCCTATACTCGTTTGTCTTGAAGTCGCTGAACCTGACCACGACCGGGCGCGGGTAGATGGCGCTAGCCACCTTAGCTATACCCTGTGCTAGACGGTCGATGAAGAAGTCCTCCTTACCGGTCTCGACAAGGTATACGGGATGGTAGCCTATCCAGTCGCTTAGTATGAACTCTATCCTCATCAGGCCTATACCATCGAAGGGCAGGTGCACGTACTTATCTATTGCATCCGGCTCCCCCAGGTTCATGTAGATCTTCGTTCCCGTAACCGGGTAGAGGTCGCGTAGCATGTCGACAGGGATGCCCATTCCCTCCGCCTTCTCCTCCTTCCTCTTAGCTATCTCGACCCTGCCCTCATACACTACCCCGCGGCTGCCATCGACAGTTATCAGCATTCCCGTCTTCAAAACCTGAGTGGCCTTACCCGTTCCGACTATGGCGGGGATACCCAGCTCCCTCGACACTATTGCAGCGTGACTGGTCATGCCGCCCTCGTCGGTGACTATTGCAGCAGCCTTCTTCATTAATGGCACCCAGTCGGGGTCGGTCATCTTAGTCACTAGTATGTCGCCCTCACGGAACTGCCTGGCCTCCTGGCTATGGGGGTCGAAGATTACGCGTGCCACTCCAGTAGCTACCCCGGGGCTTGCAGGCAATCCTCTCACAAGGACCTTGGCTTCACCGGGCTCAAGACCCTCCTCCGCTTTCGCCTCTCCCCCACCCCTCCTGCTCCACACCGTTTCGCGCCTAGCCTGCACTATGAAGATGTTGTCTGGAGGCTTCATATCCCGGTCAACAGCCCACTCAATATCCATTGGCGCTCCATAATGCTTCTCTATCTGGACGCCATACCTTGCAAGCTGCTTGACCTCCTCATCGCTGAGGCTGGGCTCTTCCACCATGTTCGGTGGAACCTTCACCTCTATGTTGCGCTGCGTGTCCGGATCGTAGGTTATCATGATCTCCTTCCTGCTGATCTTCCTCTCTCTTATCTCGAGGGTAGACTTGTCCACTATGTACTCGTCAGGGGTAACCTTGCCGCCTACAACAGCCTCACCCAAACCCCAGCTAGACTCTATCACAATGACGTCACGATCACCCGTGACCGGGTGAAGCGTGAACATCACTCCCGCAGAGCGGGCATTAACCATCTTCTGCACCACAACAGCCATCACAGCCCTACGATGGTCAATACCCTGCTGAACCCTATAGAATATCGCGCGTGCTGTGAACAGGCTGGCCCAGCAGGCCTTAACCTTCTCCACAACATTCTCGGCGCCTTTGACGTTAAGGTAAGTGTCCTGCTGGCCTGCGAAACTGGCCTCGGGCAGGTCCTCAGCCGAGGCACTGCTTCTCACAGCCACTAGGGGATCCTTCACACCCACCCTCTCAGCGAGCTCACGGTAGGCAGACTTTATAGCGTCCTCTATGTGGCTCGGTATGGGAGTATCCAGTATCATTTGCCTAATCTTCCTGCTAACCTCCTCAAGCCTTGCAGTATCATTGACGTCAAGGCCTTCAAGCATGCTGATAATCTTCTCGCCGAGACCGCTAGACTCGATAAACTCCCTGTAAGCCTTAGTAGTAACAACAAACCCCGGAGGAACAGGAACCCCCGCGGAGACGAGCTCGCCCAGGTTAGCGCCCTTGCCCCCTGCCAAGTCTATGTTGTCAGCCCTCAGCTTCTCGATCCATACAATAAACGGTGAAGACGTCAAGTTGATGCTCACCGGGCCCTATTGGGGAGAAGCCGGCATAAAAGGTTTAGCTGGAGCCAACAAGTCCCTGCACGCCAGTGTCAAATATGAGTGTCAAGGAAAAACGCTAACCCTCTTCCTCCTCCTCCCCTCTAACCCGGGATATCTCAGCCCTATACTCGCTTTCACCCACCCTGGCTACAACAAATACGTGGGAAAGATTCTCAACGGGGCCGAAGTAGACGTCGAGGACCTTATGCGGCCCCAGACTCTTACCAATATTTATACGCTCAGTTATCTCCCGCCTCCCATGACCATACTCCTCCTCGCGGAGCACGGTGATATAATACTTGACTTCGAGCGCATCAAGATCAAAGCTCTCTGAGCACTTGTTCTCTATAACGATGTATGGTCCCTGAAGCCTATAGCCCAGACACGAGCGCACCTTCTCCACGTAGCCTTCATCACTCAAAACAAGCAACACCCGGGCAGGTAGAGTTTAAGGCTGAAGGAGGGAATTAAACTATTACCATCCTAGGTGTGGAGTAGTGGTCAGGCCCGGTGGAGGCTCCACATCCCACTAGGGCTTCGGAGACGTGCAATTATCATCACCCCCGGCCATGGTGATGAGAAACCCCGTCTTAGATCCCCTTACCATCCAGGATGGGAGATGATGCGTGCACCGGTTGCTGATCTTATCCCATGCCCAGACGCCCTTCGGGGAGACCTCCATTACCAATCGCGCCTGGTAGAGTGGAGGGTGAGGTGGTGTTTTGGCTGTCTCGGTGGAGCAACTCTTCTTCATGCTGTTCTTCAGCCGGTGTGCGCGTGGTATTCCTCATCGATACTCTATTTAGCTCTGTGTAGTGTTTTCTTCCGGCTTGTGGGTGTGCTCTTGGAGGGTTAAAAGCTGTCCTGGAGGCTTCTTGGTGTAGTGTTGAAGCCGGGGTGTTTCATTATCGTAGCTTGGCGTTTAGGCTGGGGGCTTCTCTCCTGCGAGCTGGGCGGCGCTTGCTATGGCTTGTTTTGCTCTTTCGAGTCCGAGTCCGGGTAGTAGTCGTGCCAGTTCTTCGGGCTTTAGCGATGCTACGTGCTTGGCTGTCTTTATGCCTGCACGGTATAGTATTCTTGCTCTTACCCTGCCTATGTTCTCTATCTGCGTGAGCTCTATGAGCTCCTCTCTGACGCCGTGGGCTACGCGGGCGTGGAGTTTTCTGAGGCTTTCAGCTAGCTTTGGGGCTGTTATCCTTGAGAGTTCGGCTAGGGAGTAGGTGAGCCATTCTGTGGTGTTGACTATGCTGTAGAGGTCTCCAGGGCCTATGCCGTACTTGTCTAGGATGGTTTTCTCTGGTTCCTCGTTGATCCAGTCTAGGATTAGCTCGCTTGTATAGAGGGCTTTGGCTGCAATGGCTAGGTCGTATAGTTGTTCTTCGACCTCGTTTTCCAGGCCTAGCTCTTCTAGCATGAGTTCTGCCTCTGCCTCGTAGACTAGTGTCTTGTTCCGGGGCGGGTGGAGTAGGGTGGAGTCTGGGTTCCATAGTGCCAGGAAGATGGCGTATTCCGTCTGCTGTCTTCCCTCCGAGGCTAGTTTTCTGAGGCCTTTGAGCATGCGTTTCGCCGTCAGGGGGTCTATGTATAGTTCGGCTACTCTCTTGCCTAGCTGCGTGGCTTCTATGACGTTGTCTCGGAGCTCTATTAGCCCTATATCCTTAAGGCTGAGTATTGTGTTGCGTAGACCCTGCAACGGCAGCCCCAACGATGATGCATAGAATGTGTGGGAGAATACTTCAAGTAGGCCGTCCACGCTAAGCCTCTTCTCAGCCGCTATGATTGCTAGTATCTGGCTTCTCAAGGCCTTCTCGGAGGATAACCGGGAGCGTATGGGCTCGGGGCTTCCTCTTATATACTTGTTGAACGCGTCTAGCGCGGAGGCCTGCGACCTGGCTATTATAACAGCCTCGCCTACTGCGTCGAATCCTGGCCTTCCCGCTCTGCCAGCTAGCTGCTTGTACTCTGATACGCTGATAGCCTCGCTGAAGCCCCCCTGATACCTGTGGAGGCTGTCGACGATGACTCTTCGGGCTGGCAGGTTGACTCCGGCTGCGAGCGTCGGTGTGGCGAACACTATGTTTAGGAAGCGCTGCCGGAAGAGCCTCTCCACTATGCTACGCTGATAGCTTGCAAGCCCGGCGTGATGAAACCCTATGCCTTTCGTGAGTAGTCGGGCTAAGAGATTGTTGATCGTCTCGTGCTCCCTCTCCGACCTCAGTGCTTCGCGAACGTTCTCGGGGAGCTCTCGGCTTTCAAGTAGCCCGCCGTGCTGGAGGAGGCGGAGCGCTAGGCTCACAGCCTTCCGCCTTGACTGGACAAACACGAGCGCCTGCCCACCCTCCTCTACAGAGTCTAGGGCCACGTCAAGCGAGGCTATGCCGGTGAGCTTCCGAACCCTCCTCACTCCTCCATCCGCCCACTCTATGACGCCCGCATGGTATACTCCCTCCCGGAGCCTGACAGGGCGCCAGTCGCTGTAGATGAGGCTGGCGTCGAGCCATTTCGCCACCTCGCTGGCATTAGGCATGGTGGCGCTTAACGCTACAAACTGTTTTCTCTCACCCCGGCTGGACAGCCTTGCTATAACCGTCTCCAAGACGGGGCCTCGTTTGGGATCGCTGATATAGTGTACTTCATCCACGACCACGAGGCCTACCTCCTCGTATAGCCATGCCTCCCCATGCCTCAGTAAAGAGTCGAGCTTCTCGTATGTCGCAAGCACTACATCCGCGGAGGCGAGCCATGGCTCGACACGATCATAGTCGCCCGTTGCGACCGCAACACGAAAGCCCAGCTCCCTCAGAATACTGCTCCACTCCGAAGCCCTCTCATACACTATGCTGCGCAAGGGAGCCATGTAGACAACGCGCCGGCCACCAATCATTAGCGTCTTTAATGCTGCAAGCAGTGCTACCAGGCTCTTCCCCGAGCCCGTGGGCGTTGCCATTACAATACTCCTTCCACTCAACACGCCCCTCTCTACAGCCTCCACCTGGGGCGGGAAGAGGACAGTATAGCCGTGTCTAGCTAGAACCCTCTTGGCAGCCTCGGGCAGGAGGTCAATGCTTGCAATATCCAAGGCGTAGTAGTGCACCCCTCAACGCGGCTACGCTATCAGCTAGCCCCAAGCCTCCGGTAAAGCCTATTATGGATGAACTTCCTAAAAATGGGTCTCCCCACTAGGTTTAGGTAGAGAGTGGAGTCTGTTATCATGATCTCTATTTCCCAGTTCCTTAGGGCGGGGCACATGTAGCAGCCTATCCGGTAGAACCCCTTATGGTAGAGCGGGTTAAGGGGGATGCTGCGGGATAGGAGAAAGAGCTCTACGTGAAGGCTGCTCCAAAGCCTGAGTGGTGCGGCTACTGTGGCGTCTATGTTTACGCTTCTTCTCACGGGCGGCCTTCTCTCGCGCTGGAACGACTCGGAGTCACGGTCGCCTACCAGTATCAGGGTTCTACCATCAGCTATTTCGGCGATCTTGTCCTCGATCGCTTTAATCTTCCTTTCAGTACACCACCTATTATCGAGGGTGGGTAGAGGGTTGCCGTTTCCAAGGATTCTGTCAATGCCTGCATAGGCTTCTATCGGCTTGAAGCCCAGCATTGAAGATATCTTCTCCACATAGCTCTCCGTCTGGGGGAACTCTACTCCAGTATTACCGTAGACTACCCTAACCTTTCTTCGACCATAAACCTCGAACGCTAGGAGGAGGACTGCTGTGCTATCCTTGCCTCCACTCCAGGGCACGACTATTGTATCGTAGTCTCCGAGGGTTTTTAGGAAGGCTTTAGAGGCCTCAACCAAGGCTTCTAGCATGGTCTTGTTGTGGGCCAGCATTAGCTTTAAGTCGTTATCTAAG
Organism: Hyperthermus sp.; assembly: GCA_003978665.1. Classification (GTDB taxonomy): domain Archaea; phylum Thermoproteota; class Thermoprotei_A; order Sulfolobales; family Pyrodictiaceae; genus QNYQ01. The sequence continues at coordinate 12,578 of QNYQ01000034.1, forward strand.
GGTTCTACATCACCTCTAACACTAACCTCCGGCCTGAACCGGCTCCCTTCCCCAATGGTGATCCTTGCCTTCACCCTCCGGCCACTATACACCAGGTGCAGGCCGTTGGACGCCTTCAATACTACCGGGTTCCTCCCAATCCTGGCTCCACTAAGCCTCTCTATAGCTCTGGTAAAGCCCTCCATGCCTATGAAGAGGTCGAAGCCCGGCCCCACGCTATAGTCTTCAAGGGTCTCCCCGCGCCAGCCTAGACAGTAGCCCCAGCTACACCAGGTCAGGGCGAGCCTAAACTTGGCTCTAGCAGCCAGAGTTTCTGCCATAAGCTGCTCAAGCCTAGCATTCCTCACCCTAGCCCTGGGCACCACATGGACCACGAAGTTGGCGGGAAGCCTTCGCTCAAGGAACCTGGCAGCCTCACTGTCCTCCCTGCCGAGAAGCACTATGTAGAAGCCTGGCTCACGGCCTAGCTCAACAAGCCTCTCAAGCATCTTCTCCGGGCTCCTAGCCCCCCCAAGACTCTCAACCCTTACGTCCCAGCCACGATAAAACCGTGAAACCATAGCTTCTACAGCATCCTTATCCCTCTTGCTTCTCACAATAAGCCTAAACACCGCTGCCACCTAGCC
>QNYQ01000036.1 GCA_003978665.1 Hyperthermus sp.
CCCCCGCGCCCGGGGGCGGGAGTAGGATTGCTTGGTGGATTGTGGTGAGGGAGGAGCGTGTCTGGTGTGTTCTGTCGTGGGCTGCGCCGTTGATGCTTGTTGCTGTTGGGTTTGCTTGGCTGCTGGGTTTGCTGCGTGGGCGTGACGGGGTTGTTGGGGGCTTGTTTCCGTGGTATTCTCCTGGAGGGTTGCTGGGGGCTAGGGCTGGTCTCGTGTTGGGGTTGGTGTTTGCCTGGCTGGCTGTGCTTCTTCCTCACCTGCCCACGGTGAATCCTGGCGGCCTCCCTGTCTCCGTCGATACTTTCTACTACACGTTGTTTCTTGAGAGGGCTGATGGCCTCGGCCTGTCTAGTGCTCTCCGCGAGGTTTCTATGGCTCGCCCGGTCTACATGGTTATGCTTTATGGCTTGCATAGGCTGGTGGGGGATCCCTTCCTGCTCATGGATGTTGTTCACCCTCTTCTGGCCTATAGTCTCCTCGTGGTCAGCGTGTACCGTGCTGCTGGCAGGCTGCTGGGCGAGGGCTATGCGGGATTTGCTGCCCTCCTGGCCGGGCTGGGGCATGCTGTTACAGCTTTCACGCTTAACGGGCTTCAGGCTAATAGCTTGGCTTTAGTGTTTGCGATCCAGCTGCTGGTTGTTGAGAGTACTGCTGCGCTGGCATTGCTCATGCTGCTGGTTGCGCTTATACATCCCTGGACGCATGTAATGTATTCTGCCGGGCTAATACTATACCGCTGGCGGAGCCGAAGCCTACGAGCCGCCCTGAAGACAGCTGGCCTTGCAGCCGCAACGCTCGCGCTAGCAGAGCTGGCAGCACGCGCCCTGGCTGGTGAGGGGGTTGTTGCCGCTACAGCCAAGCCGCTGGCTCCCGGTAGACCCCTGCTAGGGCTCCTGAGAGGCCTACACGCAATGGGGTGGGGGAGCGCCCTTAACGCCCCCATATACGTCATGGCAGCCCTCTCGCCGAGTCCCCCCGCTGCAGCATACTTGCTGGCAGCCTCCTCTCCCCTTCTACTGCTAGGCTCAATAACCATTACCCACCGCTTACTGGTCAACACGCCCTTAGAGCTTCTAGCAGCACGGCTGCTTGCATCCCTCCCCAAACAGTTAAGGCTCGCCCTGCTGCTTGCCGCGGCATCACGCTACCTGGTACTGCTGGCTGCTGCACAGCCTTTAACGGGCAGCCTCTGGTGGAGCATAATTGCCAGCCACAGGCCTAGATAAGAGAAGGAGGGGGCGCGCCGACTGGAGGAGGATTAGGCGTGGCAGGTGCCTCCTCTAGGCCGGAAAGGCTTGCTGATGCTCTCGAGATGCTTGGCCGAGGCCTGGTTATAGCGTTCATGATAGTCCTCCTCCTGGCTGCGGTAGCGCTGGCCATAGGCAACGAGGTTTTCGCCAACCAGCTGGCCGAGCGCGCCTACTACATGCTCGTAGCCGGAGTTGTCTCGCTGCTTGCATCAACATCTCTGGCAGGGGGCGGAGGAGAGAATGGTGGGAGTGAGGGGGCTACGCGCGGGGAAGGCTAGGTGCACCTCTTCTATGCGTCTATTTGCCAGACACTATTACTGCGTATATTGTTGTGTTGTACTTGTTTGTTCCCAGTTTCTTGCCTGCCTTGATGGCTGCTTCGGTCCAGTTTAGCCCCTTATTGTATACTAGGTCTACTAGTGTGCGCAGTCCCTCATCGATCTCCTGGACTGTTGCCGGCCCGTTCCAGCCTATGTAGATGCTCAGCCCCAGTCTCCCCAGGGCTACTGGGAGCTGGAAGGTGTAGAGGCTGAAGCAGCTGCCTACTACGAGTACGCTGCCGGGGCAGAATCTTCCCTTGAGCCTCTGGGTGAAGAATGCTGGCAGTACTGCTAGGTAGTGTTTGGATGGGTCATTGTAGGGGGTTGCCTTGGCGGCTAGGAGCCTCCACATGAGCTTCTCGTACCTCTTGCTCCAAGGCACGCCGGTGAAGAGGCCGTTAACCACAACCCTCCTGCCATCCGGCAGCGTCACCTCACCCTTCCCCCCATGCACCCTAAGGATCACCACATCGTAGTCGGCGAGCCTCTCGTAGAGGCTGAGGTCTACACTACTACCGTTGAAATAATCCACAACGTAGCCTGCCCTCTCCAGGGTCTCGACCAGGAACCTATCCAGCTCCGGGTTTGGGAAGTCAATGCTGAGCGCGTCAGCCACCAGCGCACGGCCACGAGGACAATGACCCGGAGAACCACCATGAGACCGGGGGAAGTATAGGGCCACGACACCAGCAGCCAACAAGACTACAACAACAAGCCACCCACGCCTCCCACCAACAACACCCCCTCGGCCTGCATTGTACAAGACCTCAACCCCTCTTAGGCCTCATAGGGTTATGCTAGCGCTTAAGCAGAGGCCCGGCTAAGATAGAGGACCATGAAAAAATAGTACTAGACGTAATTAATGAGTAAAAGCGAGAGGAGAGTACGGCATCTATGTTGTACATTTTACCTTTCACTTACGCCTATACATGGAAAGAAACACTGCAATCAGCACTAGCGCTGCACCAGCTACGGCAGCTAATATAGTTGTCCTATTGCTATCCTTCGAAGCCAGCCCTAACGGTAATTCTAGCTCACCGCCGACAAGTTGTACAGGATCGCCGACGGGTGCTACGGGAACACCTATCAACTCGCTAGGAGCGGGCTCAGCCCATACGATGTTGTTAACGGTGTCCACACCTGTTCTTCTAAAAGGCACCCACCTGCCTAACAGCGGGTCCCAACGGTATAGCCTTAAGCTTCCCTCCACCACATTCCATCGCCTTATGTCATCGTCCGTGTAGCTTACCTCTATTCGTGACAGCTTTGAGGGTTTATCAACGATGACATCTATTGCTTTGTCTGCAAGCAGGATCTTTCTTGCAGGTCTTCCGGTTAAACCTTCAACCACGTCACGTAGCGGCGCAAGCTTCACCCTCGCCTGAGCTGTTGTTGTTATTTTGACCTTAGCGTTTATTCTAGGCACAACCACTTCTACAGTACCTCTTACCCCTTGCTTTTCAACGAAAGCCGTAGTGGACGGTACCACTACGGTTACTAGCTTGACTTGTGCCTTGGTATTGCCTCTAGAGGTGAGGTTAATCCATGCCTTATAGATGCCCGGCCTAAGCCTTGACGTGTCTAAAGTAATATTGAAGCTACTCGGCCTCATAGTGGTTTCCCTCAGCACAGCAGGCAGTGTTACTTGGGTAGAGTTGCTAGTATAGCCTCCAGGAGTGCTGATTGCGACCTGGTCACTGTGAGCTAGATCATAGTTAGCAACGTGGACAAGGTGGCTGGCGGTCTCTCCCTGCTTTACTGTGGCTATAGAGGCTTGGGGCCAGGCTACCGTGATGGGACAATAGCCAAATACCCAATAGGCTTTGTTGAGCTCCACCTTTTCATCGAGATAATGGTAAGCAACTATGCTGGGCTCGATGCTTGCAGCGTCAGCCGATACTATAGCAGCCCTGCAAGCCGTTGTGCTGATATTTAGTGTGTGCAACAGAGCTGCAGCCTTGTCCTCAAATACGTGTAGGCTTACATTAAACCTCACAGTACCGTCTAAGGGCATGGTAGGGATAACCAGGAAGTACTCGCCAAGAGAGACCCCTGGTACTTCAATCTCTTCAATACCGAAGGGGTTGACGTTAAACTTCAATACGTCAACACATAATCTATTATTCCCAGTATTTGTGATATTTACTGCTGTGACGACGCCTTTAATAGTACTTGACTGGCCGGAATCAAGGCACAGCGAGGCGGCTTGAGCATTATCTACATAGATTAATTTTTTATTTAGATCAAGAGCTATGTAGTCCCTTGCACGCGGCCTGCTCAAAGGCCTATCATGTACAACTACAGCTAGTGCAGCACCAGTTAGAGTTACATTTATTTGGTTGAAGCTCACGCTATTGCCTAGATTAAGCGCCGTCCGTAAGGCGCCCTCTAATGCTAGGCTGGAGAGGCTAGCCTCAAGATACGTACCATTAACGCTCACGTTGCAGTAATCACTACCACATTTTTTATCTAATAATAATTCACCTCTACCAGCTGCTCTTATTTTTATTCTACCATTACCGATAAGTATGCCAAACCTATAGGTTCCCGTAACGTTTTCGCTACTGCTTGCATCCACATATTCATAATCTATAGAGGCTGTTAGCCGAAGATATGGGACTCCAATGGTATAATTGAAATTGTTTCGAGCTTGCGCTAGCAGGTAAATGGTGTACTTATTGTTCTCGCCCTTTAGGGCCACTACTTTTAGCTCCTTAATGTCGGTAAAGCCATAGGGGTCATTGCTGGTCGTGTTATCGCTATATGCGACTATATGGCTTTGTAGAGCAGCATTGTCCCAGTCGCTTGGATCACCGTCAACGTTTATGTTTCCTTGAACATTTATTGGTTCAATACGTACCTGGTTCTCTTCCATATTCTCTACATTGTCGAAGGAGACGATTAATGCATCGACAACAATGAATCTTTTGGGTGTAAGTACATCTACTGTTATATTCTTATTTCCTTGAAGCTGGCAGGTAAGAATATTATTATTATTATCGCTACTAGAGGGGGAAACAGCATTACTTACACTACATACAACGGAGGGGTGTCCCGCGAAGGGAGGTAGTGTATCGCTAAGCCACCATGATGTGAGAATGTTTACATACCGTGGATCAACGTTATCATCTGGATTTGGTAAAGGCTCTCCCAACTCAAATACCACTTGAGGATGCCCGCTCACCCATCTTATCTCAGTATTGACTATGTCGGCATATCCACCGAATTCCTGGTCATTTATAGTTACGCTGGTATTGTAGAGCTTACTGTGCTTTGGCTCGTCCTCAATAACAACTATCAGAGCTTGCGCCTTAAACGCCAGCAGAACACCTGCCAGAATGAATAGCCCCAGTATGAGAGGATGAAGCCTCAGAATAGAGGTTACACTATGCTTGTTGTTTTCCACCTGCAACTATAACACCCTGAGACCCCTCCTGAGGCAGCCACAGTATTTAAGTATTTATTTAAATATTTCAGCAGCCGTAGCCAATAGCTAAACAACAGCAGTTAACGACATCTAAAGCAAGCTCTTCCTAGATCATGATACCTGGACATGCGGGTCTGCTCATGACCTCTAGCATTCTAGCTCAAAGGCTTGCCCGACCGTAGTTTGGGTTTGCATTCTAGTATTGTGTTGAGTATCTTTTCTTGTTGGGGGTACCATTCTAGGCTTGTTATGTTGAAGAAGTGTGTGTCGGCGTTTATGTCGAAGGGTATGTGGCTTCTGCAGAGCCTCGTTGTCATGTACTCTACGAAGGGGAGTACTTGGCTGGGGGTGTAGACTGGCTTGGCTCCTCCTCTCCCCCTCCGGTAGCAGTTGGGCCTCCAGGCGCCCATCCATACGGGTATCCTGTTCTTCTTCGACCAGTCTGCGGCCTCTTCTATGGCCTCGTCTATCAGTCTTGTATCGTAGTGTGGGCTCGTCTCGTTTCTCTCTCGTCTTGGTGGGCAGGGTCCTTTCGCGTAGATGTGGAATTCCGCCATTATGTAGGGGTCCCATTTTATCCTTAGCTGTCCTAGTGCGTGGGGCTTTGAGGTGTTTGCTGGAGTGACTATTATTATCCTGTACCTGTCTATGCTCCTTATGATCCTTATGGTCTCGTTATACACCCTGTTCAGTATTTCCGGGTGGTTTTTTAGTGGCCCGCTGCTCTCTATTATAAGGTCGTATGAGAGGAGGTAGGGCTTGTTTTTGAAGTGTTCTGCTATGGTCTTCCACCATTTCTTGAAGTGCTCTATTGCCTCTGGGTCCGTGGGGTTGTTTCTCAGCTCCTCCGCCTTGTAGGCTATTATGGGTATTATTCCTGCTTTGAGGCAGTCGTCGACAATCTCCTCCAGCTGCTTTAGAGCCTGGGGGTTTTCTGCAGCCTCTGAGCCCACTCTTATCCTTACGTTGTTGAAGCCCCTCTGCCTGAAGATCAAGGGTATGTTTACTCCCATGCTTCTCCAGTGGAAGTATTGGCTGCGTGTCTTGTTGTAGTTGATCCAGTTAACGTTTATGCCTACTCCAAGCATTCTCGCATACTCCTCTGCTGTCACCGGCTTGTATACTGTCATCGGGTAGTGTGGGCTGGAGTGGTGTAGGGCTAGTGCTGCTGCTAGTAAGAGGGCTGTGGCTGCTAGTGCTGCTGCCAGAGTCTTCGCGGCTGCCACAGCTTCCCTCCCTCCGTGTGGTGTCCTTGGCTTCTCTACCCGGGCTTCCCTCGCCTCCACTCTATGGTGGTGGTATTGGCTGTGTTACTGGAGTTTATTACGTTTTTACTTCGACGTGGTTATGGCTAATGCTTATACAATGCTTGAGTGCTATGGGAGGTTTAACTGGCGTTTAGCGGGCTCCGGCTGCGTGTGAAGGAGGAAAAAAGGGTGGGGTTGGTCGTTGGGGCTTTTGCGTACCGGTATCGGTGAGCTTGATAGGCTTCTTGGGGGTATACCGGAGGGCGCTATTATCCTCTTGGCTGGTAACCCGGGTACTGGCAAGTCTAGTCTTGCTGCCCGCTTCCTCTACGAGGGTGCCCTTAACGGTGAGCATGTACTCTACATTAACTTTGTGGAGCCTAAGGAGGACTTCTATAGTCACATGAAGTCTCTCGGAATGGATTTCGCGAGGCTGGAGGAGAAGGGTCTTCTCCACTATGTCGAGGCCTTAACTATTATTGACGAGGAGGCTTTGCTTGCCCAGCTTGAGGAGATGGCTAGGTACGTGCTGGAGGAGGGTGTTAAGAGGGTTGTTGTTGACAGTATTAGTGTTATGCTGCAGATTGTGGGCGATAAGAGTAGGGCTAGGGAGATTATACAGAACTTCTTCGTGAATGGGTTGAAGAAGCTTGGTGCTGCAACCATTCTTATCGCCGAGCATCCTTATGGCGCTACGATGGTCGGCTATGGTGTTGAGGAGTTTGTTGTTGATGGGGTTATAGTGCTTAAGATGCTTACGGTTAAGGGTAAGGCTAGCAGGATTATGGAGTTGAGGAAGGCTAGGTGGGCTTCGCTGATACAGGTTGAGCTGCCGTTCGAGATTACTCCGGGCAAGGTTATTGAGGTCTTGGTTCCCGAGGAGCCTAAGACGGTGCCTCCCCCTCTCACTGATAGAGTGTATAGTTTCCTGGATGTTGCGAGGGCTGTGGAGAGGAAGGGTAGGCCTCCCCTCTCCAGGGTGTTGACGCTTAAGGGTGAGCCTGCTCCGCTGGAGCTTGTGGCGCCAGTGTATTTTCTACGGGGGTCTCAGATACTAATCCATCTTGCCGAGGGCGTGACGAGCAGGTTCCTCACCCCCCTCCTCGCGGCAACACTCCAGCACTACACGGGGGAGAAGGTTGCAATCCTCAGCTTTAAGACGGCCCCCCAGATCCTTGAGAAGATGCTTCACTGCATGTACTCCGTGATAGCCGGGTCTTCTCCGTCGGATAGTGTGATTGTTGAGGCAGCCAATCCCACAGCCTACCTCCCCAGCCACATGCTGTCCCTAATATACTCGCTTGTTGAGGAGGAGAGGCCCGGCATATTCTTCCTCGAGGGCATAGAGCTTATCGAGGAGATTCACGGGGAGGCTACGGAGCACCTGCTGGTAAATACTTCGCTGAGGCTCCGCAGGGAGGGGGTCACCACATTCTACGTCTACGCTGCCGATAGCGCTCCGGAGGAGAAGAGGCTGCTGAGGGTGCTTCGCGCAATGGCTGACCTGAAGATCGATATAGAGCCCCTGGAGCTGAAGATACTGGAGAAGGATGGGAGGATCGTGCAGAGGTTCAAGTATAACGTGAAGGCGCCGAGCGCGCAGATATCCACGATAAAGGAGTTTGTGCTCAACCCGTTCCTTGAGAGGAAGTGCATATACTAGGGCCCGTGCCGGGGGAGGGGAAGGAGCCTCATGCTTCTCCTCGGGGAGAGGTGGCTCTTTTGGGTGGGGAGTGCTGTGAGACTGTGGTGTGCGAGGACTGCTATGTGCTTGTCGTGGTGGATGAGAGGAGGAGGTTCGTGTTTAGGGTTAGGCGTGGCGGCGTGCTTGGCAGCGATAAGGGTGTTCTCCGCCACGACGAGCTTGTAGGGGTGGGTTATGGGTCTTGGGTTCGTCTTTCAAGCGGCGTCCCCGCTCTCGTGTTGAAGCCTAGGCTTGTTGATCTCGCGGAGAGGGCTTTCCGTAGGAGGACGCAGGTGATCTATCCTAAGGATCAGGGTTTGATACTTGTGATGCTTGATGTTAGGCCTGGGAGTAGGGTGTTGGAGATCGGTGTGGGCAGCGGGTTTACCACTGCAGTATTGGCTCAGGCTGTCGGCCCTGAGGGGAGGGTTTACGGGTATGATGTGCGCGGGGAGATGCTGGCTGTTGCCGAGAGGAATCTTAGGGATGCTGGCCTCCTGGATAGGGTTGTGCTCCGGCTTGCTGATGCTAGGCGTGGGGTTGAGGAGTCGATGCTTGACGCGGCGCTGGTTGATATCCCGGATCCCTGGCTTGTGCTGGAGGCTTTAGAGAATGCTCTTAGGCCCGGGGCTCCCGCAGCCTTCTTCCTGCCCACCATAAGCCAGGTCGAGAAGCTGTTGAGGGCGCTGGAGGAGAGGGGTAGGTGGGCTGATACCCGTGTGGTCGAGGTTCTCCTCCGCGAGTACGAGGCTAGGCCCGGAGCCTTAAGGCCTAGGACCACGATGATAGCTCATACGGGCTACCTGGTCTTCTCCAGGCTTACGAGCCCACGCCCCTCCTAGCCTAGGGCGGCGACGAGTTTTACGAGCTCGTTGAGCGTAACTATCCCCGCGAGCCTCCCCTCGTGCAGCACCACACCCCCCTTAGCCCTCTTAGCCTCCATGCGCTCAACTAGCGTCTTCAAGGGATCGTCGGCGCTCGCGGAGGGAGGCCTAAGCCTCATCACCTCGTCTACCACGAGCTGCTCGATCTTCTCCTTCCTAAACTTCTCCGGCACTATCTCGTGGAAGGCCAGGAACGCGTCAGCCACCTCGTCCACTGTAACGTAGCCTACAACCCTGCCCCCCTCATCAACCACGGGGAGGAAGAGGAGATCGTATTTTAGGATGAGCTGCCTGGCGTGGAGGAGCTTGTTTGTCGGCTTAAGGGCCTGCGGCGCATTGATCATCGCCTCGGCCACTCTAGCTTCAAGGAGCTTCGCGGCCCCAGCAACCTCCCACCTGGTAACGAGCCCGATAACCTCTCCCCCATCAACCACGGGGAGGCTCCCAATATTCTTCTCCACCATAATGTGGGCGGCCTCCACTATGCTCGCAGCGGGGGCTATGGTCTCCGGGCTGGGGCTCATAAAGCTGGAGACATGCATTCTGCCCGGCACAAGGTTCCTAGTCCTTAGCGTCGCAAGCTTCATCATTATATCCTTCTTCGTCATGATGCCTACAAGCCTACCCTCCTCGAATACTACGACACGGTCGCTGTCATGCTTCCTCATAACCCTGACAGCGTGCTCAAGGGTCTCATCCTTATCTACAGCCGGGTACTCCCTAGCCATTACATCCCCTACCCTGATACCAGCAACAGCCTCGGGCCCGGCCAATGCCCCTTTCACCCTACTTCTCCGCCAGCGCCTTCAGCAGGTTGTGTTTAACTATTATGCCCACGGGCCTCTCCGCCTCGACGACGGGCACCGAGCTGTATCCTCCCTGGAGCATGAGTGATGCGGCCGCGCCGAGGTCTTCGTCTGGGCCTACACTGCTAGGGTTGGGGGTCATCACGTCCTCGGCTACAAGAACCATGTACTTGTAGACGGGGCCTAGACGGCCCTTGGGTAGCTCAGCAAACCTCCTAACACGCTTACCCTTCTCCCTGGCTACTATAGGGGGGTTGTCTAGGAAAGCTATGTCGCTCGGGGCTATTATGCCGGTAAGCCTCTCCCCGTCAACAACGAGAACCCTCCTTGAGGGGTGCGAGTCGAGGAGGTCTGCTACATAGAACACGCTGTGCTGGGGGCCCACCTCCGGGGGGTCGGTGTACATGTAGTCCCTCACCCTATACCTCCCCTTCAGCCTCTCGGCATAGGCTCTAACGATATCGGTCTTCGTTATGATCCCCACCAGCCTCCCCTCATCGTCTACCACCGGGAGCCCGCTCACGCCGTGCTGCAGCATTAGCCTTGCAGCCTCCCTAACGGAGCGGTTGAGCTTTACTGTAACGGGGCTCGGCGTCATTACCTCCTCTACGAGTATGGAGTCTAGGCTCCTCCTGCTGAACCTCTCGGTCCCGAGAAGCCTGGCTAGGTCAGACCTGGTGACAACCCCCACGGGCAGAGAGGCCTCATTAACCACTATGATCCTGCCGACACGGTGCCTCAGCATGAGCCTGCGCACATGAGACACTGTATCCTGCGGGGAAACAGCCACTACGGGGCTAGACATGTACTCCTCTACCCTAGGGTACATGGGGGCCATGCACGCTACACCCTGGATGAGAGTAATGCTACAGCTACTCCTCCCGGGGCCTGGTGGCTAGAGCGTAGAGGACGTCCCTCTCAGTGATAATGCCCCTGAGCTCTCCATCCTCCACTACAAGCAGGCTGCTCACACCCTCCTCCCTCATAGCCGTAGCAGCATCGCCCACATCTGCATCGGGGCTGATGGTGGCGTACTTGGCGGCTGCCACGGTCTCCACAGGCTTCTCCAACACCTCGTCAATACTCCCCGTCTCCACGAGCTTGAAGACCTCATGAGACCCTATAAACCTTACTATGTCCTTCGCTGTAACCATGCCCTTAACTACCCCGTCACCTATCAGGGGCAGCCTCCTTATACCATACTTTATCATAGACTCGGCAGCCTCCCTTATAGAGGCTCCAGGATCAATGAATACCACGTTGGAGGTCATTACTTCTCTCACCTTCCTTCCCAGCTTCTTCTCCGCAAGCAGCATTACAAGGTCGTGCTCGGTTATTATGCCCCAGACCACGTCGTCCTCCATGACGACGGGGACGACGCCGATGTTCTTCAACACCATGGTTTCGAGTATCCTATCCAGCCTATCATACACTGTTACGCGGATGGGGTTGGGGTTCATTATTGACTCCACGTGCTCGCGCAGTAGCGCGCTGTAGAGGCTGCCATTATGCCTCCTCACCACGATATCGTACAGCTCGCCTCCGCCGAAATAGTTGACTATATCCATGCTCGTCACTATGCCGTTAAGCTGGTCGCTATTAGGCTTAACGACAAGCAGTGACCTAACATTATGCCTAGCCATCTCCTCCGCTGCTGCAAGCACGGTGGAGGTCTTGGTTATCGTGTATACCGGCCTCCTAGCAATGAGCTTCGCATCCCCCTCATGCCGGTGCACCCTACTGCTGAAGTTAGGTGTTCCATCGCTCCTCAGCCACCTAATACCCTCGGGCCTCCGTGGGGGAATGGGGACATGGCCTCTCAACCTACTACACCTCCGGGGAGAGAAGGGGGTGGAGAGAGGGGGTTTGAGGAGGGGACGTGGCTATTTAAAGCCGAGCCATGCGGCAACGATATCGCTCCTGTCAACCACGCCTATGAGGCGCCTATCCCCGCTGGCTATGTAGACGCGCCCGATCCCCCTGTCCACGATGATCTCGGCTGCGTCAAGTATCCTACTGCCGGGCGGCAGTGTTACGGCGGGAGTGGACATGGCATCCCTCACCCTAGGCCCCTTCCTCGCTCCAGCCTCAAGCTCCGGCCTAGCGTAGCCGTGGGCTAGGAGGTCGTACTCGGCTATCACGCCAATTATCTCTCCATCCTCGACCACGGGCAGTGCGGGCAGGTTATGGGAGAGCATGAGCTGCCATGCCTTGTACACGGGGGTCTCCTGGGTCACGTAGACGATGCCGCTGCTTGTCATGCACTCGTCAACGGGCTTGTAGAGCACGTCGGCGTCGGAGTCGAGCAGGTACTTGACCACAGCCTCGTAGCCTGCCACGCCAACGAGCCTTCCCCCCTGCCCGACCACGGGCGCGTAGGGCTCATCGGCCTCGAGCATGAGCCTGGCCGCTTCAGCCAGGCCCGATTCAGGGTTCAGCTCCACCTTCGCCTCCTCCATGAGATCCCTCACTAGCAGGTTTGAGCGGGTGGATGAGAGTAGGAGGAGGCTCCTCCTCCTAAGCAGCCCCATGTAGTGCATGGTCTTCTCGTCGGAGACGACCGGCAGCACACGGCTCCTGGTCTCTCTAACGATGCTCCTAGCCTTGGTTGCCGTGTCGTCGGGTAGGAGGATGGGCGGGTTGAGCATGTATTGTTTAAGGAGGGGAGCCAGACCCGTCACCACTATTGATCTCTACGGTGAAGCCTAATAAATAATTATAATCGATCCGGGATCCCCCGCAGCCTAGGCCTCCGCGCTCCTAAGGAAGAGGACCTCGATTAGGCTTGGAGCAATCCTCACTATGTCGCTGCGGGAGATGATCCCTACAAGCCTCCCCTCACTGTTGACGACGGGCAGGTGGCCTATCCGCTTGCGCATCATATACTCCGCTGCAGCAGCGAGGTCAGCGTCATCATATATCGTTATGGGGTTACGCGTCATGACCTCGCCGACAAGAGTCTTTGACGCGTCAAGCCCCCTAGCCACAACCCTAACCACTATATCCCTCTCAGTAATTATCCCAAGCAACACGCCCTTCTCGTCAACCACGAGGACACTGCCCACGCCCGCCTCAGCCATCTTCCGGGCAGCATCCCTAACCGCCTCGTCCGGGCGTGCGGTGACGAGATCGGTCGTCATTACATCGCTTACCTTGATCTCAGAGCCCTCAGCCATCCAGGAGCCACCCTCCCAGTACGGGCTGTGTAGGATGTATGTGCAACACTATTAATTGCTAGCGTAGCCTGTTCGAGAGGAAAGCCCCTACACCCCCTCTCCCCGGGGGAGGGCTCTGCCTTGGGCTTGTTGCTGGAGGCTGCCTCAACGCTCCTGGCCATGCTTCTCCTCCTCTTCTGGCTTAGGGTCATTGTGGGTGTCGTCTTGTCTGTCAGGGTTCTCCGGGCCCTTGGGGCCGGGGCCTCCGGGCCTGTGGGGAGGGGGGTTGGTGTGAGTATTGTTATTGCTGCTAGGGATGAGGAGCATAATCTTGCCCGTCTCCTTCCCCGCCTACTCTCCTCTAGCAGCCTGCTCTACGAGGTTGTTGTAGCCGAT
>QNYQ01000006.1 GCA_003978665.1 Hyperthermus sp.
AGTATCCTGATGCTTTAATGCCGGGAGTTCGACACAAGATTGATGTGGCAAGGCGCTTGATCGACGACACCAAGTCCCTTCTTCTAAGCATAAAGGCACGGCTGCCTGGCTGAGGAGGACTTGAACGAGGTACTGGCCATATTTCGATCTGGACTAGAGGTCCTAAGAGGCTCCAACATAGTATATGTCGCGGCCGCCCTAGCAGTGTACGTGGTCTCTACTATAATATATGGCGTACGATTATACATAGCGCTACTAAAGATAAGAGTGCCAAGCACCTTTCGAACCATTCTAGCAGCATACCTGGTCTCGATCCTAGTAAATAACATTACTCCAGCCGCAAGGGCTGGAGGAGAACTTTCGAGAGCACTATTCATAGTAGTTAGGACTGGCAGGAAATATGCTGGCCGCATACTAAGCGCTATAGCCTACGAAAGGGTAACAGAGGGTTTGGCAATAGCCCTCCTAGCCCTAACATTAGTCATAACTGGATTGGCGGGTTCAAACACCTACCCGATCCTCCTTTTATCTCTCATCCTTATGGCTGTCATAGCATTAATAATACGTTACTGGGACAAGGTGTTTAATCTAGTCTTGACGCGTATTCCGAATAGGTTCAAGAAAGGTCTTGTAGACGAGGTTGAGGAAGCTGAGACTCGTAATTACATGTATGTTCTCACAAGGGAACGCACCCTCTTGGTTGTAATGGTAGGCTTGGGTATCTTTGCATGGATCCTAGATGCTGTAAGAATACATTACGTAGCAGTAAGCGTGGGCGTTACCCTAAGTATGAGAAAGGCCATAGTAATATCTCTTTTATACCTAACCATAGGTCTCCTTGCTATAACCCCAGGAGGGGTGGGCGTAGTAGAGGGTGGGCTTACGCTTGTGCTTGTATCGCTCGGCATAGCCTACGGGAAGGCCTTCGCTATAACCATAATAGAGAGGATAATATCCTATGGTGTAGGTAGCTTGCTCGGTGCATTGGCGCTGGTAGTTGCTGGGGGAAGAAGGGGTTGGAGACGCTTAAGGTAGCCATAGTCTCGGACTGGTTTTACCCAAAGATAGGTGGTATAGAGACTCATATACATGAATTAGCCCTCCACCTACTAAAAATGGGCCATGAACCACATGTAATAACACATGACTACCGCAAATACAAGAGTAAGTATAGGGATGATTTCCCCTACCCCGTTCACAGATTTAAAGGCCTATTATACTCTTCCCGGCTTCATGTGAGTATGGGCTGGAGAATGCTGACTAAGATAAATGAGCTCTATAAGCTAGAAAGGTTTGACTTAACTCATGCTCACAGCATGTATTCGCCTATGTCCATAACAACTTCTAATATATCTAAAGGTATCCGGTCAACACCCGTGGTGTTAACAAACCACTCCCTATTCTCATGGAATAACATGATAGCGCGCAGCCTACTCCCTCTTCTACGCTGGTCTATTAAGAGAGTTGATGTATTCATAGCGGTAAGCAGAATTGTGCGTCGTGACACGCTAAGGATACTAAGGGAGAAGGGTAGCGTAAAGCCTGTTGTCATAATCCCGAACGGTGTCGATACGAGCTTCTGGCGTCCCCCAGAGCCTACTGAGAGAAGCGAGGCCAGGAAAAGGCTTGGCGTAGACTCTTCAGCCACAGTGATTAGTGTTGTTGGGCGTTTTACCAGGAGGAAGCGGATACATATAGTTCCAAAGATAGTTTATAAGGCATGGCGGAGGGAGGGTGGACGTGTTGAACTAGTCATAGTAGGTGATGGAGAACTGAGAGGACGTGTTGAAGACGAGGCGAGAAAATACATGAGACCACCCTGGTTCAAGGTTAGGGTCGAAGGCTTTCTCCCTCGGCATAGGCTTAGAGAGGTCTATTGGAGTAGTGACATATTTCTTGTACCCTCGAGAATGGAGGCTTTCTCGATAACAGCTTTGGAGGCCACGGCCACCGGTCTGCCTGTCGTAGGCTTTCGCGGAAGCGGTGTTGCAGATATTGTTGAGGCAACTGGTTCCGGTGTGCTCGTGTTCAGCGAGGATGAGGCTGTAGACGCGATAGTTAACCTTATAAGAAATGTGGATACACGCATGGCAATGGGGGAGATAGGGGTAACGAGAGTACAGCAAATATTCTCCTGGCCCAACGTTGCAGAGAAGGTAGTTGAAACATACCGTGCAGCTCTCGACTCAAAGAATGACGGCTTATTCCTCCTCTACAAGATCTGGAGGATGATCAAGAAGTGAGAAAGGCTGCATTAAGCTTTGACGTGGAACAAGACATGCCGCCCTACCTCGACACGTGGCATGGTGTTGAGGTAGGGCTGCCGAAAATACTTGACCTGCTAGCTTTGAAACGCGTCAAGGCAACATTCTTCTTTACAGCAGTAGCTGCAAGGAAGTATCCGGGCCTGCTCAAACGCGTAATAGATGAGGGACACGAAGTAGGCGTCCACGGATATAATCATGAGCGGCTAGATAAGATGGCGCCTGGGGAAGCCTGTAGGGCCATACTAAAAGCCACCACTATAGTGTCAAGGTTCGTGAAGCCCCTGGGCTTTCGGGCTCCCAACCTTCAACTCCCTAGAATTCTAGCCTCCTGCCTGGCAAGAGCAGAGTACTTGTATGATTCCTCCTACGCGGCATACAAGCCTCCTTTTCTAAGAGAGCCCCGCGTGCTAGACGTTAAGGTGGGGCTGGTTGAAGTCCCTGTCGCAGTAACTTCATCGATCCTACGGCTCCCACTTGTCCTACAGAAGCCTATACACTCAATACTATGGGTTCCCCGCGTCTACTTCTCGCACCCCTGGGAGTACGTGGAATTGAAAACTCCCTGGACACGCATCGACTGCAGACTAAATACTGGAAGAAAAGCACTCGCACTATTAGAAAAACTGATACAATTCCTGGAAAAGAGCGGCTTCACTCTTGTTAGGATAATAGACATAGTGGACACTTATCGGAGAAACAGAGAAAACGTCCCCTACCAACCACACGTGGAACAATCTCCCAGAAGCTCAAGGATAGGAAACAAGCTCATACACGTGCCTGGTGGGGCCGCCGGGATTTGAACCCGGGACCACCGGCGCTCCGGCGCCGCGGGGTGGGTCCCCAGGCCGGCATCCTAACCAAGCTAGACGACGGCCCCTTCCAGGCTGCTGGCACTAATCCCCCGGGTTTATTTGTGCTCATGCCTCTCCTCAGAATGCCACAGCCCCCTCTGCATATATGGGGAGTCTTCCTCGGCAAACGCTATAATATGCCCTCTCTACCCGACCCCTTGGAGACGTCCGTTATGAGAACCTAGAAGAGTTCGGGGGGGTGTAGCTTCTCTGGGGGGTAGGCGCGGGCAGCGTAGGATTAGGGACAAGGATCTTCTAGAGACTGTGGAGGAGGTATGGGATGCTCAAACACTCCTGGCAGCATACGAGGTGATGCGAAGGCTTAGGCTTGACCGTTTTGCCGGAGTAGTTAGCGCTGGCAAGGAGGCAAGGATCTATAGGGCCATTGACCGTCAGGGTAGGAGCTACGCTGTAAAAATCTACTTGACGGCTACAGCAGAGTTCAGGAAAAGCATATGGAAGTACCTGCTGGGAGATCCACGCTTCAGCGGAATCGACACCAGCAATACCAAGAAATTGTTCTTCGCATGGGCTAGGAAAGAGTACCGTAACCTTCTCAGAATGTATGAGGCAGGGGTCAGGGTGCCCAAACCATACCTTGTATACAAGAACATTGTCGTCATGGAGTTCATCGGCAAAGACGGGCTGCGTGCCCCCCTGCTTCGTGAGATAGCACGGGAGCTCAGCCGGGAGGAGGCAGTAATGCTGGCTAAAGAGGCCCTGAAGCAATACGAGCTAATATACTGTTGTGCACGCCTCGTGCACGCGGACTACAGCGAATACAACCTCATGTATCTCGATGGACGCCTTTACGTAATAGACGTGGCGCAAGCAGTATCCCTCGACCACCCGAATAGCAGCCTATTCCTACACCACGACCTAGAAAACATACACCGTTTCTTTTCCCGCCAGCTGAAAATAGAACTGCCCGAGGTAGAAGAGCTGGAAAGGTGGGTTACATCATGCCAGAGGAAATGCAGGAGAGAGAAGGAGGCAAGACTCCCATAGGAGCGCCCCTAAGGCTTTTCGCCAAGCTACCCCCTGAGAGGATAGGGGTATTCATTGGTGAGGGCGGTAGAGTAAAGAGAGAGATTATGAGGAGCACGCGGACACGGATAACGGTGGATAGCACGACTGGAATGGTAATAATCGAGCCCGAGACAAGCGATGTACCACCCTACATGGTTATGAAGGCCCAGGAGATAGTAAAAGCGATTGCGCTCGGGTTCGCGCCGGAGAAGGCGCTTAGGCTGCTAGATGAAGACCAGATACTGGTAGTAATAGACTTGAAGCAGTATGTGGGTGACTCGCCAAACCATCTTCAGCGCGTGAAGGGCCGTATAATAGGTGAGAGGGGTAAGGCTAGGAAGATAATAGAGGAAATGACCGACACTAACATATCGGTATACGAGAACTACGTGGCCATAATCGGAGACTACGAGTCAGCTAATGTAGCTAAGCAAGCCATAGAGATGCTTATAGAGGGCCGACAACATAGTACGGTATATCGTTTCATTGAGAGGGCAATGTTTGACGCAAAGAAACGCAGAACCCTACTAGAGTTATGGAGGCGCGAGCCAGTGTAAAAGACTCGGGGTAGCCCGTTAGAAGCTATCAAAG
Organism: Hyperthermus sp.; assembly: GCA_003978665.1. GTDB lineage: Archaea > Thermoproteota > Thermoprotei_A > Sulfolobales > Pyrodictiaceae > QNYQ01. Next base: position 4,739 of record QNYQ01000006.1, read on the forward strand.
CTACTGTCGTGTAGGATGCTACATAAACTCCTCAGAGAGCTCTATCAGTTCCCGCGGCACAATCCCCTTCTCAGCCAGCCTCCTCACCTCATCCTTAGAATACCTGTAGATCACGTCAGCCCTCTCCGGCCTGAAATCCCAGGGGGCAGCCAGCACTATGTCTCCCTCACGCATCCACATCCTGCGCCTCAGGCTTCCGGGTATGCGTGCTTTCCTCTCAACACCGTCCTGGCAGCGTATAAGCAGGTGATCCGCGCCTAGCACGCGAACTACCACGCAGAGTATTGTACCCTCCTCTTGACTGGGCAGCGGAACCTCTTTCTTGGCCTCCTCTCCCCCACCCTTCCTACGCTTCTTGGCCAACTAGCTGCATCCCCTTCTGACCCGGAAGCCGCCCGAAGAGGGCTTAATAAAAGGAAAGGGCTAATCACCATGACGGCCCCGCTTCTACCCGCTATACCTCTTCAATGAGGCCTCTATGATTTCTCTAGGCTTTGGCCCCTCGACTATGCTGGCGTGGAACTTTACTCTAACGATTGGCTTGTCTAACTTGATTACCTCCTCTATGCTTGCAGGGCTAGCTACAATGACGACCTCTGCTGGGATCCTCTTGAGAGTCTCTGCTAGATCCTCCAGCTGCTTTCTCGTATAGCCTATTGTGGGTACTACGGGCCCTATGTGGCTGTATTTCTCGTATACTCTAGCCACTTCTCCAACAGCGTAAGGCCTGGGGTCGACTACTACGCCTCCATGTCTAATAGCAGCTATGTAGCCGGCCCCGTGGCTCGATCCCCCATGGGTTACGGTTGGCGCATCTTCAACAACAACCACTTTTCTCTCCTTTATTCTCTCGGGCTCATCTACTTCGACTATCATGTCTGCTATGGCTATATTTATTGAGGGGTTGATCCTCCTTAGAGAGTTTAGTGTGCTAATCGTTTTCTGCTGGCCGGCTGTAGAGGCCTTTGTCACTATGGCTAAGTCGGCCCGCCTAATGTTAACATCGCCTGGAAAACTCTTGCCAATAAGCTCTGGCCTGGTAGCATCAACCACTACTATCCAGTAATCGGGCCTTATGAAGGGAGTATCGTTATTGCCACCGTCCCACACTATTATGTCTCCCAGCTCCTCAGCCCGGCGGAGAACAAGCCCAGTCTCTATACCAGTCACAACGGGAACCCCAATGTCAAGGTAAGGCTCCAGCTCCTCCCTCTCCTCAAGCGTGAGAGCCACCGTCCCCAGGTCGCTCCTAGTCCTCACACATATTAGCCTCCTTGACTCCAGGTCACCATACGCCATGGGATGCCTAACAACTACTGGCCTCAACCCCATCTTGGCAGCTTCCACAGCAATAAGCCTCGATACGCTACTCTTCCCCGCCCCCGTCTTCACGGCAGTTACCGCGATTACTGGCTTGTAGCTTCTAAGCATGGTTTCCATGGCTCCAGGTATACGGAACGATGCGCCAGCGGCAATCACCCTCCTCACTTTCCAGCCTAGCTCGTCATAGGTTAGGTCACTATAGGCTAGTACAACCTCGTCGACACTCTCTTCAACTACAATGTCTTCCAGCTTCGACTCTGGCAATATTGGTATCCCGTGGGGATACCGGGGCCCAGCCAGGCTTGGAGGATACCTTTTCCACTCTATTCCAGGTATCTGAGCGGCTGTGAAAGCAACCACGAGGTATTCTGGATTATCACGGTAAAGCATGTTAAACACGTGAAAATCCCTGCCTCCTGCACCCATGATCACGATACGTCTAGGCTTCAAGGGGATCCTTCACCACCCCAGAGCCTTAGGCTAGAACCTCATAGGCTATACCTAGGGCTGTGAGAGCATGCCTAACCTCGTCTAGATGGAAGCCAGGCACAAGCACCACGTGGTTACCCATGCTCTCCTCTAGAAGCCTACCAGTATCCCAGCCAACCCTAAGCTTAACCTGCGTCCTACAGCGTAGCGGGGATAAGAGGCCGGAGGCAACGATCTCTCCAACACCAACCCTAGCCCTTTCAAGACCCGGGTCCAAGCGGAGTATGGTAGCCTTAGAGAGGGGATACTTGACTGAGACCCCGACACCCTTACCCGTCTCGAAATGGCTGAGAAGCCTGTACTCTCCCAGTGAGAGAGGGGCCGTACAATGTGCCAGGACAAGCTCGCCAGCATCTATTCCGGCAACATTAGCCATGAAAGCTGGCAGCCCCGTAGCCCACGAGGCAATCATCATTGCGATAGTAGATGGCACATCAGCCTCACAGCCAGCAACAACCCCCTCACTGTTCAACAAGCTAAAAGCCAGGCATGCAGTGGTGTCTAAACGCTCAATAACCCGGAAGCACTCCACAGTAATAGCATCAAGCCCCCTACCCCCAATGATACTCTTTAGGGCAGCATAGACTTTCAGTGCCCTAACAAGCTCGTCCACACCCCTATCCACATACGCAGCATTAGCAGCAACCCTCTCAGCCAGGCCGTGCAGGGAAGAGTCATCCACATGCCTGTAGACTTCGACAAGCTCGTCCAAGCCTATTTCAACAAGCTTAACACCAAGCCTACGCTCAACAATCTCAGCATCAACCCTGCTGTACACGAGCCATGGGCTAGGCCCCCCTACAACCCCGAGCCTCGACGACCTCAACCTGGCAGCAGCTGATAACCCTCTAACAAGCCCTCCGACACGGGACTCGACGACGCCCCCCTCTAAACTGGGCAGTACAACAGCAGGAATCCCCCTTGCAGCCAGGAGGGGATACGCTTCAAGCAAGGCGGCAGTACTATTAGCGTAGGGATGGGCAACAATACCAGCCAAGCCCTTAAACCTCTTCAACCCCTCCACTAGTGTTGACTCAACACCCCCCGTAGCAACCACTACGACGCCAACACTACATCCATCAAGCATTCCGGCAAGCTCGCCAGCACTCGTGGCTACACCAGCATCAACAAACTCCGAGACAACACGGCCCACGCTCCCCCTCAGCAGCTCAATAATCTGGCTGCTACGCAGCGGAGAAGACACGTAAACAATACAATTCCTACCCCCACCACCCAATAAAACTCCCTCCCCATATTACGCTCACAACAATAACACAAATAAAGAACACCCATATAGACAGCAGGCCATGTCTCAAGCAGGCCAAAGAGGAAGACAAGCATACACGAAGGGTATTCCCAGAGTACCACAACCTACGCCTAAGGCTTAACTCCACACGCCTTATCCCAGTAATCCCACCCTAGCCGGAAACGTGGTGAGCACAGCTGGACAATAAACCTACAGGATGCAGGGAGGATAGGAGACTAGCACATTCACTATACTATCTAGCCCACCTAGCCGGCTGGAAACCAGCCAGCAACCTGCACTGGATACTCCTAGACGCACAGCCCTACAGCCCCAAGCTGGCCAGGCTCATCTCACTAGGCCAAGCACCTAAGCCCCCGAGACACGTACGAGAGAAACTGAAATCCCTAATCTCCAGGCTCTGCCCCACCAAGACAGTAGGTGTCGAGTGCACGACACTCCTAGCGCTCGCAGCGAAAATAGCGGTGGCCCTCCAGCTAAACATACCACCCCGAACAGTCGCCCCATTCACTCCAAGAAAACTCCTTCAAGCCCTCACCAGGATCATGGAAGACTATCTGGCCGAAGCCCAAGGGACTCGAATGAAGGAAAAACCCATAACCCCCGAGCCACGCAGCGTTAACATTGGATCCAGAACCCCGCCAGCCCGGGGAGCCGCCGTAGCTCAGCCTGGTTAGAGCGCCGGACTCATACGGGGCGCCCGGGGGTTCCACCCCGGTCTAGGCGCCGGATTCGTAGCCTCGGGGTCCCTGAGGGATCCGGAAGTCCCGGGTTCGAATCCCGGCGGCGGCACCATCCTTCCCCGTCTCAACCCTTAACTGAGAGGGGCTCAGTGCTCGTCTCGCACACCCTAACATCGCCCTCCAATCTCCCCTTAAGCTTCAGCCTCAGTTCTTCGGGCTTAGGGGAGACTAGCACAATGACTCTCTTCTTAGCATACCAGCCCTCTGCAAGCCCCACCTCAACCATCTCATCTAACACTTTGGCTTCACTACTGCTCACGAATCCTGCCTCCACGCTGAAGCCTCTAGCCTCGGCCAGGAACCTTTCCAGTGACGGCTTCTCTAATAGCCTAGCAAGCCTGGGAGCGGCCATTGAGTGAAGGCGCCACGATAATCTTCTATGCATTTCCCTCGTAGACAAGGGTCCCCCACGGCTAACAACCAGTAGCCTACGGGCCACGGGTATACTCTCAACCCTCGCCTCTCCAGGCCCTCCAGGAGAGTAGCGTAGCACTAGCCCCCTGCCATAAAGCATCGCTACAACATCTCCCAGCCCGGTACCAGCCCTCACCTCAGCTATGTGAGCCAGCCTCGCAGCCTCCTCCAGGGTATAGCCTTCAATAAGCCCTAAACCTATCGCGGCAGAGAGCGCTACGGCAGCACTGGCAGCATAGCCTACGCCCAGGGGTACGGGAAGGTCGACTTCAACGGAAACCTTCATGGACAAGCTGGGCTCAATAAGCATAAGCTCATCTATAACGCTAACACCTGAAACAACAACCCCTCCGGGAGTCTTAACCCTCACGCCACAGAAACGGGGCCTGGAGGAGCAGGGCCTAACCCTGGCAGTAGCGGGCGGCGCTATGAGCAACCCGGCTCCAACACTCCCAGCGAGGAGAGGCTCCCTTCTCCAAAAGGGAAGCCATAGGCCCGTTACATGTAGGGGGACCCTAACCAGGAAAGCTGCATCCTCGTTCATGGCGCTTTAACCCTTGTTTTTTTTTTTTTAGCCGTAAAACAGCGTATTTAGAGCCATTATCCTTAAAGCTTAAATTAGCTAAGAGCTTTCACCCGCTACGTGGCGTAGCAGGGACCGCCGCTGGCGACGCCGGGAGGAAGAATCCCCGGGACGTCTTGTATGAGCCGGCGGGTCCCACCCCGAGGCCTTTACACCCTCCTTCTCCAGGCTCTCTGTTGCCCCGGCCTCTTCCAGGCCACCTTCCCTGTGGGCAGGCTCTCCAGCAGTTTACGCAGCCAGCCTCAAACCCTTTCTCCCCCCAGGGGCTTTGGGGAGTGTTTTTGGTGGATGGCTCGTTATGGGGGAAGGGCCGGCGGATCTTCTTGAAAGTGTTGTAGGGGATCTTGTGGCTGGCAGGATAAGCCTGCATGAGGCCGATAGGGTGCTTGGCAACGCTAATGCGGCTGCGCTTGCTAGGAGGCTTGCGCTTGAACGCTTGCTGGGGGTGGGCTTGTCCAGCATTGGTAGTACGCTTCTGGATTTCGAAGAGCTTGTCGGCAGGAATATCGAGAACCCTATTGGCGCGGTTCAAGTCCCAGTGGGTGTTGCCGGCCCTTTGAGGATTATGGGGGAGTATGCTAGAGGAGACTACTATATCCCCCTCGCCACCACCGAGGGAGCTCTCGTCGCTAGTGTTAACCGTGGGGCTAAGGCTCTCACGCTTAGTGGTGGGGTGAGGACACGCATACTATGGGATGGCATGGCAAGAGCCCCCGTGTTCTGGACTCCTGGAGTTGAAGAGGCACTTAGATTTGTGGCTTGGGTTAGAGAGAACATTGGGGTTGTTAAGGAGGTGGCGGAGTCGACTACGAGGCATGGTAGACTGGTAGAGGTTCAACCGTTCTTTGCCGGCAATATTGTCTGGCTGCGTTTCGTCTACACCACGGGCGACGCCATGGGAATGAACATGGCTACCATAGCCACAGATAAGGCCGTTGACTGGATACTCTCAAACTACCCGGGAGACGTTAGGCTGGTAGCTATAAGCGGTAACATGTGCACGGACAAGAAGCCCTCACTCGTAAACCTCCTTCTAGGTAGGGGTAAGACTGTTGTTGCTGAGGCGCTTGTGGAGAGGAGCATTGTAGAGAGGGTTCTACACGCGAGGCCCGAGGATATAGACATGGTTAACCGGGTTAAGAACCTGCTGGGCAGTGCGAGAGCGGGGAGCATAAGCTACAACGCCCACTACGCCAACATAGTAGCGGCAATATTCATAGCGACCGGCCAGGACGTGGCACAGGTTGTTGAGAGTAGCCTCGGCTACACGTGGACCGAGATACGTGAAGGCAACCTCTACATATCAGTCACCCTCCCAAGCCTCGAAGTAGGAACCGTGGGCGGAGGCACAAGACTCCCCACTCAGAGAGAGGCCCTAAGCCTCCTGGGAGCGGCGGGAGGCGGAGAGCCCCCAGGCTCAAACGCCAAGAAGCTAGCAGAGATAGTGGCTGCAGCAGTGCTTGCAGGAGAACTAAACCTGCTCGCAGCGCTCGCAGCAAACGAGCTGGCCCGTGCACACAAAATGCTAGGCAGAGCTGAAAAGAAACAATAACACCCAGCACATAAGCCCAGCGAAAAGGCTTAGGCAGCAGCCAGCCAAGGTAACACTACTCCCACCAAACACGTTTTCCATCGTAGCGTCCAAAACACGGGTACACATGGAGCGGTGCATGGGCCTCGCACCCGGTGATACCCTCCCTCCAACAGCCATAATGCATCATCCTAGCGTACACCATCCCTAGACAATTATATTCCCGGCTCAACTCCTAAAGAAACGCTCCTGGACGCCTAGCATCCTCCACAGCCATGCATGAGCCCCTAAGCGTTGGGGAGGAGGCGGCCCGCCACCCTCTGGAGCGGGCTCTAGGCCGAGGGCATGGTGCAGCCCCTACTGTTAGTGGTGAGGGTTGAGTCAATGGAGGATCGTAGGGCTGCTAGAAGGCTGGGTGGCTGGAGGCTGGTAGAGGAGGGTGTGGCTAAGATAGAGCAGGGCGACAACAGCGTCAAGCTATGTGTATGCCCCTGTACAGCCCTCGAATACTCTAGGGCAGAGATAGTGAGCGGTACACCCCTCAAGCCCCCCTACCGGAGCGGCGTACTAGAGGTTAAGGCAAGGTTTTCCGGGGAATTCTACGGGACAGTGGCATGGGGTTTCTGGAGCGGCTGGCTTCAAGCCGACAGATTCTACGCTGTAAGGTTCACCTACATAAACACTCCCGGCCCCTACCCTCTTAAAGGCATGTTCATACAGGTGGGGGCGGGCTACATACCAGTAGCGCTCCACTCTACAAGCATAATGGAGAAGACCAGGGGGCTCCTGGCAGCCCTAAAATCCATATTCGGGAGGAGCCCAAGGAGAGAGCAACCCCGCCTCCTATCGCCCAGAAGCATAATACCCGGCTTCGACCCCACAAAACCCCACATCTACCGCGTAGCCTGGAGAGGTAGAAGGGCGAGGTTCTTCATAGACGGCAGGCTCGTGGCAAGGAGGAGGGTTAGGGACGCGGTAATGATGGCTAGCATAAGCGTCGAGAACGCCCTCTACACGCTCAACCCAGAAGACCCCGGCCTAGCATTCAGAAGGCTCACCCTCGAGAACGCTGAAGAGTTCTGCCTCGAGATATCGAGGCTCTAGCCTCGGAAACCTCCTCAAACAACTCCCTCAGCCTAGACACCAACACCTCAACACTCTTAAGCCTCGAAGCAATCTCCAACACAAGCTCACGCACAACCACGTCAACCTCCAAGCCCCCAACAAGCCCACGCAAAGCCTCCAAGTGAACCTCGAAACCAGCCTCGAGAATACCAAGCCCACGAGCAATCATAGCAAGCAATACCTCAACACCCTTACGCGTCAACCGGTAAACCCTCCTCCTCCTCAACCCCCTAGGCTCCTCGAAAGCCACAACAAGACCCTCAGCCTCCATAGACTGAAGCAAAGGATACAGCGTGCCAGGGCTCAAAGACCTACCACCAGCACCGCGAAAAACCTCACCAGTCCTCTTCATCAACTCATACCCAGTCTTAGGCCCCTCAGCAAGCAACAAAAGCACAAGATACCTAGCCCTAATCTCTAAACCATACTCCTCCACGACCCCAGCCCAACTGAGAAGAAACCCCCCAAAGCATAATGAAGCCACCGCCCCCAACAACCCAGAGAGAAACACTATAAAACAATAGAAGCCTCGGACACTCAAAACAAGCGTCTATATATACTTTTCTCTTCTCCTCCACACAATAGTAACGAGACGAAAAAATATAAGGAACAACAGGAGCAGTTT
>QNYQ01000048.1 GCA_003978665.1 Hyperthermus sp.
TGGGGATCCCGGCAAGCTGTTGAAGGTAAGGCTTGAAGCTCTTGGAGAAGACAACTTGAAGTCTCTCCTAGGCGAGGCTGGCGACACCGCTCTAGAAGCCCTGGCCGACTACGCGGAGAGGGGGGAGGGTGAGGCCGCGAGCTTTCTAGAGCTTATCGAGGTGCTAGAGCCTGGAGGAGACTCCGTGGTGCACGTGGCCCTCGACGGCGACACTGTAGTAGTATACTGTAAGCCCGATACCCACGGTACTCCCGGCAAGAAGTGTGTAAGGCTTGCAGGCAGAGCTGCAGACGTTATAGGGCGGTGGAGGCTACCCTTGAAGGTTAAGATAAGCATAGAACAGCCTCCCCTACCCCTCCGAACCTAGCATTCTAGCAGCATCGCTGGGAGACATTCTCCTGGCCGAGAAGCCTAGGTAAGCGTGAGCGCTGGCTACTGTGAGGTTGTCTGAAACGGTTATCCCATTATCCTTGATCTCGCCTATGGCCTCCATGACTGCTTTAAACCTCCTGCAGCTTCTGCAAGCCTCCTCACTAAAGTAGACGTGTACGTAGAGGTTCCAGGAGGCCATCACTCTGAGTCTCCTAGCATCAAGCCCGGCTATGCAGGGAACATGGTATGGTAGGAGCCGGGCCGGGCTCGCTTCAACAGCCCTCTGGCCCAGCTCCTCTAAATGATGCCTACAGACAATCAGTATGCCGTCTAGCTGGTTCTCGTAGATCATCTTGTACGCGTAGCTTAGCCCCGGGTGGCTGCTCCATGAGGGGGCGTTAAAGGAGCTTGGACACTTCCAGGTGCATAGCATGCAGCCTCTACACTTGGACTCCTCGATCTCGCCTTCACCACTTATGGCTCCATAGGGGCAGACGCCTCTCTCACCACATTTCGAGACCATTCTTGGAATCATAGTGTAAACCGGCTGTATGAGGAATAGCCGGCGCAGTAGCTCACGGCGGGTCACGGTGGGTCTAACCGGCTTGGCGCCCAGCCTTTCCTCCGATGTCAATGCCATAAAACCGAGGTAATAGTCTATTAGCTTGTCTAGTGAAAGCCCAGACATCATTGACTCCGGTACCCCGGTTACTTCAAGTAGATAGTGATTCCATCCTTCCTCTTCTAGGCTGGCCAGGAGGGCGTTGAGACCTTCAAATGTTGGAGAGACGACCAGTATTAGCGTGTTGGGGTCATTACCCCATATGCTGCTTAATATGCCTCCGAGACTCTCTAGCGAGAGAACGGGCTCCTCAATCTTCACACCGCACCTACTGCTTATCAGGCCACCCACGCAGAGCACTAGAGGGCTGGAATGCTTCTCTCGAGCCTTACCCGACTCCAATACTCTCCTTCCCGCCGGGAATCCTTACCTCACCATCCCCCTAAGCCGGGGAAACCTGGGACCCCGCCTCCTGCAGGAGGACTGGGCGCTGAGAGCTGCCGCTAGGGTTTGAGAGAGGCGTTGGGAGACGTACCTGGTAAAAAAGATGGAAATGCCATAGGGTCTTTCTCTCGGTCGCCATGTATCTGGGCTACTTGCGTGCCAGTGCCAGGTAGCCAACTACTACTATGAGGAACACTACCACAGCCACCCCTGCTGCTAGGCCAGGCTTAGCGGTAGTGCTTGTAACTGTCTCAGTTGTGGTAGTTGTGGTTGTTATCAGTTCAGTCTCGGTATACGTCTTTGTAGTTGTTATTACCTTCGGCTTCGGCTTGACTGTTGTCGTGGCTGTTCCCGTCTTCGCGGGAGCTGCTGCTTTAGGCTTACCGCATTTCACCGTTAGTTCTTTCGTGGCAAAGGCATCGCCTATGTTTGAGCCATCACCATTGGCAGCTATAACCGATATATTGAATTTCACGTCCCCCGCACACTTGCTTGGAGCCTTCCACTTGAACGTCCACTCCCTAAGCATCGAGCCCTTCTTCGTATGAGTGAGGAGGTCCCCGCTGATCATCGTGTTATCCTTGTCAGCTACTATGAGCTTCCCTGCGTAGGCCTTTACGGCGAATCCTCCATAGGCTGCGCCTAGGCTCTTGGGCCCCTTCGTTATCTTCACCTTTATCGTGTATTCCTTGCCTGGCTCGACGGTGGCTGGTAAGCCTTCTACGGTGAACGCTGCCGGCCTATTCTTGGCGTCCTGATGGCATTGTATACAGTCTAACTGTGGTGCTCCGTTGCTCATCGCAGCAGCCTTGTTCATTACGGTTAAGCTGACTATTCCTATGAGTGCTATTACTGCTACTAGCGAGACAACCAGAGCTAGCCTACGCATTACACATTACCCCCTTGCGGGCCACGTACTGTCTGTTGTTCTTCCATGGGCCGCTCGGGAGACTCTAGGAATAATAGCTGGCCCCCTATATGTAAGGGTTTGGGGTTAAATTCACAGCTAGAAGCGTGTGGAAGCGCTTAGCCTACGCATTGATTCGTGATACGATAGTTTTAGCGACTTCTCTGGGAAGTTCATGTCAACATACCTGTGCCAGGCTGGCTGGCCTTCCAGCCCTCTAGTGTAGTTGTCGAGGTTTATGCCAATGCTGGCAGCCGCCCTGTAGAAGTGGCCTAGCCTTCCTCCTCTCATTGCCCATGCAACTATTAGCCTGGCTATTTTCTCGTCTCCTCTAGCTATTACAGCTTGCGCGTAGGCGTATCGATAGCTTAAATGGTCAACCTCTAGTACACGGCTTGCAAACCTCTTAAGAATCCTAACCCTTCTCTCATAGTCGCTCCTCCTTATGAATGGGATATACTGTAGTGGGGTAAATGGCTTAGGTACGAGAGGGTTTATTGAGACCCGTAGAGCCGCCTTCAGTGGGGGTGCTGCTTTAGCTAGCCTGTAGAGTGCTCTACCATATTCTTCAATATCGGAGTCTCTCTCGCCGGGTAGGCCCAGCATTAGGTATAGTTTAACCCTCATTCCACGCCTCCACGCCGCCACAGCTACCTCGTACACCTTCTCGTAGCCTATACACTTCCCTATGCCCAGGCATAACCTCCGTGAGAACGTTTCGGGGGCTATTGACACGTGCTTCTGTCCCAGCAAGGCAATAAGCTCGATCCTATCCTCGCTCAACTGGTCTCCTCTGAGGCTGCCTATGGAGGCTTCAAGCCCCTCGCTCCTAACGTATTCCAGCAGCTCGTCTGCCGCCGGGTGGTCGAAGAAGCTTAAAGCGTAGAAGGCTACCTTACTGACCTGGTTTACCTCGACTCCTCTCTCAACTAGTTCTTTCACTCTGCTAGCACTACGATGTCTCAGGGGGAGTAAGAAATGAGACTCCATGCAGAACCTGCACATGTAAGGGCAGCCGCGTGAAACCTCGACCATGTAGGCTTCTCCCCAAGGCTCGCCACTGCCCGGGATTCTGAACTGGAGCGTGGTATGATAGGCTCTATCGAGGTCTCTAGCCCATACTCTTGCTACACGGCTGCAGTTACTAGCCAGGAAGCCTGGCCTGCATGCAAGGGTTTCAAGCGCTTGAGGGCCGCTGGAGGCTAACTCCTCTACCAGCCGTGGGAGGAGGGGTTCTAGTTCACCGATGAGGATGAGGTCAGCGAATCCAAGCGCTACTAGGGGGTTTACTGATGCTACGGGGCCGCCTAGTACAAGCATGGGGCTACTGGTTTTCCTCGGCTCTCGTAGAGGCTGTATTCCTGCAGCAATGAGCATGCGGGCTAACGTGACCAGATCGAGCTCATAGCTCACCGGTGCAATGATAACGTCGAATTTGTGCAGGGGTGTAAGTGTTTCGAGGCTCCTGGGTGGGGGTTCTTCGCCGGTGGTATTGGTTGCAATGAATCTTTCTGCAACAACGTTCTCCATTGAGTTAAGCATATAGTACATGTTCTGGTATGCTAGACTGGCCACGGCGGCAGCGTATACGGAGGGGTAGAGGAGGGCCACGCGCAGGCAGCTACGGCAGGTTTTCACTATAGTTCCGTGCTCCTTTAGCTTCAGGCGACCCCTCCGCTTCCCCATGACCTGGAGGGCACCTTTCGAGCACTCTGGGTAGAGGCTACTTCGATGCTGGCTTAAGCTTGGCCAGGATGGATTTGATATAGTTTATCGTGGATTCGTCAAGCTCGATCTCTCCTCTCTCAAGGGCCTCGTTAATGTATTCTCGGAGGTAGTCGTCGCCCATAAACCCGTAAGCTATATACGCTTTCGCCACGCCATCATGCTCCTCCACTATCTTTATTATATTCTCGAGCGAGTCGACATCGTCAGCCTCAACGTAGAATACTAGGAATGCTGGCTTACCGACATCGTAAACTTCGAAACCCAGCCTCTCCATGTACTTAATTACCTCGCTCCTGCCGGGCTCACTACGATAGTGGGGCGTTAACAGTATGAAACCCGTGGCGAAGGGCATAGCGTTCAAGCCTCCTCCTCGGGACTTCAAAGCCTAAAACGAGGGGTGGTTCACGGCCATGTTAATATATCCTCTCTTGTCATGGATGCTCCAGCCAGTATCCCTCTTCACGGACTCCGCCAGTCTTCTGGCCAGCTGGCTTGGGCAGCCTAAAGCCTAAGCTTAACACACCATAGGGGCATACTTCCGCGCATCTTCCACAGTGAAGGCACCTATAGTCTTTAATGTCTCTACCGTTAGCTATATAGTATACCAGGTCTATTGACATTGGACAAGCCATGCTGCACACGTTGCATTTAACACACTTCTCTGGATGCACGACTTTTACTCTCAGCGGACTATATCTGTTCGCTATGAACCCGTATATATTGCCTATTGGACAGATAAACCTGCACCAGAGCCGCTTAACCCCAAACACGTACTCGGCAATAATATTGACGAATAATGCTATACCAGTAAGCGTTGCCCATGAGAGCGCTAGCCCTACCGCAGCCCCGGGTATGTTATAGATTATCCCCTGGATTATTGCAGCCAGCTTGGTTGTCGAAGCTACCGGGGATATCGACGTGAAGAAGGGCTGGCCTAGAATCACTGAGAGAGCTAGATAGACTAGCATCAACAATAGGGGTATAATGCCCTCTACCCTACCATAGTGATGGGGCCTCGTTAACGGGGGTGCGTTCATCCGCGTAAACTTGCGTTCGAAAAGGCTGAAGAGCAGGTCCATTGGGCATACCCAGCCACAGAAGAATCTTCCCAGCAGCAGCATGTACAGTATGAACACTACGGCCACAGCTATGATTGATACTGCTGAGGGACTATGAGTAGCCGCCGCCTGCTCGAGCCAGGCAAAAAAGTCCATCATCTCTATAGCACTTAATCCTGGAACATGGCCTTCAAAAAGCCTGCTTGAAGCTAGACTACCCTTAATGATTACTCCCGAAACCAGGAACTGGAACGAGAATAGTAAGAGAAGGACTAGCTGCAGGGCTCTCCTAGCCCATGTATACTTCCTCCGCGGGGGAGTGCCCCTAACCCATAGCTTGATCCTCCTTGCAATACCCGGTTTTCTTCCAGTTCTCCTACCTCCTCTTGTTGAACTCATTGTGTGCCACACCTCCCTGCTGACCATGGTTACGAGGGAGAGGTGCTCTCTGGGAGCTTACGTGGTTTTGCTCTCTCCAAGGCTTCTCTCCGCTGCCAGCTCTGTCTTTATCTTCTCCTTCTTTATGCCTCTGATGTCTAGGAGGAACACGTTGTTTATCTCCATAGCCCTTAACACTGCCTTGAACGGGTCGTGATCCTCCACGTCCAGTATCTTCTTTAGGTATTCTTCATAGCTCATACCGGTGTTCTTGAAGTTGCGGTAACGCCTCACGAACTCCTCCTCGGGAAGCACGTGTATGGCTGATCCAACTACGGGGCATGCTGCAACACATAGGCCGCAGCCCACACACTTAGTCTCAATGGTGCCATCATCCCTAACCACGGCCTTAACCCTTGTGTGCACGCCCCAGGGCGTGAACAGGAAGTCAAACACTTCTGCTCCGAAGGGGCAGGCTTTTGCGCAGCTCTTGCAGTCGCCGCTGTTCCATGCCCAGCAGAGGTCGGGGTCTATGAGGGCGACGCCCATGCGCGTCTTCTTGACTAGGTCGGGGTAGTTTGCTATAATGGTTCTGTCAAAGGTTTCCTTCCCCTGTTTCCTCTCTTTTTTACGGGCTCTCTCCTTGGCTTCTTCGAGCACTCTTTCAAGTGCTCCTGTAGGGCATACGCGTGTGCACTCCATGCAGAGCGTGCATGGGTGCCTTATATGGTCGTCTATTATTGGTGTTCCGAATGCTTTTAAGCCGTCTCGGAGGCTGGCGAGTCTTATCGCATTGTAGCCCATGTAGTGGCATTGAAAGTAGCAGAGCCCGCATCTGATGCAGCGGCTGTAGAAGTCTGGTGATGCTGCGGGAGGTTTGAAGCGGAACCTGTCCTCTTCGTAGCGCTTAGTGTAGGCTATGCACTTGTCTGGTACCAGGGGGTTGGCGACGCATTTGCGGCCATTGTATTCGAGTATCACGCCCAGAGCCTCGTAGTATTCTAGCTTTTCCTTGTCATTATCGACAATGAAGTATTCGTAGTAATCTTCTCCTCTACCCCAGCTGGCGTTTTCGTCCTGGCCTTCTCCGAGCATGTGGGCTACAGGCGCTGCTAACGCCACAGCTGCAGCTGCTATCCCTACGCGGAGAAAGTCTCGTCTTGTTATGCCGCCACCCTCTCTGCTTCGCTCCGCAGCCGTATTACATCACCCTCTCTTCCCCTATGGCTAGGCGGGTTAGAGTCTGTTTCAATGTCATGTGAGGATTGTGTCAATCTGTTGAAGTATATCATGTTTTTTCCTTTCGTGATGAAAGCCCTTCTTTAACGGCGATTAGGCCAGCAGGGCGGGTCTTCGGAAGGGTGGGGTTAAAGTGTTGGCCCGTTCTCTTTCGGTGTTTGCAACATGTAGTGTTGTAAACGCTGTTATTCCAGAGTGAAGGCTTTAAGGATATTGCCGTAGACGAGCTCGTCGATCTCTTGTAGGAACCCTTTAAGCTTGGATACTGGCACGATGGCTGCTCCCTCGACGACACGGGGTATGCTGTACTCTCGCACGACGAGAATTACTGGTACTGCTTTTAGTCCTCTCCTAAGCTTCACACCCTCTAAGCTGCGCCACATTAGTGTAAGCTTATTGAGTCTCGCCAGGTGCTGGCTAACTATCTCCCTAAGCCTGCTTGGGCTGGTGTATTTTGGCTGCCAGTGTTTACATTCAACAACCAGCACTAGGGGTTCTTTCACCCCTATAACATCCAGCTCGAAGCTGACTCCTCTTGCCCTCACAGATATGTTTCTGTAGGTCTCGTAGCCTGCCTCGGCAAGAGCGCGTGCAGCAAACTCCTCGAATACTCTCCAGTCTATGTACTTGACTAGGGTTTTCTCGGGGACTCCCTGCCTCACAGCGGTAATGACTAGATCGAGTACGTTCGTGATCTTGACGCAGTCCCCATTTACTTTAACCGAGGTGCCGAGCCTGGAGAGTAGTAAGCCGAGCGCTGTGGGTGTTAGCTTAAGGTCTCTAGATAGCTTGTTGATGCTGACACACTTCTCCCATGGCCTGCTGGCTAGCAGCGTGTCTATGAGGCTTTCCAGGCTGATGTATGGCAAGAGGTGTCTTCCACCTCAATGCTTCTCCTGGGCTTTGAGGATCGCCTCTATCTCGGCCCAGTTCTCGTTAACCTCCGCTTGAAGGATCTCTAGGTCTTTTGGCTGTAGGTTGCGGAACCTGCCCTGGAGTTTTAGGTACTCCTCTAAGGGCTTCCTCTTCCTTGGGTCTAGGAGCCTGTTGCTCGGCGGGTTTAGTTTCAGTCTGCCGTTCTCGTACTCGTAGAGTATCCATGCTCCTGTTTCGACAGCTAGCTGGGCTATCTTATGGGTTAGGCTGGGGTCAAACCTCCAGCCTACAGGGCAGGGGGCGTGGAGGTGTATGTACTTGAATCCTTTTATCGCGGCTGCCTTTCGGAGTTTAGCTATGAAGTCCCATGGATACCCTATGCTGGCTGTCGCCACGTAGGGTACCTTGTGTGCCGCTATTATCTGGGGTAGGGGCTTCTTCCTTCCGGGGTTACCGCTGTGTGTGGTTGTTGTCCAGGCGCCGTGTGGTGTTAGGCCGCTTCTCTGTATACCCGTGTTCATGTATGCCTCGTTGTCCACGCAGATGTAGATGATGTTTTCTCCCCTCTCGGCTGCACCGCTAAGCGCTTGTAAACCTATGTCAGCTGTACCTCCATCGCCAGCCCATACTACTACCTGAGCCTCTATACCTCTTCGCTTAAGGGCTCTTGAAAGACCGCTTGCCGCTGCTGCCCCGGCAGCAAACACTATGTTTAGGACTGGTAGCCCCCATCCCTGGCGGGGCCATAGGCCTTGGATGACTGAGCTGCAGCCTGCAGGTATTACTGTCACGGCTTTATCGCCCAACGCCATGCCCAGGTAGCGGAAGCCCATTGTCTCGGGGCATCCTGGGCATGCTGCATTGCCAGGCATAACGTACTTCTTGCGGGGGAGAGCCTTGATGTTTACGGCCGTCAATGCTGCTCCCTCCCTGCTAGAGTAAGGGGTTTGCTGTTATGGGTGGTTCACGCTGTCTAAGGGGGCCAGGGGGCATGGGGTAGAAGCTGCCCTTATGGTACCATAGTACGGGTATCCGCTTCGTCCCTGTGTCCTCCACCGTTTTTATGGCATGCTTAGTTATCCTGGCAATATCCTCGTAGCTTATGTCCACGCCTCCCACGCCAGCGACGACCCCAACTACTGGTATATCTTGTGTAAGGGAGCTGGCAACCTCCAGGTATAGTGGGCCGGCATGACCAAAGCTTATGCTACGGTCCATAACCACTACTACGCTGGCTCCTTCAGCTGCTTTCCTTAATTCGTCCCAGGGGAAGGGTCTTATCCACCGCAGCCTCAGCACGCCCGTTTTCACGTTCTTCTCGCGCAGCATGTCGGCCGCTATTTTTGCGTCACCCATCCAGGAGCCTACCCCCACCACTAGGTAGTCGGCGTCGCTGCACTTGTAGCATTCCACGAGGCTAGTATAGTCTCTCCCGGTCAGCTCTAGGTAGGCTTTGCCAGCCTCTCTTATGGCTTCTATCGAGGCTCTCTGGCTCACGTGCATATCCATGCGGTGTTGCTCGAATATTTCATCGGGCATTATGTTACCCATAGCAATTGGCTTCCCGGGCTCTATCACGTAGGGTTGTCTTCTTGCTGGCAGAAGCTCGTCTACAAGCTCCTGGCTGGGGACCTCGACGGGTTCCACGGTATGGCTTAGGATAAAGCCGTCAAGCCCTACTATTCCCGGGAGGTAAACCCTGGGGTCCTCCGTTATCCTGAACATTAGCAGGGTGAGGTCGAGCGCCTCTTGATTGTTCTCGGCCATAGCTATGAGCCAGCCGGTATCCCTGGTGCTCATCAAGTCTGCATGCTCCACGTGAATGTTCCATGGTGGCCCTATGGCCCTGGTAACCAACGCCATTACCAGGGGCATCCTGCTTGCCGCAGTCCACCACAATACCTCATACATGTACGCTAGCCCGTGGCTTGATGTTGCAGTGAAGGCTCTGACACCGCCTATGGCGGCTCCGTATGCGGCCGATAAAGCACTATGCTCGCTCTCTACATATATCATCTCGGCATCCATCTCTCCTTTAGAGATTAGCTCGTCTATTTTCTCGACGATAATAGTCTGCGGTGTTATAGGGTAGGCTGCAACCACCTGCACTCTTGCAAGCTTGGCCGCATAGGCTACGGCCTCATTACCTCTTAGAGGGATTACTGCTGTCTTCTCAGCCTCCCCGCCTACGTGGCCGGGCTTAGCCATTGACGCCATTTGCTGTGTGCACCTCCGGGGCTTCTAACTAGATTGGAGGCGAGGATGGGGTCATAAGGTGACGGAGAACTATGTTGCGGTGGAGGATTAAACCGCCGGCACGGGTGGGAGCCTGGGCCTTAACCCTCGCCATAGTGTTCTTCAACCATCCTTATAGCATTGACTGGGCATGCTGTAGCGCATACGCCGCAGCCCTTACAGTACTCGTAGTCTATGATCGGGATGTCCTGGCCGCGTGGCCCTGCACCATTCCTCATTTCAATAACGTTTTCTGGACAGTATAGCCAACAGAGATAGCAGCCCGTGCACCTAGACGCGTCAACAACGGGTCTCTCCGTACGCCATAACCCCGTTCGCCCCATGCTCCCTGGTGCAGCCATGCTGATGGGGTAGAAGTGTCTCCCAGGCTCCACGATGAGTTGGGGAGGGCGCCGCGTCTCATTATGCGTGGGCAGCTAGCCTCACCTCCTTGGACACGGCTTTTTTAATCATGTTGTAGGCCTGTCTGGCCGCCTCAGCGTTCAGCTCTGCAACCTTCTTCCTGGCTGACCAGTACTGGCGTATGGCCTCCACGACAGCGTTCAAGGAGACTATTTTCGACGCGCCGGCCAGCGCGCCGAGCATGGCTGTATTTACCACGGGCCAGCCGGCAACCAGTAGCCCAAGCTTCCTAGAGATCTGTGTGGCGTCAACCCAGTATAGTACTGCACCATTAATGTTCATGGGCGAGGGGAGGTTGGCGACTATAACGCCATTCTCGCGAAGTCCTAGGAGCACACGGTCCCGCTCAGCACTGAGCAGGCCAGGGTCTAGGACAACTACAATGTGGGGTCTTGTCACCTGGCTGTGGAGCGGCAGTGGGCGAGGGGCCACTCTAGCATAGGCCTGGACGTGGGCTCCTCTACGCTCAGCACCGAAGCTCGGTATTGCCTGGCCCCATTTCCCCTCGATGAGGGCTGCTGCAACGAGGAGAGTGGCCGCTGTAACTGCCCCCTGCCCCCCACGCCCATGGAACCTTATTTCTACAACGTTGTTCTTTAACAGCTCGTAAGTGTCTACGTCGCTATTCAAGACTCATACCTCATATAGCTATGCTGCTCTTGGCGAAAATGGGAGCCGGGTGTTCTCCACCCCTATGACTCCTCTTTATATGCGTCTCCTTATAGCCAACAACCATAGTACGCGTATAGTGTTAGGAGTAGGGTATGCTGCAATTGGGGGGAGAGGGTGGAATTTGGCTTGCATCGGCAAAAAGTACTGGGTAATGTTCTTTCCAAGGAGCCTGGTTCTTTATCCTCCCTCCTCTACTTTAATGTGTTTGGTGGCCTCCCAGACTCCATGGAGGTTGCAGTAGCCGAGGACGTGGAGGGTGCCAGTTCTCTTTAGCCTGAATGTTAGCTCTACCTGAGGCTCAGCATATTCTGGGGCCAGCTCTACTCTGGCCAGAAATACTGGGTTGAAGTCCCTGCCTTCCTCGCTGTAATATACCTCGATCCAGCGTATACTATGTTGCGCCTGGTTGGGGTGAGGCCCTATTGTTATGGTTACTTTGAATGGTTCGCCAGCCTTAACGGTGTTGGGGGCTGTTACTTGAGGCATGTGGCTCTTGGCCTTGCCTGCTGCGGGTTCTGATAGGGTCTCGGAAGTATATATTAGCCTAGCCATTGACATTGGCAAGTTGCTTCACCGTTGGCGTGGAAAGTAAACGTGCGTATAAGTATCCTCCGGCAGCCGCAACAACGCAGCAGCTAAGCCTTAGAGTTCCTGCTACATGTCACTACGGCCCTCCCCCTCCCCTATCTATCCGGCTACTGCACTATCTTAACCGCCTTCCCCCGTCTAAGAAAGGGCTCGGCCTCTTCGGAGCCCACCACATGAACTTCTACGGGAGCGTCCCATGGAAGCATGTGGGCAGCGATAGCTCTGTCAAGAATTTTCACGGCTAGCCTCCTCTTCTCTATTGGGCTTAGCACGGGTCTCGGGACAACCACTAGCAGATCAATGTCACTTAATACCGTGATCCTA
>QNYQ01000003.1 GCA_003978665.1 Hyperthermus sp.
TAATGTCCGGCTCTATATTCGTGAAGCCCTCCTCTATAAACCATTGTAATATGGCCTCAAGGCCACGAAACTTAGAAAGCTTAAGGTCATGTTGGATTATTCCAGCAACCATTCTCATTGGAACCAATATTGGAACCAAATAAGTTGTGGGTCCCATGACTACAGTTGCCAGTTTTCTGGCTATCAAGCTCTTGCCGCTGCCAAATTTTCCGTGAAGAAGCATCATTCTTGACGGTACTTCTGTGATACCTTTGGAAACTTCTACTCCTATTTGCTTAAGTATGGTATCTATAAGTGCCTCGTTGGCCGCTCTCCATGGGTAACCTAGGGGCTTGTAATCCTTAAGGTCCTTAGCACTAAACTGTTCTGCTGACTTTGGGGGTAACATAGTGCACTGTCACCTTCACATTTTTATAGCATTTTCCTTAGGAAGTTTACTACGTTCATCTGCCATAAAGGTAAAGTAGGAATGTTCGTAGTCTCTTTGATAGCTGATAGTATAACGTTTGCTGGTTCAAGGTCACCTAACCTTCTAATAAGCGTCTTGCGTTTGCTCCTCGTAAGCAGCTGCCTGCTCGTATAAATAGCTACCGTCTCGCTAGGATCATCCCTTAAAAGTATGAGACCAACTGCAGCTGCTAATGCCAGTGCATACATAGCGTCGTTGACGGGTTTATATACTGTTACGTATTTTCCTCTAATACTTCCTATGGATTTTGGCCATTGAAGTATTCCTTCCTCATACATGGTTAGTACTATGCGGTCATAAGGTGTAGTTTCCTCTGGTTGTGGAAGTATAACTTGCATCCTAGGTCTTGCATTTTTAACAGCATGGTTTATTAGCATGTGCAGAAGCCCTGGCCTTAAACTTGCGTACCATATAATAGCGGCTCCTATATTATGGTCCTCCTTAATGTCAGCAGTTAATTCTGATATCTCTTCGAAAAATGCTCCTCTTTCTACATATAAGCAAGACTTTCTGATAAAACATGTTGCATAACCCTCGACCACTCGTGCTATCTGGAGGTAGCGTAATATCATGAGCTGTTCTGCAAGCTTTAATTGTGTTATTTGGGCTATGTTTAACTTATCAATGCTTACACGCGGGTGATCCTCGAGCTTCTGCACTACCTGGCTAATGAATTTGAGTACCAGCATTACTTTTTCTCTTCTTGATAATGAATGCTCGATGTTCATGGGGATACTATGTGGTAAGAGCATGGCCACTCAAGACGACATGCACCCCGTGTGCAGTATTCAAATTTTTCGCTTGTGCAGTTGCTTGGAGTGAATATTGCGGCATGGTTATGTTGTCTTTGTTACATTGTTTCATCTAGTATGGATAGATTGTTGAACATAACCTTATTCCGTAATACGTGTTAAATTATGTTGTAATGGTTGTGTGTACTATATTTATTTACGCTCTAGCTAGCTGAACTCCTACATTATGTATATGTATATGATTCAGACAAGATATACTTTCAATGCCTCCTTGTAAGCGTTGTAAGTGTCTAGCATAGTAGGTAGTACCTTCCGTTGTAGGCGAGCAGTTTGCAGTATTTGCCCTCCCTGACTTCTCCCTCCTTTACGATCTCCTCCACGCGTAGCTCTAGGTAGTTGTAGCTGGGCTCTAGTGTCTGGATCTGGATCCAGTTGGGGCTTATCGATGTGACTATTACGTTGTAGTCTTCCTCTATGCTAGGCTTCTTCAGTAGTCTCCAAGAATCTTCAACGGTTAGCGCTCTTCTTCGGGTTGAGCCTAGCTTGCGTACTACTACCCTGCCGGATGAGATCTCCTCTATGCGTGCAAGCGAGCCTTGGTATTCGACTATGCTGCCTTCGCTGAAAAAGGGTAGTCTGACTGACACTGTCAGCCTGTACACCCTGGTACCGTTTCTCCTCTGCGTTATAAGTTTGAATGACTCCTTAACTGTTGCTGCTAGCAGGGATTTAAGCCGGGAGGCCAGGAGACGGGCGGCTGCATGATCGGTGGTCTTTACATCGTAGCCTTCCTTGACCTTTTCAAGCGCTATGACATGGTCCTCAACACCTCTGAGGGCGGCTGGTATTGCTGCCTCTAGCAGCTTTTCTTCCTCTTCGTCAAGTCTCCCCCCATATCCTCTGACCTGCACTATTGCCAGCGGTGCTCCGGAGGCTTTGCGCGCGCAGCTGGGACACACCCGGTGCTTGACGGTGAACCTTACAGCGTATGTTACAGCTCTTTCAACAGTATCGCCGCGTAGTTTGCCTATAACGTGTACAAGGGCTTCATCTTCCCTAATTCTTACCTCCTCAACCCTATAGTATGCTACATGCTCGGCAGGCCTAAACCTGGCTTGAAATAGGAGTGCAAGCGCCTCCCGGTAACCTTCACCAGCAGCCTCGACCCACCTGCCACCATACCTAAAGCTACCACAACGAGGACACACGATGAGCTCTATGCTATCGGGACCCCGTCCCAGCCCGTAGACATCAAGGTAACATTCAGCGCAAAGCCTGCCATCTACAAGTGGGGCTTCACGGCCGCAACGCACACAGGTTAATGCCATATAGAGTCCACCAACACCTCCCTATTCGGCCCTGCCGGACTCCATGGTGCATGGTAGGAGCTCGTTCTCCTACTTAGCCGCCACTAACCCTGCAACCCCCTAATAGGCTTCCTCTAGCCTATCAACATACCAAAACCTTCTTGAAGCAAGGGGGAGGAGGCCCTGCTCGTTCTCTCGGCTATCGATATAAGCTTATGCTGTAGACGGGCTGGAGGGAGGGGTAGAGGGAGGAGGGATTCAGAGAGGGGTATGGCAGGTTACGGGGTGATGCTGGGACGTGAGCTCTGCAAATGAATACGCTATTGTCGCACTAGGTCTTAGGAAAAGGTTTGGTGAACTAGAGGCTGTACGCGGCGTCAGCTTTAAGGTGAGGTATGGTGAGGTCTATGGGTTCTTGGGCCCTAATGGCGCGGGGAAATCGACAACCGTGGGTATGCTTATAACCTTGATTAAGCCGACGGGCGGGGAGGCTTTTGTCGCTGGTTATAGTGTGGTAAGAGAGCCCGTAGAGGTGCGGCGGCGTATTGGGGTAGTCTTTCAAGACCCTACTGTCGACCGCGACTTGACAGCGATCCATAACATGCTGCTTCACGCACGTATTCACGGGGTCCCGAGCAGGATAGCGGAGGAGAGGGCGTGGGAGCTCCTGGAAATGGTTGGTTTAGAAGAGCATGCCTATAGGCCTCTGAGAGACTATAGTGGCGGTATGATTAGGAGGTTTGAGATCGCCCGCTCCCTGCTCACAAACCCCAGGGTAGTGTTCATGGACGAGCCAACTATAGGGCTTGACCCCCATGCGAGGACGGGAGTCTGGGATGTTATAAGGGAGCTCAAGAGGAGAGGTGTAACAGTCTTCCTCACAACACACTATATGGATGAGGCTGACAAGCTCTGCGATAGATTAGCTATCATAGACCATGGCAGAATAATCGCAGAGGGGACCCCGAGCCAGCTGAAGTCGAAGGTTGCCGGCGACACGCTCTATGTAAGAGTGGAGGATGGTGGAGTAGCTAGGTTGAAGAGGCTCTTGGCGCGATATGGCGAGGTTAAGGATGCAGGTAACGGACTCCTTGTTCTCGTAGCCAACGATGCACCGAGACTACTTCCAGAAATAATAAGTGAGGCTCAGAGGGAGGGTGTCCGCATACTTGAGACAAGATACACCAGGCCCTCGCTTGACGACGTGTTCCTTCTCTTGACTGGAAGAAGGCTACGCGATGAGGGGGGTGACTGGAGGTTTTGGGGGAGAAGGGTAGCACGCAGACTCTTATAGGGGGAAGCGAGGCCGACAAGCCACGGCTCAAGGCGTTAGGGGTGGGAGTCTACGATCCCGGCTTCGCAAGACCCCTGGCAGCAATGATGCATAGGCAGCTTCTAAGGTTTCGGTACGCACGCAGCAGGCTCGTAAACGCAATACTCTTCCCGCTCGTATGGCTCATATTCTTTGGGCTAGGCTGGAGTGCAGCATTCAATATGGCAGGGGGTCTCGCTAGGAGACTCTTCGGAGGCCTAGAGTATCTTGAGTTTCTCGCGCCCGGGATCGTCGCTATGAGCGTGTTCACGGGAGGCTTCGGCAGCGGGCTTGGTGTGATATGGGACCGCGAGTTTGGCTACCTAAAGGAGGTACTTGTCTCCCCCGCACCCAGGCCAGCACTAATACTCGGCCGTATTCTAGGCGACTCTCTCGTAGCACTCTTCCAGGGCTTCGTCATGGCCTTACTGGTCTCTCTCGTGGCGGGATTCCCGGGTCCAGTAGGCTTCGTGTTGGAGCTTATAGCAGCATATATGGCAGCGCTCGCCAGCTCCTCTCTAGGCACACTCATAGCGTTGAAAATGAGAAGTCCAGAGGGCTTTCACATGGTAGTCAACCTCATAATGATGCCTATGCTCTTCATAAGCGGAGCCTTCTACCCAGTAACACCCCTCCCTTCATGGCTTAAGGCATTAGCCTACATAAACCCCCTCTACTATGCAGTAGACCTCTCAAGAGGGCTAGTCTACGGAGTCCACAATACTCCATTGTTGCTCGATGCAATAGGGTTAGCCGCAGTAACAGCCGCATCTCTAGCTCTGGTAGTAAAGGAATTTAGTCGAATCTACATAGCGTAGTCCCAATACTCCAAGAGGAGAGGTTGCCTGTCAAAGCTATGGTTCTTCACTATCGCACTCGAACATCCCTACCATGCGTTCTACAATCTTCTTAACACTAGGTGTGACGCGTACGAGAAGCGTGCCCTTACCCGGATAGCCATAGGCTACAATGCTTAAAAGTGGTGCATGAAATATTGCTGGAAGGCTTAACAGATCCTCCTCTCCCCCAACCTCCAGAGCTGTATACCCTCCCCGAAGAGCTTTCTTAACCACAGCCTCGGCCTCCCTCGTAATAGTCGACCTAGGATTATTCACATGCAGTTTAAGATAGAAGGAGGGTAATGAGGGACATGTCCTCCTCCTTCTCATAGTTCTACAATCATATATCAATAGCCGCGGAAAACTATTGAGTTTAGCCAGTACAGTTATGGTATAATCCCCTACAGCAGCTATGATCCTCCCTCTCCAACGCTTAAGCTCCTCGGGGTTAGAAGCCACTACAGCCTCTGGCGGAATCATTGACAGGGTCCCACGAAGGGATAGTGGTAGCCTGCACGCCGAGCATCTGCAAAGCAGCATTGACGATCTCCAGCCTCTCCTCTTCTTTATAGCCACGGTAATCGAATAAGGAATTGATCGTCCAGAACGATGTCAACGAACACGAAGTGCAAACCTACCTTTACGCTGCAACTCCAGCCTCTGGCTTAGCAGTGAAAGCGTGGGCTCCCTAACTATTATCGCACCCTCCCAGTCCTCGCTAAGGTCGGTGGAACCGCAAACGGGGCAGCGTGTAGCGTCGCGCGGCACAAGGCTCTTGCACCTTCTACATGCTTTGAAAGGAACTCCTCTCCTGCTAGGCACTCCCGGTCACGCTCCAGTCCTTCAGCCCTCTCCCTTCCCGCCTTTACCTGGCTGCTCAAGCTTGCCGAGATAGGGTTGCCTTAGGGTTAGCTGTATTCTCGGCTTTCCCCCCGTGGGAGGCATTGAAACCGAAACCACTCTGGCCCTCACGGAGTCCCCAACCTCTATCACGCGCCCCGTCTTCTCTCCTATGAAGGCTCTCCGTTGCGGGTCAAACCTTACGTGCTCATCCATTAACTGGCTCACGTGTACAAGCCCTTCGACAGGCCCTAGATTGACCCATGCACCATAATTCAGCGCGTTAACAACTACACCCTCCACAACCTCCTTGACCTGAGGCTTGAATACGAGAACCTCATATACGACATTATGGTATGTTGCCCCATCACCAGGCAATATACGCCCCTCTCCCTCCACGTTTACGTTAAATACGGCAACTATAATGCCCATTTCAGGGTGAAGAAAACCAACATACCTTGAAGACAACACCTTTAGTGCAGCCTCTTGGAGTGGGAGGCCGAAGAGCTCGGGAGGTATACGTACTACATCTCTCACCTTGTAGACAGCATACACTATGCCACACCCTCTCCCCATTTGTTCACGAGATATCAGCTCGATGCAGAGAAGCATCTAAGCCAAGAAGCCTTGAAAATGCCATCCTTGATGTGGAATACTCCTGGCACCCTACTCCTCCCGGGCAGGCAGCCGCGTTAGGTGGCGGGGAGTATAAAAAATAGGAGATGCGGCTTAAAGGCTTAAACACTAAACTCCACTACCCCGGAGAGTCAACCTAGTATCCATTTAGGTGTTCAGGCTGGAATGACCTGCAGCATCAATAATGAAAGAGTTGAGCATGTAGCCTTAAGCCTCAAGGATGTAAGTAGGGCTGCAATAGACGTCATAGAATACAACGATCCACAGTACGATGCTATAGAGAAGATCGCATCGGTTATGGGTCCCCAGGGGATAGTGCTGGTCATAGCTAATGCACTCGTCAGCTACAGGTTAAGGGTTACTGGGGAAGAGTATTGGAGAATGTTCTCCAGATACGTGACTATGAGATATTCAACAAGAAGCTTCAGAGACCTAATGACAGTGTTCTACAGCTTTCTCGAAACAACTAAGGCAAACACTATGGTCAAGGAGCAGAAGATGAAGAGAGTCAAGAGAGCGGAAAAGATGCTTGAGAGAGTATACAATAACCCCTTAGCGTTCTCCAGCATAAAGCTGCTTCACACATTACTGCGTGAAGCACTAGGTGCCAGCGGCAGGGAGAAGACACTTGTATTTGCTCTAAAAATGGCATACTACTATTACAAGTCGCTGGGCATTGAAATAAAGGACTACGATGACGTCCCCATCCCCATAGACCGTAGAGTGGCACTACTCACTTCCACAAGCCGTCTCCTCCAAGAGAGCGTCAGTGTAATCATGACACGGTGCAGAGATGCTGCCGTAGAAGCCTGGGGTAGAGTATCAGAACTCTCTGGAATACCTGGCCTTAACCTCGACGCCCTCCTATGGCTACCAGCCCAGCATATTGACGGCCTACTGCGGAGAGGACTTGAGTATGCGAGGGAAGAATATGCTAGCAGACTGGTGAAATACAGCATGTCGCTAATAACTTGGATGCAGGCCTTAACCATAGCATCAGAAATACTCTACAAGCACCCGATCATCACCTAGATGGGGGCCCACGCTGGTGCAGTAAGCAGCTTGAGGGGATACTTGGGAAACCCGGGCTCCTAGGGCAGAGGGTCAGGGTAGAGGAATGCCTACTCGAAGAATTTTTCCGTCTTCCGCTGGACTACTCTGAGTTGTTCGGGGTATTGGAGGATTATCCTTCTGTTTCGGAGATCCTATAAAGCTTCCTTCTAAGTAGGCTGCTTCGTCCATGATAAAGCACTTCTATTATCACTTGCCTCCTCTCATCTCTCGATAATGTGTCAGCCAAGTCATGAAACCTGGCAAGCATTTGGGCCATACGTGCTGCTACCAGGTGATAGCATGGCTCGGCACTCTGTCCTCGTGCAACCCTGATTGTGAAGTGTGGGCAGCTGCAGAAGCTGTCGGGTATTAATATGTAGTCCCTCTCTCTCCCCATTGCCACCCAGAGCTCAATAGGTTCTCTTTGGATGCGTATAAGCCTTAGGTTTGAGGTGAGCCATTTTTCCGGTTCGCTGGGCTCTTCAGCTCTCCTTGATATGATTAATCTCAGTTTCTCTATGGATGGTTTAGCCTCGCTAGTGACGGGTTCATTATTTTCCTCTCGCATTTCCAAACCGCGGCTTCACCTGTAGAGAAGCCTACTATGACTTTGTTTACATAGCCTATGAATGATCCGTGGCCGATGACACCGGGTATTCTAGCCAGTATTCCCTCAAATTCATCCAGCATATACTTGCTCCAAGGCCAAGTGTCTACAACGATGCCTCCATTATCTGTTACTGCTGGCCCATCTCTACAGCTGCAGTTGCTTCGCGGCTCGGCTTTAACACCTAGGCTCCTCATTGCTTCGAGGAAGGGGTGAAGTGCTTGGGGGAGTACTTCTACGGGTAGGGGTTTACCTTTCTCCCCTATCCTCTTCGAGATCTTTGACTCGTCCACAACTATTACTACGTGTCTGCTGTTATACGCTAGTATTTTCTCCCTCGTCATTGCAGCCCCTCTGCCCTTGATCATGGGGCAAGCAGTGTTTAATGTGACCTCGTCGGCCCCGTCAAAGTAGACGTCTATAACCCCGTTTACATGCATCAACGCTTTTATTCCCAAGGATTCTAGGTAGAGTAGTGTGTCAAGGCTTGAGGCATAGACTTTCTTGGCAGCCAGGATCTTTAAGGTATCCTTGTCCAGCTTAGATAGCATAAGTTTTACCGTGGAGCCCGTACCTACACCAACACTTTCCACTTGGCGAATTACCTCCGAGAGCATCCTGGCCCCTCTTTCAGCAGCAGCCTCCTTAGCCAGGCCCGCAGCCGCCAACGACCTTCCCCCGCAAGTCATACCATGTAGCCTCAACTATTTCAACGCACTCCCATCGTCCGGGAAGGCTCTCCCCTGCGTTTAGCACTACGGGCATGTAGTTGTAGAGCTTAGCGTCTAAGCCCCCTCTCTCGCCGTGTGCAACTACAAGCACAGTAGTTCTTGAACCCACATAGCGTTTATGCTCCTCCCACCCTATTCTCTCGACAACTTTCATCACCTTCTTGCTCCTCTCCTTTTTGACCGGGCTAGGGATCTGAGGGAGGCCTGCAGCAAGCGTACGGGGTCTGGGCGTGTACTGTGCAACATGGACTCTCTCGAACCTGAGCTCCTCAATAAGCTTGATAGTGTTCTCGAAAGCTTCTTCATCCTCTCCTGGATGGCCCACGATTATGTCAGTTGCTATCAGCGCTCCCGGAATCTTCCTTCTCACCTCCCTCACTAAGCTTCGATACTCGTCTACGCTATAGTTCCGCTTCATTATCTTCAATACTCTATCATCGCCACTTTGAACGGGTAGATGGAAAAACTTGAACACCTTCGGATGCCTATAAGCGTCTAGAAGCTCATCTATAATTAGGGCAGCCTGGTCCGGGCTCATCATGCCGACCCTTACCATGAAGTCTCCAGGAAGCTCAACGATCTCCTCCAGCAGGCTAGGTAACAATCTCTTGCCCTCTAAGTCAATACCATAAACTGCCACGTCCTGACCTGTAAGCCTAATCTCCTTTACACCCATCCTCACAAACTCCTCCACGAGCCTCTTCACATACTTGAGGGGCCTACTGTAGACGTGTCTACGCGCGAGCCTAGTTATACAGAAGGAGCAGTCGCCTAGACAGCCGTCCTCGATGGCAATTTCAGCTATGGAGTCCTCTCTGCGATACGCCGTTACAACTCGCGGCACGTAGCTTGTCTTGGGTGTTGTGGGCTCGCGCAGTAAGTCTACACCTTTCGAGACAGCCTTATCTACGTAGTGAACGTTGCTCGTCGATACAAGTACCGCCCGGGGAGCGATCCTTTTCACGGTATACGGTTGTGCTGTAGCCATACACCCCGCTACCACTAGTTTAGCGTTCCTGGCTTCAGCCAGCTTGTAGAGCTCCTTTATCCTCCTCCTCATCCTCTCCTCAGTGTCAAGCCTCACCGTGCAAGTATTTATTATTATCACGTCGGCCTCGTCAACGCTAAACACTCTCCTGTAACCCTTCTCCTCTAATACACTAAGCATTAGCCACGTGTCTGCATGGTTAAGCGCACAGCCATAGGTCTCAACGTACACTCTGCCCCCGTTACTAGCCACCACATCTCCCCATAAGCTTCACCGATCCCTACAACCAGCCAATTAGCGTTCAGCGCAAGCGCTGCGCCAAAACGGGGACGTAAGGCTATAATGTTGTAGCTTTGTCAGGATCCCAGAGGCAGCGTCCTCCTATCCTAACTTGTTTTCTTCAGGGAGGCATAGCTAGGGGTTGATGGTTGTTGGCTAGGAGGCGCTGGATAAAGAATGCGGACATATTCTCCAGCGATCCACGTGGCAGAATTCTCGTTGAGGCACTTGAAGCTGGGCTGGATGCTGTAGAGCCTAAAGCAGCCATGCGCCGCGTGCTTCACGGGGGTGCATGTGTAAGGGTTGGCGAGAGGCAGTATTGTCCTGGGCCACCAGTCTATGTGGTGGGTTTCGGTAAGGCTTCCAGGGGCATGGCTGAAGCAGTGGTCGAGATCTTGGATGTGAGGGTTGAGGGAGGCTTTGTCATAGCGCCGCATGGCATGGGAGGAAAAATAGGCCCGATACTTGTTGCTGAAGGTGACCATCCTGTTCCCGGCGAAAAAACATTAAGGAGTAGTATGAGACTAGTTGAGTTCTTGGCTGACATACCGCCTAACTCGCTCCTCCTGGTCCTCATATCTGGCGGCGGTAGCTCATTGTTTGAAATACCGTTTGAGGGGCTAGATTTTGATGAGATAAGGAGGACAGTCCACTTACTTCTCGCCTCAGGCGCCGACATATTCGAGATAAATGCTGTAAGAAAACATTTATCGAGAGTTAAGGGGGGCCAACTCTTACGCTACACTAAGGCTGCCCTAATAGAGACCATAGTCATCAGCGATGTTGTAGGAGACGATGTAAGCACGATAGCTTCTGGGCCTACCGTCCCCGATCCAACAACCTTTAAAGATGCCCTGGAGGCCCTCTCAAAACACAATATCCTAAACAAGGTGCCCCAGAGCGTACGTAAACTGCTTGAGAAAGGCGCAAAAGGCGAGCTTCCAGAAACCCCTAAGCCCGGAGACCCCATCTTCCATAAAACGTACGTAACCATAGCTGCACGTAATAGGGATGCGTTAGCGGCTGCAGCAGCCTCCCTCAAAGCGCATGGAGTAGAAGCAGTAATACTCACCGACACCTTACGTGGCGAGGCCAGAGAAGCCGGAAAAGTACTTGCATCACTACTAGAAGCCCTCCACCGCGGCATCTCAACGCATAGAGGACAACAGCGCGCGATACTGGCTGGCGGCGAGACAACAGTGAAAGTGACGGGGAAGGGGGTGGGCGGCCGTAACCAAGAGCTCTGCCTATCCCTAGCACTGGAACTGCATAGACTAAGACTCCTCTCCTCATACAAGGCAGCGTGCATGGGTACTGATGGCGTTGACGGCTCAAGCCCCGCGGCAGGCGCAATAGTCGATGAAACAACCATACCAGTAGCCCTTGGAAGGGGAATGAACCCCTGGAGCTACCTAGCTAACAACGACACCTATACATTCTTCTATAAGCTCAACACGATAATAGACACAGGGGGCTACACGGGAACGAACGTGAACGATATATTCATAGCATTAACGAG
>QNYQ01000024.1 GCA_003978665.1 Hyperthermus sp.
TCTCGAAGATACCGATAAAGAGAAGGCCTAGAAAGCCGATGAGAATGATCCACTTAAAGAAGAGGATGAAGAAACAGGAGGCGGAAGTGGACACTAGGCTGAAGGAGCTCTTCCAGCTCAGGGAGGAGACTACGGCTGCTGGCGAGGTAGTGGTACAGCTAACGGAAAACAGTACGTGCAAGACATGCGAGATCTAAGCTGTCCCACTAGGCCGGGAGAGCAGGGAGGGCTAATGCTGTGGCTCTCCTCTACCTACAAGTATATGGGTGGCCCCACGCCCCCACCCTAGCGGTTAAGGTGAGCCAGGGCAAAACGTTCACAAAACCTCTATTACATTATACGACGGCATATCCATTCTGGGATGCTGTCGCATGGGCGCTCATGGCTGTTGACACGCCTTGCGCTGAGAGACAGGGCTATGAGAGCGTGCTTGAACACGTAGTGGTGCAATTTGTTGCAAAATGCAGCAGGATATGTACACACGAGCTGGTTAGGCATAGGCTTGCAAGCTACGCCCAAACGAGCACGCGTATACTCGGAGTTACAGGTTTCCGCCACGACGATTCATCAGCAGGCACGTTATATCCGCTTGTAGTCAAAGCAGCAGAGGGCGAGAAGGAGGCTCTTGAAACACTCTGTGTAATACCTCCAGGCGACGACGGTAGTGTGAGAGAGGCGTGCCTGAGATACTTCCGGGCAGTGATAGGTAGTAGAGGGCTCAACGTAGACCAGTGGGTTCGCTATCAGCAGCCAGACGCACTAGCAGCACACATAATGGTGACCACAAATCTTAGAGAGGTACTGCACATAGCTGAGCTAAGACTTCACCCTCATGCACACTGGGAGATAAGGCAGCTGGTGGAGGAGCTAATGGTAGCGCTTTGGAGGGAGCACATGATACCTGTACGTACCATGCTCGTATTGAAGAGGCCGGGGCTTCTACGGGCCAAGACCAAGCTTTGGGAGGGAGTGAGGGAGGAGCTGGATGAGGTAAAAAAGCATGTTTCATATAGTACATGGCTAAAGTTATGTTCTCTCATACGTCAAGCAGCTTCTTCAAGCGCTCAGGGAAGAGAGGAAGTGCTCGCTGGCATCGGGTGTTCAAGCTCACCGCAAGGCTGACGACACGACTTTCCTGAACTCCTCTATACTCATCTCATCTCGTCTACGCGGCAGCTCTATAACCAATACTCTACCGCCTCTCTCCCTCACGCGGAGAACATCCCTATCCCTATAACGATAGACATCTATCTGCTCTAACCCCAACTCTTCTAGAACCTTGCGGTACTCGGTGTATCTTCTACGAGCCATGTCTGCCTCACCATGTGGATCTTCCTTGCACCTAAGGCCTAAACACTTAATGTGTTAATGAAGACTGCTTGTCGTGGAGTGGTAAGCCGAGCAAACATATTTATATGCCTCATCTACGGTAATAGTTCATGCAAAAACAAGCGGGAAGCGTTATATGGAGTAGTGGATGGGGTGTGTAATTGTGAGCACGCCATCAGCTATATATGTGCGCGTACCCAGTGATCTTCTACGGGAATTCGACAGAGTAGCCCAAGAACATGGCCTCAGCAGGAGCGAGGCTATACGTGAGGCCATGCGCCTCTTCATAAGGTATAGTAGGGCGCCCGATGTAAAGAAGCTTAGAGGTATAGTAGGCAACGCCAAGCTGAGCTCGGAGGAGCTTGAACTTTACGTGCTCCCAGCTTAAGGAGAGAAAAGAGGTGAGCATTCATGGCAGGACCCATACTGGTTGACTCCACTGTGCTAATAAGGCTCGTCTCCGGCGGCTATGGCGCCGATTTCGCGGTGAATCTCTTTAGTAGGGCTGAGGAGGGTGTGGAGCAGCTGATAGTACCCTCTACTGCCGTAGTAGAGGCTTTGTCAGCCACCATAGTCGCAAGCGTGAGTGCAAGCAAGGGCATAACCTCTATTGAGGAGGTAGCTAAGCTACTTAGAGACAGCAAGGACGTTAGGAACGAAGCCTACCAGAATGCAGCCAGGCTAGTATCCTATATAAGTCAGCTAGCTCAGGCAGGCCGACTCATAGTATATGACGTGTCGGTAAGCGACTTAGCCGATGCAGTAGAACGCTCCCTTAAGGAGAACCTTAGCCTAAAGGACTCGTTGACGCTAGTGATCGCGGACAAGCTAAGAATTCAAAAAATAGCCAGCTTCAGCAAGGAACTCCGCACAGTCAAAGGCTATACTATACTCCCCTCAAGCTAAATCCTTTTTTATTTTATGGAGTTCTATCTCATGAAGCTCCTATGGCCAGCTGCAGACCCTAGCTTCTCTGCCACCTTCACCCGAGAGCCTTCCCTAAAGCTCTATGATACCTCGATTGAATCGCTGAGCTCACTCATTGATTCAATCGTGCCCGGAAGCCTGTCATCAATTAGCTCGATACCCCTAATGGCCCCTCTCCCGGCTTTTAGATAGTAGCCTAGGTAGGCAATACATGTTGGTAGAAGGGTGTACTTGCAAACCATTGCATCCTCTAGGTTGCCGATCAAGCTAGCATCGAGGGCTCCCCTCTTTGCATCACTGCTGCTGAGTCCTGGGATCGACTCTACCTTTAATCCCTCCTCTGCCAGAACCTCAATACCCGTAACTACGCCTCCACTCATTACTACGTGGGCTATGGCTAAGAGGGCGTAGTCGCCGCTATTGACTACATCATGCAGGAGCCCCCTCGGGCTCCCGTCCTCTATAACCAAGTCGTAGCCTTCCGGTCCATGTTTGGTTGAGGCTTCAAAGCCCATGCTTACAGCGAGGTCTCTGACGTGTAGGGCCTCCTCTTCTGTATGTGCTATATCGTGTAGTATTGCTGGTGATGTGTTCTGGCAGGTCAGGAGGGGGAGGGCCGAGAGCAGGGCGGCATAAGGGGAGGGCGATACGTTGGTTTTCACGTCTAGGGGCTCCTCAAGGGAGACTCTCGTAAGAGTAGGCTTAACCTCTAGTTTCAGCGATGGCATATTCCTCGCAAGCAGTTCTAGCGCCTCAGAGCCCAGGAGGCTGGCATGCCTTACCTCGAATTGTTCCACGCCTAGTGCCAGGGTGTAGTAGAGGATTAGGGCTGCATGTAGGATGGAGTTTGGGGCATAGAGGCCAATGATTCTTCTGTACGCGCCACCACTTCCTCCTTCAACTATGAGGCTAAATGGTCTCGTAGTATACCAGGCTCTTCCACCAACTACGCCTACGAGGTTGGCAACTGCTTTTAGGATCTCGGGGCTACTTTCGCCCATCAACACAAGCCTGCCGCCAACTCTGAGAGAATGCAGTGCTATTAGCGCCAGAAAGGGCAAGACAACGCCCCCGCAGTGAACTCTCGCACTCCCTCCACCACTCTCGCCTTTACCTCCTGGCCCTAGGAGGATTCTTGTAGAAGACATCACGTCTACATCATGCCCAAGCACTCTCAAGGCGTTTAAGAAGCTACGCACGCAACGACTCCTAACCCATACTCCGTCGACAACCTCCCTCCTACCTTTGTATACGAGGGCTGTGAGTATGACGAGCGTTGAGAGAAGAGAGCGAGGTGCTAATGTCTCGCCTCCCCCCTCTACACACCTTCTAATCTTAGCGATCAACCAGTATTCCCCAGAACCCTATCTTGCCTCCTCCCAACGATTACTTTTCCCACACCTGGAAGAGCTTTAGCCCTAAGAGTAAGCTAGGTGCCAGCAGCCGAGGTGTGAGAGTGATCCCTCTCGAAGACCGTCTCCAAGAGAGTCTAATAATCCCCCAGCCAGTAAGGCCCAGTATCAATCCCGGGCACACGTTAGGCCAATTCTCTCTTGATACTTCAAGGAGCCTAAATACGATCAGACGCGCATCAACTGTAGGAGAGGGATGCCCTAGCGGTAAGCAGAATAACGCTTAATCTGCTGCAGCAACCTCCTTTCTGGGGCCGTTGAACTACCCATGCAGGCCTGAGACTATAAGCTAGCTGGGTTTATGATGAAGCTCGGGTTGCTAGTATAGAGGCCCCTCACCACGTGTAGAGTTAAGGTGGCATGCATGCAATGAGGGTGTATTTTACCCTGGAGACGCTCGCAGAGCTTCTGAAAAGGGCTCGTAGGCTTTGGAAGGATGCTGAGGTTGTCCGTGTTGAGAATCACAGGTCAAAGCAAGTGGTTGTAATGTATGTTAATGGTGTTAAGGTAAAACTGATAGTGTATAGGGATGGCCGTATACGCTCCTATTCAAGTACATCGCCCGGAGTGGCTCTTGCGGTCAAAAAGATGGCTGAGAGGGTGCTTAAGGTTGCTTGATGCGCTGGATGCTAAGAGGGCTAGAATGACGCAGAGAGATAGGATAAAGGCGGCTATGGATATTTTTTCGAAGCTTTTGTCGCTTGGGGTTAAGGAGAGGGTTAGGGCACGCAAGCTGCTTGAGGAGACCTATCGTAGTAGGGCCCTGCAGCCTCTCCGTGGAAAGGCATGGCCTCCGGACATCTGGGACAAGGAGATGGCGACTCTCTACGTTATAGGAAAGTATGCGCTCATGCTTGACGAGGAGGCTCCAGAGCTCTTCCATAAGGTTTTCAGCTACGAGGAAATGGTAGATGATATAATAAGCGTTGTGCTTGAAAGAAACCGGGATGATGCCCGAAGAGTGATCCTGTTCATGCTCGGGGGAAACATTGACGACAATACTATTGCACGCATATTAAGAGTAGAGTCTACAAAACTCTTACTCGGCTTCTCAAGTGAGGACAGAATGATTAACCTGTTAAAGAAGATGCATGAAGCCTTCCCCGAGCATGGGCATGCCATAAGAAAGTATGCAAGATATTTCATAGCCCTGCGTGTAGCACAAGCTATTGCTAGCGGCATTGTAAGAGACCGGATCAGTAAGGAGGCTCTGAAACAAGCGCTAGCCGCTAGGCTAGGGTTTGAACGCGTAATACCAGACGATAAATACATAGAGTTTATTGCCCTCAACGTGTTCAATGTAGATAAGAAGAAGCTTCAGAAACTCCTGGGAGCCGACAAGGGCGCTAAATGGGAGGAAGGTCAGCCGCGGGTTCAACGCCCATAGCCGGGGAGGCTTGGCACCTTGTAAGCCTCCTCATCCCCGAGCAACAGGATCCCTCCGCCTAGCCCATCTTATAGGCCTCCCTTCTAATCTCCTCTATTATAGCTTCCACGGCACCGTTCAATGCCTCCTCGGGTATTGTGAGAGGTGGGGAGATGCGAATAGTCGAGGCTCCCGCACCGATTACCAGGTACCCTCTCTTGAAAAGCCTCACCAATATTCTCTCCAGCTCTTCAACAGCAGGCTCTTTGGTCCGCTGATCCCTGACAAGCTCTATCCCTATCATTAAACCCTTGCCTCTCACATCTCCTATGAGCGGTGCTTCACCACTCTCCATGGCCTCCTTCAGCCTATCAAGCACCATGCTGCCAAGCTTGTAGGCATTTTCACATAGCTTCCTCTCTTCAATCACCTCTATCACAGCGATCGCGGCTGATGCAGCCACGGGGTTCCCTCCAAACGTTGTCGCATGTGCTCCGGCGGGCAGTGACATGACGTCAGCGTCACCGATGAGGGCCCCTAAGGGAAGACCCCCGGCCAGCGCCTTAGCCACGGCTATTAAATCGGGTCTGACACCCCAGTGCTCGACGGCAAGAAATCTTCCAGTTCTACAGAACCCTGTCTGGACCTCGTCCACCACCATTAATATCCCGTTCTTACGAGCCAGCTTTTCAAGAAGAGGGAGAAAATTATCTGGCGGTACGACATAGCCTCCCTCGCCAAGTATGGGCTCAAAGACTATGGCAGCAACCTCGTCGGGTGAGACAAGCCTTGAGAAAACCCAGTCCTCTATGAACCCTATTACAGCCTCACCGCACTCCTCCGGGCTGTTAGCAGGGAAAGGGCAACGATAAGGATAGGGGTAGGGGACGTGGAGCACGCCAGGCAGGAGCGGGGCAAAACCTCGGCGGTGAACCGGCTTACTTGCAGTCAATGATAATGCGCCCATACTTCTACCATGGAACGCTCCCATGAAAGCAATCATATACGGCCTCCTCGTATAGTACCTAGCAACCTTTATCGCTGCCTCAATACTCTCGGCTCCACTATTAGTGAAGAAAGCTCTCCCCCGGCCTCTAAAGGGGCTCTTATCGAGCAAGAGCTCAGCAAGCTTAACGGCCTCCTCATAGTAGAAGTCGGTTAGACTATAATGAATGAACTTTTCAAGTTGGCTTTTAATAGCTTGGACAACATGACGGTTAAGCGAGCCAACGTTAAGGACAGCTATGCCGGCGTTTAAGTCAATATACCTATTGCCGTCAACATCATACACTAGGTAGTCTTCAGCCCGCTCGACGACAAGGGGATACCAGCGCTTAAAACTCTGCATGATCACGTTACGATCCCTAGCTACAATACTCCGTGCACGTGGCCCCGGGGGCTCGACAACGATCTTGGGCCTTGTGGGCAGTCTTTTCGAGACCATAATGTAAACACCTCCATTACCACATCACACAGCAGCATCAAAAAACTGTTATCTCCGCTCTGGGCCAGGACGCAGCATCGCGCTATGAAGAAAAGAAGCCTGGTTCTACAGGGGCAACACTAGCAGCCACAATGTGAGGGGACACTTCCGAGGTTGGCGGGCCAGGGCGAGTAGATAAGAGCCGTACATTGTTCGAGCCCAGCGGGCATCCACAACCCTCTGGCCCACTCTCAGAGACTATGAGCATGCAGAAGCGGTCAAGGATGGCCCTAAA
Source organism: Hyperthermus sp. (assembly GCA_003978665.1). Taxonomy (GTDB): domain Archaea; phylum Thermoproteota; class Thermoprotei_A; order Sulfolobales; family Pyrodictiaceae; genus QNYQ01. The sequence goes on from QNYQ01000024.1 coordinate 6,753, forward strand.
GTAATGATGGTGAATGAGGCCTGACCCGGAATAGAAACGACACGAATACTTATAATCACGCAGCCCTACCCCGCAGCCATCACGGGTGGAGCTTGAAGTGGCAAGTGCGTCAACAGAACCGAAGGTCTACACGGGCCTAGTAATAGGCTACAGAAGGGGGAGTAACACACAGTACGAGACGCAAGTCCTGCTACGCATTGACCCCTCGCCCAGCCTTAAGAAGCTAGATGAGCTTATAGGCTGGAGAGTACTCTACAAGGATAGTCACGGAAACATTTACCGTGGAAAGATAATTGGTGTACATGGACGCAAAGGTGTTGTAAGGGCTCGTTTCAAGCCACCTCTTCCCGGCCAAGCGGTGGGAGGAAACGTCTACATATATCCCAGAGGAGTCGAGCTAGTAACATCCTAGTTGAAGAAATCCTGCCTCAAGAACCCTAGGCTTCAAGACCCACTAGTGCATGACTTCTCTCCCCAGCATCAAGTAGGACTCATTAACGGAGCTGGTGTCCTCAAGTATCTGGGCGCCATGTATATTAGGGTTATGGGAGTATAGTGTCTTTTGAGGGAGGAGCTGATAGTGCTGTGGGATGGAACTGCATCATTAATCCTCGTTGCCCGATTCCTGTCCGGGCAAACTGTTGTCAGCCTCCTAGAGGAGGATTAATTGCTCCTGGAGGATTCATGTAATGGTCTCGGGCTGGGTAAAGCCTGAACCATGGATGCTTGATACGGTGGCTGACACCCTCGGGATGAGTAGGGATAGAGTTGAAAGATTGGCCTCCAGGAGAATCATTAGATTCCGCAGTTTCCGGGGACTGCTCTATGCGTCGTTGAAGAGGGAGGTGTCAAAGTATCCGGAGGGCACAGTGGTGATAATAGGTAGGGGGTGGGGAAGGCTCATATACGGCTATCCACCTATAAGGCGTATTGTCCTACCAGAGGTGGCATTGCCCAAGTACTTTATAGACAAGGTTGTTGTTGAGGAGAAGCTCAACGGTTATAATGTGAGAGTGGTGATGCTTGATGATCATCTCTACGCTCTAACACGTGGCGGGTATATCTGCCCATATACTACCAGCAGAATTGACAGGGAGCTCGGAGAGAAGCTACGCGAGCTACTCTTCGAACTAGGCCCCGAAGACCATGTGGTTGCGGGGGAGGTTGTCGGCCTAGAAAACCCCTATACCCGTCACTACTATAGGGAGGCTCCAAAATTCGGCTACTTCGTATTTGACATATTACGTGGCGATCACTTTCTTCCTCCCCGCTTCAGAGAAGAAATGACTGCAAAGCACGGTATATCCCAAGCTCCTATACTAGCCGTAATAGACAAGAATGACATGGAGACGTTCCGCACAATCATAGATAGACTGGAGAGAGAAGGCAGGGAGGGCGTAGTGCTTAAGGATCCCTCCTATAGAGTTAGGCCACTAAAGTACACCACACACTACACCAACATAGAGGACATCAGGATAGGGATGAAATTCTTCTTTGAAGAGGGCATGGAGTTCGTTAAGTCACGTCTGCTTAGAGAAATATTCATGGCCTATAGCAAGAAGCTAGAAGAGGATGATCTCGAAAAACTTGCACTAGAACTAGGCATGGCTGCGCTGAAGCCAGCTATAGACGCTGTTAGAGAGGTTGCAGCGGGAGAAAGCATATATGAAGAATTCACGCTTGTATTTAACAACTATGCGGAACTGAAAGAATTCATAGAGTATATGAGCGAAATGGGAGTAAACCTCACACTAATCTACACCAAGAAAAACAGGGAAGGAATAGCTGCAAAACTACGCAAGATCAGAGAAACATCAATACATATAAGACGTATACTTGAAACCGGACTAGCACCCATAGACTAAAACCAACGCAGACCCGCCACTACCCCGCTAAGAGACTAACATGAAGCCGAAGCGTCAACGTACCATGCGCCTATAGGGCTTAAATCCAACATAGTGCTCTAAGGCTTAAAATGCCAGCACACCTCTGCTAGCATGCTCGCCCCCTTCTCAAGTCATCTAATGCTTATTCTCGCCAGTCCTCTTCGGCCCAAGGCTCTACTGGTGCGGGTAGCTGGTGTCTTGGCGGCTCAATACTTATCGCCTGCACCTCCCCCAGCCCTAGGCCTGGACTCCCGCCTACACCCAGCACTGTTGCCGTGTTCAATAGCTGTCTGACCCGGTCTGCTAGCTTTTGGCTGCAGACTAGGTGGTAGCGGGCCTCTCCCATGAATATTTTCACCTCCTTGCCGTGTGTCAGTCTTATTCTCGTCTTCTTGGTATTGTCCACTGCCAGCTCTAGGCACGGCTGCAGGCTTCTTGCCAGAGGCCGGTAGTCTTGCCGTGTTGCAGTGGAGAGGCGGCGGGCTATGCTTGCTATCAGCCTCCAAGGACTCGGATAGGAGACTACTGCTCCGTGGAAGCGGTAGAAGGTAGCATTATGTCTTACGATAACCGTTGCGGCCACCGCCTGAGAGTCATCGTTCTCGCTCAACGGCTCCGGAGACGGCGCCCGCAGCCTCTCCTCCCTCATGTCAATACTCTCCACCAGTATACCCTGGTTAAAGCCCAGTCCCGTAACAAACCCCCGCGCAAGAAGACTGGCCGGTACCTCGCCACCCCTCCCCCAGAATACTGCGCGAAACCTGTACCTCTCCCCGGGCGCGAGAAACCCCGAGGCTGGAGCATAGCCGCCCTCAGCAGGATAGACCGGCGAGACACGGAACAAGCCCCCCTCAGTAAGCGGTGTCCCAGCCAAGCCGAGACTATCATAGATCACCTTTCCAGCAAATACACCGCTCCAAGACATTAGCCGAACCCTATAAGGCACCTGGAACACCACATCAACTATGTAGACACCTAACTCTATCAAACCCTCCAGGCCACCCCCAGAAAAGACATGGTGCAGAGCGAACACATCATCGTGCACCCCGGGCACGCAGCAGCAAATAAAGCCGTAAAACCAGCCGGCATCTGGCCCCTCAAGTTAAGTATACACCCTCTAGATTGCGCTATGTTGGCTCGTTATCGTCTAGGTGACAAGGGTTAAAGGTCTAGTAGTTGTAGATTTTTACGCCCTTCTGGAGGGCATAGTTTTCGATCTCAGCGCCTATTAGGGCGCCGGAGAGTACTGACACCACTCTCTTGCCTGGATACCGCCCTGCTGCCAGCTCGGCCTTTGCTAAAAGCGCTGCTACATCACTGTGTCGAGGCTTAACCTTTACCTCTACAATGTACACTGTCTTGTCAGTTACCACGAGCAAGTCTATGTCCTCGCCGTTTAGTCTAGCACTACGGCGGCGCTGCAGCAGTCTCTCTCCCCGATCCTCTATCTCCTCGCGCAGCTCTTCCCAGATGAGGCGCGAATAGCTGCTCTCGGCGAGAGCACCCATTGTTAGCTCTAGGCTACTCAGCCTCCTATTCATCTCCTTTAGCTCCCTCCAGACCCTTTCCACCTCCTCCCATAACCTCCTCATCTCTTTAAGCACTGCCTGAAACTTATCGTCGTGTTCGAGCAGCTTCTGCTCAATAGCTTCAAATCTTTTATCGTGTTCAAAGAGCTTGCGTTCAAGAGCCTCAAAGCGTTTATCATGCTCCAAGCTCTTACGATGCAGCAGTCGAAGCCCCTCAAGAATCTCCCTTAAACCTATAAGCCCAGCCACGGCTAACCGAAACTCCTCATCTTCCTCTAGTGCTCGGAGGAAACGCCCCTTCTCCTCCACACTGAGAGACACAAACTCCACCTCCAACGCATATTCTAATAAAAAATACTCCTCAAGAACTAAAAATGCCCCTCCTCAGCTAAGCTAGGCCTATTGGCCAAGTCTCTATCAAAAGCCCCATAATAGTTGTAGGAGAGACAGTGTAGAGGCTCATGCAGGCGAGATTCCACCCGACTACCAGTATCATGGCCGGGGGCACCCCGGGTCTGCTGAGATATTGTGGAGGCTGACGGTATTCGTGATAGAAGTGTGAAGGCTCCTGTAAAGACGCGGGCAGCGCCGAAGGCTGGGCGGGATTACAGTCTCCTCAAGTACGTGGTGGAGCGCCGATGCCGATCTGAGGCTATAGGCTATAACGATCGTTGAGAGATTGTTGTGCGCGTGGTTCTTCTATCGTGGATGGTTCTGGTTAAGGCTTTTTCCTGGCAGGTGGTGCTGACTTGAGGCGGGAGGGAATGATACTAGAGTTGTTTTTATCGCATTTCAGTACTCTACTTTTTGTCTTCGGCTACTCTTTCTTCGTGTTGTCTTTGTTTAAGCTTGTAGAGTACTTTTGCGTGGAATGATAGGTTCCAGGACCCGTACTTGTTATGTAGTATGTACTTTTCTCGTGAGAGTTTTTCTAGGAAGCCTAT
>QNYQ01000049.1 GCA_003978665.1 Hyperthermus sp.
AAAGGGGTTTTCTGGCGTGTTCTTGGTGTTGTGGATTGTTTTGCGTTACCAGTATGGGTAGGAGCCTTTGGGTATCTGGTCTCCTACTTCTCCGGCTATCTTGATGCCTGGCTTTATTGTTGGCTTGCCGGGCTCCCATTGTGCTGGGGTTACTTCGTCTGGGTGTTCTCTTATGTGTTGGAGTGCTTTTAGCTGTCTTATTAGCTCGTTTACGTTGCGGCCCATGCTCAGGTTTACTATTTCTATTGCCTGTATCACGCCGTCTGGGTCTATTATGAAGCGTCCCCTGTAGGCTACTCCCTCGTCTTCTTTGAGGACTCCGTAGGCTCTTGCTACCTGCCCTGTGGGGTCGCTTCCCATTAGGAACTTTACTCTACCGCGTAGTAGGGGCTCTTGTTTCACCCAGCCGCGGTGGTCGAATACCGTGTCCGTGCTTATGCTCAGCACTTCTACGCCCATGTTCTTCAGCTGGTCGTATACGTTGCTCATTGCTGCGAGCTCTGTAGCGCATACGAATGTGAAGTCGGCTGGGTAGAAGCAGAGCACGAGCCATTTGCCTTTGAAGTCTGATAGCTTTACGGTCTTTATCTCATCGTTTACCGGGTCGTATGCCTGTATCTCGAAGTCTGGGGCTGGCTTGCCTGGCTGCACGCTCATTCCACACCGCCTCCGCTACATGGGGGCCGTGGGGCTCACTGGGGCCCTAGGACTACTAGTTCGATATAAAGTTTTCTTCGAAACATCTTCTGAGAAAGTAATATGGGGTGGGCCTCTGCTTTTGTCCCCCTTCTGCCGAGGCTTCCTTTTCCTGGAGGGCTTCTGGGGGAGGGGCGTGTTGGGGTATGAGTGTTGTAGGGAGGGGTTTCCGCGTGAGCTGTGTAGTCTTTATGACCGTCTTCTTGGCGGCTTGTTCTTTGATAAGCGTGATTGCGTGAATAGTGATGGGAGGAGGCTGCTGGAGAAGATCCTGGGGATTTTGGCGAGGGAGCGTAGGGTTAGTAGGAGGAGGTTGAAGAGGGTGCGTTCTAATCCTTGTCTTGACGCTATTGCTAAGTTGGCTTCCGACACGTTTTATGCCTGTGATCCCTTCGAGCGATACTATGTGTCTAGGGGCTTGTATGCCTTGTTTGGTTGAGGGGGCTTGTTTCTGGCTGCTGGTTTTCGGCTAGCTCGTGTAGTGCTGTTTTCACGGTGTCTTCGTGCCTGCTGTAGGGCTCGTAGTCTTTGAGTGTTATGTCTCTTTTTTCCTGGGCTGATTTTATTGCTGCGCTGCATACTAGCATTGCTGTGAAGCCTTGCTCTATTGTTACTAGTGGTTTCTTCTTGCTTGTGAGCCTTAGTATCGTGTCTAGGTCTTCTACGTATAGTGGCTCTTCTCTTTTCACTCTTATGTGGGATTCCTCCTCCTCTGTGTACAGGGTGAGGGTTTGTTTCATGTAGTCTAGTGTGGCTACTCCTTTTGTGGTTGTGAGGTATAGTGTTCTCTGCTTGAATGGTGTGAGCCTGTTTACTTCTATGCTTGCGAAGCCTTGGGGGAAGCCTAGTATTGTTAGTGCGTAGTCGTTGAGGTTTGTTACTATGCTTTGTAGCGTGTATGCTTTGATGTTTTCTGGTATTGTTGAGTAGAGGGTTAGGGCTGTGTCTACTTCATGTATGCCTAGGTCGTAGATTACGTCCGTGTCTCCTGCTCGTGGAGCGTAGGGTCCTACCCGCCGGGAGGTTAGTGTGAGGGGTTTGCCTAGTCTTCCCTTTACTAGTATGCTGCGTAGGGATTGGAGGGCTGGGTTGTATCTTTCTATGTGGCCTACAGCCACCCATATCCCAGCCTCCTTTGCTGTATCGAGCATTTTCTCGGCTTCTCTCAGTGTTAGTGTCATCGGCTTCTCCACTAGTATTGCTTCAACCTCTTTTTCGATGAGCTCTGTGAATGCTTGGAGGTGGTGTTTTGTGGGCACGGCTATTATGGCTAGGTCTGCTGGTTTTCGTGGAAGCTCCCTTATGCTTGTTAATGGTTTTCCGCCGTACCTTGCTGCTGTGGTTTTTGCTCGGTACTGGTCGACGTCGACTATGTATGCTAGTGTTGCCAGCCCAGGGTTTTCTGCCGCTATTCTTGAGACTACTCTTGCGTGTGCGCTGCCCATGTAGCCTGCTCCTATGATGGCTACCCTGATGCCCTCTGCCTCCTTCATGGCTGTTCGCTCCCCGGCTATTCTATGAGCTCCTTTATGGTTCTCGCTACTTTTTCTACGTCGTGTTGGCTGAGCTTTGGGTGTACTGGTAGGCTTAGTACCTCTCTGGCTGCTTTCTCTGCGTTGGGGCACTTGTTTCTGCATCCTATCCCGAGCCTCTTGTATAATGGTTGTTGGGGTATTGTTCGCGGGTAGTGTATTGCTGTCTCTATCCCCTTCTCTGCCAGCTTCTCTGCCAGTTGGTCTCGTGTGTATGGGTATGGTTGGGTGACTCTTATGACGTACTGGTGGTAGACGTGGCGGGCCCATGGTTTTTCTTGTGGTGTGACTATGCCTTTGATGTTGTTTAGTATGCTTGTCAGTTTCTCCGCGTTTCTTCTCCTTGCCTCGTTCATCTTGTCTAGTTTCTTCAGCTGTGCTATCCCTATTGCCGCTGCAATGCTTGTCATTCTGAGGTTGTAGCCTAGCTCCGTGTGTAGGTATTTTCTCTCCTGGCCATGGTTCCTCAGTAGCTTGGCTTTCCTGGCCACTGCCCTATCATTGGTTGTTATCATTCCTCCTTCTCCCGTGGTCATGTTCTTTGTGGGGTAGAAGCTGAAGGCTGCTGCGTTTGAGAGTGAGCCCGTCTTGCGTCCATGGTATAGTGCGCCGTGTGCTTGGGCTGCATCCTCTATGAGCACTATCTTATGGTCTTCTGCTATCTCTGCTAGCGGCTTCATGTCTGCTGGGTGGCCGTAGAGGTGTACTGCTATTATTGCCTTGGTTCTTGGGGTTATGAGCTCTACGACTCTCTCCGGGTCTATGTTATAGGTGTCTAGCTCTATGTCGGCGAACACTGGCCTGGCTCCCTGGAAGAGTATTGCGTTGGCTGTTGCTATGAATGTGAAGGGTGTAGTTATGACCTCGTCTCCCGGGCCTATGCCGTAGGCTTTGAGTATGATGTCTAGGGCTGCCGTGCCGCTGGAGACTGCTACGGCATAGTCTACTCCCACGTACTCGGCGAACTTCTCCTCAAACTCCTCTACGACGGGGCCGTGTGCCAGCATCCCGGAGCGTAATACGTTTACTACCGCATTAACCTCGTCCTCCTCTATGACCGGTGACGCTATGGGTATTCTATTCATGGCTCCTCATCCCGTGCGGGGGCTTGCGGGTCCTTGTCCAGCCTCCATGAAGGCGGGGCGGCGGAGGGTTTGGGGGACTATCCTGGGTATCATCGTCTCTTGCAGCCTGGTATAATGCGTAGTGTTAGCGGTTTCTCGGCTGGTATAGTGGTAGTTATATAATAGTGGTTATATAATCCTGGTTATAGGGACTCTGGCTCTTGAGAAGGATGGTTATGGATAGGTGGGAGTGTTATAGGCTTAGGCGCCTCTCCGAGAGGAGCTCCTGGGTTCTGGTTTATGGTAGGAGGAAGACTGGTAAGACTTGGCTGCTGCGTCGTTGCTGGGCATGGGACGTTTATATAACGGTGAGTATCGATGGTGCGTGCGTGGTTGAGGATGCTAAGGGATCCGTTCACGTGAAGCCTGTGGGTGAGTGCTTTAGGTCTCTTATGCAGCTGCTTAGGCATGGTTCTGGCGTGGTTATAGATGAGTTCCAGAGGCTTCCGCAAAGCTACTGGGATCTCTTGGCTTCTGTGGCTGCTGACGCTGACTCTGGCCTAGCAGTATGTGGTTCTAGCTTTAGGCTTGCAAGGCAAGTGTTTGATAGACGTAGCCCTCTCCTAGGGCTCTTCCAGCCTTTTCCTATAGGACTTGTATCAGTCTATGACGCTATTCACTCACTTAAGCAATACGGCTTAAGTGATCGTGACGCGGTATTATGGTCCATTGTGGCCCGTGACCCCTGGCTGCTAAGACACATCGAGCCCGGAGGAGAGCCTTGGAGGCGCATCCTAGGCGAGGCAGAGGTGCTCGCGCCAATAGCACGCGGCCTTATAGGAGAGGTCTTCGAGGACGAGGAGAGACAGCTCGCGAGAATATATGATGCAGCCCTCACCCTGCTCTCGCTGGGCTACTGGAGGGCAGCGGACATAGCCCAAAAACTATACGATGCAGGCCTCCTCTCCACGCCATCCCCGAGCTCAGCCACCGGCGTGCTTGCCGTACTTGAAGCCATGGGGCTCGTGGAAAGGATCCCCCTCTGGAGGACAAGGCGCGCGAGGGTATACTATAGGCATAGAAGCAGCCTCCTCTCCCTCCTCTACAGGATAGCAGCCCGCATGAACAGCCACGGTACCCCACCCTCCATGGACATGATCCGTTCAATGTATGGCCTAGAGCTGCAATTCAACCTAGCCGAGCTCCTGGCCGCACGGAGGGGGCTGAGGAGAGCCTACGCTATACTGCCAGACGGCTCCGACATAGACGCGGTGCTACTGGGCAAGAAGAAGCCTGAATGGGGGTACGAGATAAAAATGTCGTCAATAACTGTCAACGAGGCCTTGAAAGCCATAGAGAGGATAACAAGCTATGGAATACCGAGAGCCGGGATAGTAGCGTTAGAGGGGCTGAAGCCCGGAGAACCCCGCCAGCCGATAGAGGAGCTACTGGACTCTTCAAGCATAGTCAGAGAGGCCGAGAGGCTCAGCAGGAGGGCCAGAGAAAACACAGCCAATACAATACCCAAATCTACACTCCACACAGCCTAAACAACCCCGGAAACTCCACGCCTCCAAGCACGGAGGAGTAGAGGGAGGGGGCTGGAGCCTTGGCTGCAAGCTATCCCGCTAAACGCATCATCCCATGCCTCGATGTAAAGGGAGGCCGCGTCGTTAAGGGCGTGAGGTTCCGTGACCTAAAAGATGCAGGAGACCCAGTAGAACTCGCTGCGAGGTACGAGGAGGAGGGTGCAGACGAGCTGGTATTCCTCGACATAAGCGCTACGCCAGAGCAGAGAGAGCCCCTCTACAGGGTGATCTATGACACGGCCTCGGTACTGACCATACCCTTCACCGTCGGCGGCGGCGTGAAAAGCCTAGCCGACTTCGGGCGAATACTTGACTCGGGAGCCGACAAGGTGTCAATAAACACTGCAGCCGTCCGCAACCCCGCACTAGTATCTGAGGCGGCACGCGAGTATGGGAGGCAGGCGGTGGTAGTAGCTATTGACGCTAAAAGAGTGGGCAGAGCCACTCCCAGCGGCTGGGAAGTATACGTGAGCGGCGGCCGCATACCTACCGGGCTAGACGCCATAGAATGGGCCGTTGAAGCCTCACGGCTAGGAGCGGGAGAAATACTGTTGACAAGCATCGACCACGACGGCACGCGGAAAGGCTACGACATAGAGCTGACAAGCCGTGTGGTGAACGCGGTAGATGTGCCAGTAATAGCCAGCGGAGGGGCAGGAAAACCAGAACATTTCCTCGAAGCATTCACAAAGGCTGGCGCTGACGCAGCACTAGCTGCTGGCATCTTCCACTACAAGGTATACAGCATAAGAGAGGTCAAGGAGTACCTGGCCAGGAACGGGGTAGAGGTGAGACTCTAGCTTGCCAGTCCAAGTATACAAGGCCCCCTCCGGGCTCAAAGAATTCCGTAGAGAGGTAGTTGAGGCCAGGAGGGAAACCATACTAGACTACGTTGAGAAGGTAAAGCCAATAGTAAACGATGTAGCCGCGAAAGGCTACGAGGCGGTACGCAAGTACAGTGAAGAACTCGACGGAGTATCCCTTGACAACCCCGTGATCTCAAAACAGGATGCAAGAGCAGCCTTCGAAGACCTGCCAGGCAACATACAGCAGGCATTTAGGATAATAGCAGACTCCCTCTGGAGATTCCACTCATCTTCAAAGCCTCCAGAGACATGGGTTCCGGGTGCAAGACTCGTATGGGCTCCGCTAAAGAAGGTAGGAGTATACGCTCCCGGAGGCAAACACCCCTACCCGTCCACGGTACTCCATACAGTCATTCCGGCACGCGCTGCGGGGGTGCTTGAGGTTGCAGTAGCGACACCGCCATGCGGGAAGTGTGGTAAATGGCCGGTCAACCAGCTAATGCTGGCGGCAGCTTATGTGGCGGGGGCAGACAAGGTATACGCCATAGGTGGGGCCCAGGCAATAGCAGCGATGGCTTACGGGGCGAAACCCGTAGAGGAGGTAGACATTATCGTTGGCCCAGGAAACTTCTATGTCCAAGCAGCAAAACTCCTCGTGAGCGGAATAGTGGGCATAGACATGATAGCGGGGCCAACCGAGCTCGCAGTAGTAGCGGACGAGACTGCAGACCCCACGAGAATAGCATGGGACATGCTCGCCGAAGCAGAACACGGCCCCCTTAGCGTGGCAGTCTTGTTCACGGATAACGAGAACCTCGGAGAGGAAGTGGCAAACATAATCGAGAAAGAGATGAAGGGTGACAACGAGCTGGGGGTAATATCGATAGTGATAAGCGAAGACATAAACCAAGCAATCAGCCTCGCAGACGAAATGGCAGCAGAACACCTAGTAGCCTACCTCTCCAGGGAAAACAGGGAGAGGATCCTAGCAAACCCGCCCCGTGCAGGAATAATCAGCATAGGCATCCCACCAGCCCTCCTCGACTACGCTTACGGCCCAAGCCACGTCCTCCCAACAAATGGGGCTGCGAGATGGAGGGGAGGCCTATCCGTTATAGACTTCACGAGGCTAGTAACCATAGCTGAAGGAGAACCGGCAAGCGAGCTCGTACAAGCATCAATCCTGCTAGCCCGGCTGGAAGGCTTCGAAAACCATGCAAAAAGCCTAGAAAACCTTCAGATAGGAGAGGGATGAAGCATTGAGTAATAACGGCAGCTCCAACTGCAAAACATGCTTCATCGAGCTGCTCGAAGAAGTGATAAGAGATAGGATAAGGGAGGGAGACGAGTCCAAAAGCTACACGGCAAGAATAGCCTCGAAAGGCATATACTACGCCTCAAGAAAGCTCGGAGAAGAGGCGCTTGAACTGGTCATCGAGGCAATAAAAGGCGATAGAAACGCTGCTGTAAGAGAGGCTGCAGACCTCGTATACCACCTTCTCGTGCTACTAGCCCTCACAGGCTTGAGCATAAGGGATGTCGTAGAGGAGCTTGAGAGGAGAGCGCAATGGCGCCGAGAATAGCGATAATAAAGTATGGCGTGGGAAACATCTACAGCATGGTATCCGGACTTAGAAGAGCTGGCGGGGAGCCGCACATAGTTGGCTGCATAAGGGATCCAGGAGAATGGGATGGAATAGTGCTCCCAGGAGTAGGCGCGTTTGAAGCGGCTACAGCCAGGCTGCATGAATGCTCCACTGAGATAAGAGAAGCCTTACGCATGGGCGCACAGCTGCTTGGGGTATGCCTAGGCCTTCAGCTACTGCTAAACGATAGCAGGGAGGAGGGCTTCCACAGCTACGGCCTCTCAATGCTACCGGGCACGGTAACCAAGCTGGTTGCACCCAAGCTACCCCATATAGGCTGGAGCCCTATCCGAAGAATTGATGGGAGAAGCTGCAGCCTCCTCGACGGCATAGAGGATGGTGAGAGATTCTATTTCGTACACAGCTACGCGCTGGCGGAGACGAGGAGCCCATGGATATGCGCGCTCAGCACCTACGGTTTCACAGAGTTCGCGGCGGTAATCGAGCAGCCACCCCTCTATGCTACACAATTCCACCCGGAGAGGAGCGGTAAGGCCGGGTTAAGGGTGCTCACCAACTGGGTGAGCATGCTGCGCAGGTAGAAAGAGGCCTAGCCGCCCTCTCTTCTCCGCGCCTCCACAAGCCTCCTACAAGCCCTGTGCACATAGCCTCCATTAACCCTCACGAAATCCTCCGGGTTTCCTGGAGGATGCATGTAGACCGTGCAGTCTGGTATGCCTGCCTCAAGGAACGCCCTATGCCTATTCCGGCAGCTCTCGCATCTACCACAGTGGACTGAGCCGCTGAGGTAGCAGCTCCATGTCTCGTACACGATCTCGCCTATGAGCTCGTACGTTTTCTTCAAGTTCTCGCTCTTGGACAGCCCCTCCCTGCTGGGGCTCCAGACCTCAAGCCTCCTCTCCCCCCTAAAATGGCATACCCGGAACGCTGACTCAAGCACCTCTATGCACTCGGGGCTACAGTCGGGGTAGTACGGCTCCCATGTATCCTGCCGCGGAGCTATATCGTTGTAGTGGGCCCCGTAGACAACATATATGTTCTCAGACCTATACTGGCCTGCCAGGCTATAAGCGTAGGCTGAAGCTATGCTTAACATCACCACATTCCTTATCGGGACTACAACAGTAGGAGCGTACTCCTCTTCGACACTGACCCTCTCATCAGTCAGCTGGCTGCCGCGCCATAGGCTTGCCATGAAGCTCATGTCTACGACCCGGTGTTCAACAAAACGCCCCCAGCCCTTCTCCTCTGCAATCTTATTAAACTTGTCGATAAGCGCCTTCGCCACCTCAAGCTCCTTACTGCCCTTCTGGCCATAGTTAAAGCTTAGGGCGTGCACCATGCACCCACGCGCAGCCCAGCGTGCAGCATACCCGAAGCTATCGGGGCCGCCACTAACGATTGCGACAACCCTACACGGCCTCCTAACTACAGGCTCAACCCCACGCATAGAGGAGCACTCCCTCCAGCCACTGTTACCTAGGAGGAGCCAAGCAATAATAACCAGAGCACTCCCCTCTAAGGCCTCTAGCGAGGGCACATCGCATTGGGTGAGGCGGCGGGGATTAGGCTGGGTATAGTAGTGTCAGAGTTCAACCATGATGTGACATACCTCATGCTTCAACGCGCCCTCAGCCACGCAAGATTCCTGGGTGCAACAGTAGCTTACGTGGTTAAATCGCCCGGCGCCTACGACATGATCCTCCTAGTTGACGAGCTCCTCCGGAAAAACGATGTCGACGCTGTAGTAGCGCTTGGAGCCATAATAACCGGCGCCACCAAGCACGACGAGGTAATAGCACACCAGGTTGCAAGAAAACTTATGGACCTGGCCGAGAAGCACGGCAAACCCGTCGCCCTAGGCATCTCCGGGCCGGGCATGAACAGGATGCAGGCACTTGAGAGAGTAGACGACTACGCTAGACGCGCCGTAGAGGCGGCGGTAAAGCTTGCTAGAAGACTTTCACAACTGCGGAACGCAAGGTTTGCGGGCAAGCCCGTCCACATAGAATAGGCACAGAAGCCTTAGCCCCTCGGCGAGATAGCTGCCCGAAAAAAGGGGGTTTACGGGAGCCCGGGCTATGCAGCATGCCTGGGTAACATACATCATAGACCCCGGTCTCCCCAAGCCGGCTAAAGGCCCTGTCTGCGTTGACATTGAAGATGGTGTGATCCTCGGCTTCTCCAACGGCTGCCCGCCGGGCGCGTCATCCTACGAGTCGAGCGTGATAATGCCGGCACTCTGCAACGCGCATATGCACATCCTAGACTCTTCAATAGCTGACATAGGCGAGAACTTAGAGCTTAACGAGCTCGTGGCCCAGCCCCATGGAGTGAAGTATAAGGCTCTCTCGTCAATTCCACGACACACTCTGGAGAAGGCCTTAGAGGAGACTTTGGCCAGCGTGTCGGAGAAAGCCACTAAATACACTGGGATCTACGTGGAGATGGGTAGGGAAGGAGCACAACTGGTTTCTAGGGTTCTCAGCAACCTCGGAATGGAGAATACGGCTAGGCTGCTGGTACAGGCCAGCAACAAGAGCTACCCGGAGTACATGAGTTTAATGAGAGAGTGGGGCGGTGTGGGCCTTGACACAGCCCTTGACCTTGAGATATTTGAGCTCAGAGAGCTCGCTGGCATGGGCCACCTGCACGTGCATGTTTCCGAGACTGAGGAGCTCCGGAAAATGGGAGATTATCTTCTAGCGGCTGGCAGCGCGCGGGCAGCTATACATGTGACGTTTCTCGAGCCGGGCACTGTCATAGAGCTGGCCTTGGAGCATGGCACCTTCCCAGTGTTCTGCCCGAGATCCAACATGTACCATACTGGTAGGCTACCGCCCATAGAATCCCTCATCAATATCTACATGGACGGGCTGCCGGCCGGGCTTGGAACGGATAATACAGCATGGATTACACCCCATGTAGCGGAGGAGATGTCGTTCGCCTACATTATGGGCCGTGGAAGAGTGCAGGACCGGAGCCTCTACGCACTATCACTACTATACGCCGTAACCAAGGGCTGCAGCAAGCTCCTCGGCTTTAACACCCATGAATGGCTTATCATAGCGCGTATCCCCCTACTAAACTACAGCCATAACCCCGTAGTCACAGTTGTCAAAAGGGCTGGTGAACTAGAGGTGTTGGCGACTGGACGCTACACCAGCCGGGTCGATGAGCCATTAGCGTAGAGCTGTGTGTCTCAACCGGGTAAGGTCTCTCGCCCACTGCTTGAGCGGCGTGCAGCTGTACTGATCAAGTCTACTAGCCTGTCAACCACCATGTCCAGGATCTTCCTCCCTAGCCCAGGGCTAGCCTTTACTTCAAGGGACGGGTAGAGGAAGCCAGCGTCACGCCCCATC
>QNYQ01000009.1 GCA_003978665.1 Hyperthermus sp.
TACAATGATGCCTAGCCTCAACCTCTTGTTTCTCCTGGTCATCAATTTTTGGCTAGTTTCCCGTTCTCTCTAGCATTAATGATTACCGTTATCGGCATGGCTTATGCTGCTATCTTTACGTGTAGGTGCATTGCTATTACAGGAGGATTACGTTGCGCTAACCCCCTTATAGGAGCCAAGTGACCCATGCTTAGATCCCTGGATGTTAGGTATCGCTGAGAGGGAATGGGGTCTGCTATGAGCCTTCACTTGAGGCACCGTGTCCTATACTCTACGTGCTGTGTTGGCGATGATGCTGGATGGTCTCGGAAGCGGGTTGTAGCCGTGTTCGTGCTTGCCTTGTTGATTGTTAACGTTGTCTATCTTGTTGGGGTTAGGCTTCATAGGGTTCAGCCTTTGGTAACTGGTGTTGCTTGGGTTGTGTTGGGGCTGGTTTCTTTTAGGTATTTTAAGCCTAGGCTTGGGTCTCATGGTGTTGTTGACGCTGTTACTGTATCGCTGCTTCATGTTGGGTTCATGTTTCTCTATGGTTTTATAGTTGGTTTTGGCCTAAACGCTATGTCTCCTAGTCCTGGCCTCATGTTTTATACGCTTGCATGGGTGGCTGCTACTGCTTTTGGCAGGGAGATCGTCCGCTCAGCTGGCCTCCAGGGGTCTTCTTTCCGTAGCGTGCTGCTGGCGTATCTCTGGGGTATTGTTTCATGGTATCCTCTCCTAGGCTTACTTGCCACGGGGGGTTCGGGTTTTCTGGGCTCGTTTCTTGAGGCTGTTAACAGGGTGGGGTTTGTTGTTGCTGGTGAGATTGTTGCATCTATGCTGGCGTGGCTTTATGGCTGGGCTGCTAGCGGCTTGTATGTTGTAACCTCTTATGGCTTGTTTACCTGGTTTCCTCTCATTCCTGCCGGCACTGCTCTGGGCAGGTCATTGGCTTTTGCCTCTGCTTCTGCTATGGCTTTGGCTTTCCTCTATGCTAGGGGTGTTGATAGGGGTGGGGGCCGCTATGTGATTATGTTGTATACGGCTGTTATAGTTTCTGTGTGGATAGTTTTGGGGTCTACGGGGATACTGGGCTTCTACGTGTTTGCTCTGGGTTCGAGCTCTATGGAGCCTGCGCTAAAGCCCGGCGATATAATATTGGTTAGGAAGGTCTCACTTAATGATGTACGGTTGGGGGATATAATCGCTTATGAGAATCCCGAGAACGATCTCATAGTGGTTCATCGTGTTGTGGCTCTGGGCGACGGCTATTTGGTCGCTAAGGGTGACATGAACGGTGAGCCGGACCCCTTAAACGTTACTGCTGCAATGCTTTTGGGCAAGGTTGTCGCGAGGATACCTCTTCTCGGATACCTTGCTAGGGGTGTTCCTCTGACGCCGTTGGGCCACGGGCATCGCTGAGATCTTTTCGGCATTCGGCGCAGCCGCTGGCCCTTATGCTTGCTGGGCTGGATGGGTTAATATATTAGAGTAGTGTCGTGTGGGAGTAGTTTAGGAGGCCTTGCTTAGGGTAGTGTCTGAGGGGTTGTCGTGTCATGTGCGCGTCCGCCAGCGATACGGGCAGGTTTAGGGAGGAGTTCTTGAAGCTGCTTGAGAGGGATCTTGAGTTTAGGCATGCTGTTGCTGGGTATCTGGGTTTCTCTGAGATCCTTAAGAGGCTCATGGAGCACGACAAGAAGTTCAACGAGATATTGGCCCTCCTCAAAAAGCATGAAACCACCCTAGAGGAGCATGCGAAGGCCCTTAGGAGAATAGAGGCCTCTTTGGGCTCTTTGGGCGCAAGAGTAGGCATAGACATTGAGCGCGCTATACTCGGCATATATCGTGACATCTTCCAGTCAATGGGCGTCGACATCAGCAGAGTGGAGAAGATAAGCTTCAAGGATACTGAGGGCAAATACTATCGTAGGGGGGCCAAGCTCGAACTGGACATCTACGCACACAATAGTAAAGTGTTCTTCATAGAGGTCAAGTCGTTTGTGGAGCCGGATGACGTAGAGTGGTTTGAGACCAGATGCGAAATCTTCGAGAGGATACTGGAGAGGAAGCCCGACAGGAGGATAATAGTAGCCATCAACGTGCTGAGAACCGCCCTCGAGCGAGCCCGCGAGCTAGGCATAGACATAATCTACGGCAGAGTAATCGATGTAGAGGAGAGGAGGGACTAAAGCATCACACATAATGCCAAGCGATCCTAAACCGTTGGAGCTCAACCCCGTCGGCCACTCCGACGGAAGAGCATGTAAACCCGCAAAAATAGCGTGTGGACACGACGCATGGGAGACTGCATGGATGTATCCCGTGATGTAGGCCCTCCAGCACATACACCTGCAATGCAGGAGCTGGGGATCGCCGTGGCCGGCGTGCTCAGAGTGATCTATGACCTCGCCGGGCGCCCCCCATGGTGGCAGATGGCGCTTGACGAGGCTTTGCTAGAGTCCGTGGCATCCTCCAAGAGCCCACCCACCCTTAGGCTCTACGTGTTCAGCCCATCCAGCGTAACAATAGGCTACTTCCAGTCAGTCCACGAAGCTGTAAGGCTTGATGAGGCCCAGAAGCTCGGCATACCGGTTGTGAGGCGCTTCACGGGCGGGGGAGCAGTCTACCATGACGAGGAAGGAGAAATCACGTACAGCATAGCTGTCCAAGCCTCCGGCATGCTTAGGGACGTAGCCAGCAGCTACCGTGTACTCTGCAGCGCCATAGCCAATGCGCTACGAAGGCTCGGGGTTGACGCGGCACCAAGCGGCTTCAACGACGTCACGGTGGCTGGCAGGAAGATTTCCGGCAACGCGCAGGCACGTAGGAGGGGGGCGTTGCTTCAACACGGTACAATACTCTACAATGCCAACAAAGAAGTAATGAGGAGGCTCCTAAAAGTCCATAAGGAGAAGCTTAATGCGCATGGCGCTGGAAGAATCGATGAAAGAATAGTTAACCTGGTCGAGGTAGCAAAGAAGCCTATTAGTCTAGGTGAGCTGGCAGAGAGCATCACGGCAGCATTCTCGGAGACCCTCGGCCTCAAACCCGTGGAGGGATGGTATAGTAGAGGAGAACTAGAACTAGCCCGAAAGTATGTAGGCAGGTATAGGAGTAGCGAGTGGAACCTCAAACGATAAGAGCATACATTGCCCTAGAAGATGGAGGTAGTCCTTAATGCCCAGCAAGGTGGTGCTAGTAATTAGGGAGAAGCATACGAAGACTATAACGGTCGAGGCCAGGGTGTCCGGGGAGTGTAGACTGGAAGACGTGAAAATAACAGGAGACTTCTTCATCTACCCCCCAGAAGCTCTTGAGGAGTACGAGCGGCTTCTGCGCGGCTGCGAGAACGCTGAATGCTATCTTAACGCTGCAGCGATAATGGAGAGGACGGCGGAAGCCATCGGCTTTGACTGGAGGCTTGTCAGCGAGAGGATCATTAAGGCTCTCGAACGCTACTGTAGCCCCGGGCAGGGACGATAGTGCATCAGCATGCATTACGCCAGCCTAAACAATATCTAGAATAAGACCATTATCTAGGAGTGCTTTATCAGCTCAAGCAACTTGTCCCTCAACACGTTAACCACCTCTTTCACCACAACCCTGCTAGTACTCCACAGCCTTCCCTCCAGGGCCTCCCTCAGGATAAACCTGGGTCTCAGAAAGAATCTCCGGTAAGCATACTTGATCATTCTGGCCAGGTCACGCCTACTCCACTTAAACCCCCTCATAACAGGCTGTATTGTGGTATAATGCTCCCAGTTCCAGTCCTCTATCAGTCCATGCTTCTTCGCGTAAGTGTAGAGCGGTGTTCCAGGATAAGGCGTTAGCGCCGTGAACTGGGCATAGTCGGGGTCGAGTTTTACCGCAAACTCAACGGTGGCTTTCATGTCGTCGAGAGACTCCCAGGGGAAGCCTAGGATGAAGCTTCCCATAGCATGGCCTCCCAGCTCTCTCACGGTAGAGAACACCTTCTCCGCTTGCTCGGGAGTTATCCTCTTGCCTATCCTATCCAGGGTCTCCTGGCTCGCGCTCTCCACACCAAAGTAGAGCATGACGCAGCCGCTCCTTATCATGAGATCCAGTATTTCCCTATTCACGTGGTTAACCCTAGACCCGCACGCAAATCTTATGTCAAGACCCCGCTCCCTTATCTCCTCAATCCACCTCCTAACGAAATACTTGTTTATGGTCAGCTCGTCGTCAGCGAACACTACATAGCGTGCACCATACTTCTCGTAGAGAAACTCCACCTCATCAGCCACATCCCTCGGGCTCCTAAACCTGACCCGTCTACCCCAAAAATAGCTTGTAGAACAGTACATGCAGCCATAAGGACAACCCCTACTAGCCATTACATGCGCGACACGTATAGGCTTACCAAGCAGAGTATACTTGTCCATGGGCAGGAGATGGCGGGCTGGCCATGGAAGCTCGTCAAGCTTCTCTATGGGTCTCCGCGGCCTTGTAACCCTAATGGCTCCGCTTCGAGGATCACGAAACGCTATGCCATCTACGCCCATTAAAGCAGCGGGATCAAAGCCACGCGACTCAATAACCCTCACGAGATCACGCATAGTATATTCGCCCTCTCTCAAAACAACAACGTCAAAACCCTCATTCAACGCCTCACTAAACATTGCCGTAGGATGCTGGCCCCCGGCAACAGTAATCACGCCCGGCAGCTCCTCCTTAACCAGCTTAACCGCCCTGTAACCCTTCGGTGCCGTAGGCGTGAGCAGAGAGAAGCCCACAATATCCGGGCGGAACCCTTTAACAAGCCTAATCCACTTCTCCACGTCAAGCTCCAGCGTCGGCGAATCAATAATCGATACCTTATGCCCCTCCCTCTCAAGCACAGCAGCTATCCACGCAAGCCCCAGCGGGGGAACCTTCATACCAGCAATACGGTATATTTCAAGGGTATGTATGCCGGGGGGAAGTGTGAGAAGTATCCTCATAACATTAGGCCTCCGAGACAGGCAAGGCCCCCGGGGGGAGGACGAGTGTGTTACTGTGTCGAACTAGGCTCTAAGCCTGGCCCTAATACCGTATTACTTCCCTCTCAAAAACTTTACTGTCAAAGGCGAGAAAAGCAATCATGACGATAGGCATTAGTTTCATAGTAACAAGCCGCTCTCCTTGACCCGAGAGGAGCGGATTAATGTTACCGCACACAAGACCTTGCGTAGGGATGTGAACTTATTTTTAGAGGATAAGGGCATGTAGCCTTCCCTTAAGGGGGATAAATGCCGTCTTGTTTCCAGGATTCGTCGACAGAGACAGAGAGTACCGTGTGCTTGAGGAGGCATATAGGTCGGGTGAGCCCGAGCTAATAGTAGTCTATGGTCCATGGAGGGCGGGCAAAACCTTCCTAGTTAAACGATTTCTTCGAGGAAAAAGAGAGAGAGCATTCTATATGGTGGCCAACTTCGGGGAAGAGGAGCTAGTCCTCTTAGACCTCAAAATGCAGGGGCATAGGATAGTTAACATAGCATTTGACATGTCAACCTTCTATAAAAGCCTACGCTACATGTCCTACGCTATGCGCGAGCGCTTCATACTGGTAATTGACGGCTTCCAGATACTTGAGAGAAGGGTGCTAAAGCAGCTCGTAGAGTACTGGGACAAGGAGGCAGAGAAGTACAAGCCCTTCATAATACTTGTGGGTGAGGGGGAGAAGGCTATAGAGAGACTGATAGCGGGAGATATGCTTCAGGATAGAGTTACAAGGGTAATTAAGATCTCAGCATTCGGCTACAGGGAGTCAAGAGTGTTCATGAACGGCATGAGCCCAGAAGACAAGGTTACAGCCTACGGCGTCTTCGGAGGCATACCCTACTATCTCTCCCTAATCGACCCAACAATAAGCCTGCTAGACAACGTAAGAGAGCTTGTCCTAAAGCCAGGCGCCCCTCTACGCGAGGAGCCACTAAACTATATTTACCGTCTAACAAGGGAGCCAGGCCGCTACATGGCAGCCCTCAGCGCTATTGCTAGGGGCTGCGACACTCCAAGTAAGGTAGCTGCATGCGCCAACATTAGGCAGGACTCTGTTGCCCGCTACCTAAGATGGATGGAGGAGAACCTAGACCTAGTCTACAGGATTTATCCGCTGAGCATGGATAATAGACTACACTTCCCACGCTACCGCATAGCAAACCCCTTCTTCAAATGGTGGTTTGCCCATATCCTTCCACTTAGAGGGCTCATGGACCTGGATGTTAGGGAGGCACAACGCTGGGTGGAGGCAGGCCTTGAAGACACCTCAATAGACGCATGCAGGGAGGTAGCCCTGGAGCACCTACACCTCCTACGCTCACTGGGCAGGATAGAGTATACTAGAATAGGCTGGTGGTGGTGGTCCATGAGGTCTGAGGCCATGGTGGTGGCTGTTGACGAGGCAAATGAAACAGCGATATTCGTGGAGTGCGAGTGGGGTAAGGCTGATGAATCAACGCTTCAGAAGCTCGTAAACAAGTCGTCAAGGTTCCCGTGGAGGAGGAGAAGCAGAGAAAACATCTTCGTCATTTACGCGCTGGACGTGAGCAATATTAGAGGCGGTAATGTTATAGCATATACGCTGGAGGAAGTGGATAAGGACTTCAACAATGTAAGGCCAAGCATTGAGCGCTTCGAAGCCTAAGGTGGAAACCCTAAGCAACCGAAAAAGACGGGGCTTGACCCCCCTCTTCCTCACGCTTGCCTAGTCCTCTGCCGCACGCAAACCCCCAGGTTCTTGGCGATGTCGAGTAGCAGGGATAGTCCCACCTGTACATCCCTATCTCTCAGCGCCCCCATCATGCCGAAGAGTCCTCTGGGCTTGACCCTGGAGGGCTCAGTGCTGGCCATTGCTTTTAATCCACAGGAGGTTAGGAGCTCTATTACGCGTTTTGCTCCTGCCACATCATCAGCCGTTACACCATGCTCAAGTGCTGAGTGAGCAGCGTGGGCAAGCCCAAGCATTCTCATTATACCGACATCGTTACCTAGGAGAGCCATAAGCTCCTCACCCTTCTCCGCTATCACCCTCAACATGTCAAGGATCCCGGCCTCCTTCAGTCTCACAGCTACCTCGACAAGGGTTTCGAGGGCTCTAAGAGACTCCTCGTCAAGCCTTAGCTTCTCCTCGGCCATACAACCCACCTCCACCACCACGGTTCCAGGAGAGAATGCTACTTCATTGAGGCTATCCAGGCCTTATAGAATGCCTCTTTAAACACGCGGAGTATGGGCGAGGTCGATACAGCATAGCACTTGAGCTGCCATCTCTGGCCAGCGAAGAGGGCTTCACAGTTGGCTGCGAAGCCTCC
Source organism: Hyperthermus sp. (assembly GCA_003978665.1). GTDB lineage: Archaea > Thermoproteota > Thermoprotei_A > Sulfolobales > Pyrodictiaceae > QNYQ01. Next base: position 7,290 of record QNYQ01000009.1, read on the forward strand.
AGTAGCCCCATAGTAGCCTACGCACGTCATGGTCTTAGTGACCCCGGGTACAGGATAGCCGCCAAGGATCTCAGACGCTATCATGTCGGCAGCGTACTCGGAGGCGAAGTGCACGGGTATACCGGCGGTGGGCATCCCCGCAGGAGGCATCGAGTGCTCTCCGGTAAGGTAGACCTCACTGTACTCTGGATGACGGAAGTAGCGTGGATCAATCACAGTCCATCTCGGATCCTGCTTGTTTACAAACCCCTCACTCAAAGCCAGGGGCTCTGGAAGCGTGCTGGGAGGAACCTTTATCAGTAAATCATACTTCTCCTCAACATTCGAGGCCCTCACCACCCTATTTTCAGCATCAACCTCAACGAGCCCCGTGTGGACCACACGCTCCACGCCAAGCTCCTCGTACTTCCGCACCCATATCTCGGCAAACTCCCTGCTCAACACCCCCATAGGCTCCTTTTCGGGAGTGAGAAGCGTGACGCTTACATCGGCTCCACGATTCCTATAGGTCTCGGCAAGCAGCGTCACAGCCTCATGGGGATACATGCCACACCTATGCGGCATCTCCGGGACAAGCAACACTATCCTCCCGCGCTTAAACCCTGCAAGAGCCCTGGCAAGCTCCAGAGCACCATCCAGGGTATAGTTATGGTAGCCGGCATCCCTAAGCCCAGGATACTTATCCCAGTCATACCGCACGCCAAGAGACACAACCAAATAGTCATAGTTATAGCTACCCTTATCAGTCCTAACAACCCTATCAGCCAGGTCAATACCCTTAACATTCTCCACCAGAACCCTAACCCCACGACGCTCAAGACTCTTAATAGGAGCCCTCAGCTCCTCGGGAGTAGCAGTCCCGAATGCCACATCAGCATAAAGCGGCTGAAACTCATGGTAGGGACTATTAGTTATAAGGGTAACCTCATACTCCGCCTTACCCCGCAACGCCGAAGAAAGCTTCTTAGCAGCAACTACCCCACCAGTCCCCCCACCCAAAACCAGTATACGCTTAGCCATGGCCAGCACCATCCCCTAGGAGCCAATACGGCCACAAGACGCTAAACAAGCCTATAGTATAAGATGGCTTCGGTCCAAACAACACTTGTTTCAAACGAGAAACACAAAGCTAGAAGAACCAGAACCCAAAAGCGGCATCAAAAACACCAAAACCACCTAAAACCAGCAACACCCAAAGAGCCACGTGCACGGAGCAACCTACAGCCCCACCAGCGAGGACACGAAGACAGGGAAGCAGCCCGGAAACGCTCCCAAGAAGAGGAGAAGAAATAAACATGCCAGTCCGGCTCCCCCACCCCCTGGACAAGGCTTCAGCCAAAGCTTGCACTAGGTAAGGACTGGTGGTGCTGAGGCCGACATAAACTGTTAACCCTCCCCGGATCCCCTTCAGGGGGAGAAGAAACATCCCGGGGAGGGGATGGTGAAGGGTTGATAGGCTGAGCCTCACCCTTTCCAGGGAGCCAGCCAAGCCCCTCCCGCCAAAAAGAATTGACGAGAATGGTCGCCGATGAAGAGCCGTCGGACGTTTAATGAAGCTGTAGTGCGGGTTGAAAGGGGCTGGTGATTGATCCCCTGGCTCCTCTGAGGACACCTTCTCCGGGGGATCGTGGTAGGTGCTGCCTGGGGGTTCAGGGCTGGCATGCTGCCTGGGGTATGGGTTTCTCGTAGAGTGGTGTGCCCGCTCTCGTGGGGGGTGTTAGCCAGTCAACTATTTCCTTGGGGTTGCCTGCTAGTATAGTGAATACTATGGGTCCCATTGGGGACTCCGTGTCAGCGTCTATGAAGCTTACTCGGCCCATGAACGCTGCCTGCTTGTTTACCTTAAACACCAGTGTTCCCGCGTATACTCCCCGTAGCAGGTGGCTTCGTGCAGCATCCAGTATGCGCTCCCGCCTAAGCAGGTCATGGAGCTTCACAAGGCTCATGAGCGTGGACGCCCTGGCTATCACCCTCCTATAGCCTCCCCCAGCATCAACAACCTCCAGGCTGTCGGGGGTGAACACGTTAAGGATGGCCTTCTTCACCTTATCCACGCTCTCTGTAGGCCTCACCTCAGCCTCAACAATGACGCACTCCATGATGCACGAAACCCCCTCCAGCTCCTCCGGTCGGCTCGGCTCCCGCTCACTGCTTGTTCTCGACGCACTTAAGCACCTCAAACAGTATCTCCGAGTGGTTCTTCTCCTCCCACGCCACCGCGTCCAGCAGGTGCTTCACGGCACCGTTAACCCCTAGGGCAGCAAATGCGCTGGTTATCAGCGGGAGCATTAGCTCAACATACTCCTCCCCCACGAGGGAATCCTCAAGACCCGCGAGCACCCTCAACACACGCTTAAGGCTATTACCCGACTTCACAGCCTCTATCAGCTTATAGACGCTTGTCACAGCCTGGTCGTCGCTGCAGGCCTCAAGCCTCAGCCCCAAGTGCTTGGCGAGGCTCGCAAGCAGTACTGCGTGGTTCCTAGCCTCCCTCGCCACGAACAATAACGCGTCACGGCATATACCATCACTCATACGTGACGCGATAACCTCGTACAGCTCTGCGGAAGCCTTCTCCACACTTACCGCGCAGGAGAAAGCCTTCTCGGCATCCTCCAGTATATCCCCCAAACCCCCTACAACAACCCCTCCTCCAGCACCACTGCCTGCAGGCTCCTCCTCGGCCAAGCCCTCCTCTCCCAGGCCACCCTCGCTCAACGCCTCTACTGCACGGATGGCTGGAAGTAATAGGAGCCTCACAGCCTTATCCAGGCGGTCCTCGCTATAGAAGTGTGAGAGATAGGTCTTCAGCATGCCGGGGTCATCTATGAGCTTGCACACGTCGTGGGGGCTATACACTCTGACAGCAGCCTGCAGGGCGGCTGTGAAGCCGGGAGCGATCCTCTGCAAGCCCTCCAGAACCCTACGGCACTCCCAAGGCATCGAGTCATCTCTCGCCCGCAACCGGCCCCCCTCTTGGCTGGGGATCACGGTGGAGTAGCACGCTACATTGGATCTTAATGGTGCCCCTCACCCTTATTTCCCTTGACCCCGGACGCTCGTATTACCTTGCCTTCGGAAGAGTATAAAGGCTTTTTCCTCGGTAACAATAATGTGTATTACCTCGTCACGCCATGCCAGAGGCTTATATCAATTTACCCGTCAGCACAGACAAGCTCGACAGTGCTAGAGGGTATATGCAGCCTAACCCTCTCCCCCCTCCCCGGCAGCCTACCATGAACA
>QNYQ01000029.1 GCA_003978665.1 Hyperthermus sp.
CGCAGCCTCTCCAGCTCCCTCGGGTGCCTTGCCCACAGGCTCCACGCTGGTTTACGGCGCCTCTACTAGCTTCTCTTCACAAACGTGTACGACGCCTCTACGCCAGTAAGGGTTGCCACCTTGACTATGTACGGCTTTCCTGCCTCAAGACCACCGCTAACGTTGACTATCACCTCTCCCACCTTCCCTGGCTGCAGCTGGAGATTTACGCTCGTATTTCTTCCCTTAAGCTGGTTGTTGACGCTGTCAATGACGTATGCCGCCGACACGTTCACCGTGTTACTGCCCACATTCCTAACATACACCACTAGGTTATCGCTGCCATTCATTCCCACGCTCTCCACGATTATCCTGTCGTTGAACGTGGGCTCACTTGTCGGCTGGTTGCTGACCGTGCCCATGACCCAGAGGTAGAGTAGGGCAGCCGTTGCCACAGCAATAAGCACTAGTAGGGCGGTGGCTACGACGGGAGATACTCCACGTAGCCTAGAAGAACCTCTTCCTCTAAGAGGCTGAACCACCCCCTTCGACACCTCACTATCCATGGGGATCGATGCCGCTCATGCTCTCTTATCATGTATCCTAGCATTAGCTCAGCGTCTTTTCGGTAACATAGATAAGATGACGTAGTCAAACACGTGGAGACACAGCGTGTAGTAGTTAATAAGCGTAGGGGAGAGGTGTGAGCGTGGCAGGGGCACCGTAAGACAATAATAGGGTAGGTGGCTGAGGCCCCCAGGATACTATAGATGAATACGCTACTTATACAGCGGCTGATGGAGAGTGTTGAGGTACGCGAGACTATAACGCTATAGTGCAGCAGACAAAGGCTCCCGGGGAGCATCCAGGACAAGAAGCCTACTGCATTCTCTAGCCAGCATGCTCCTTAAAGCATCCTGCGCCTCAGCCACCCTGCTTCCCCAGAGCCTGTAGAGGCTTAGCTTGCACGAGTCACCATACACGTGGAGCGTGGCCACGAGGAAGCCGTTACTAAACACAAGCATGCTCGAAGCATGCCTAGACACCTCATAGCCGAGCTCCTGGAGCCTAGACTGTATCCTAGACGCCAGCCTCACCGAGACACTCACCACAACACTCACCCCGGCCTCAGGGAGACACTCTGCCGAAGAGGATAGTGAGGAGGGGTCTCTCCTCTTTTTGCCGTGTCTCGTGGAGTGATTGGGCGGTGTGCTCTTAGAGTATTATCCTTCCCGTCTCGGCTTTCTGGCCGGGGTGTGGTTTTCATTGGGTTCTGGCAGTAGTGTTCTCTTGCTTCACTTGTCTGACACTCATCTCGGGTATAGGCAGTATGGTGTTTTTGAGAGAGAGCTTGACGTTTACGACGTGTTTGAGGAATCTATTGAGCTCGCGTTACGCGAGCATGTTGACCTTGTTGTTCACGCCGGCGACTTCTTCGACTCTCCCAGGCCTCCTCCCCAAGCGTTGAGGAATGCGATAAGGGTTCTTGGGCTGCTGAGGGATCGCGGGATCCCGTTTCTTGTCGTCATGGGTGATCATGACCTGCCGAGGCGCCGTATGCTGCCGCCGCTGGTGATCCTTGAGGATCTAGGGCTTGCACGCATCATCGGTCTCCGAGGCCCCGAGAAAGCTACTGTGAGGCTGCGGGCTGGGAGTGTTGTGGCTGCTGGCTTCTCGGCTATTCGCGGGCCTGCTGCTAGGCAGCGGGTGAGGGAGGCTTTGTCGAGGCTTGCTTCAGCCCGTAGCAGCACGGGGTCTGGGCTCCCCAGTATCCTCGTTCTTCACCAGGGTCTTCGCGAGGCGCTTGCCTTCGACTATGAGCTGGATGTTTCAACGCTGCCTTCAGGATTCCAGTACTATGCTATGGGCCATGTCCACCTGCATTACGTGTGGCGTAGGGATGGAGGATACGTGGTCTACCCTGGCTCGCCAGAGGCTTTTAGGAGGGATGAGGCTGCCAGGCAGAGGGATAGGTATGTTGTGGTCTCCGAGATCAATTCTAGGGAGGCGTTGAGCGTGCAGAGGCTAAAGCTCACCCGGGCAAGGCCGCAGCCAGTGTACGTGGTAGGATACGAGGGCTCCGAGCAGTTCACGCGCTTCCTCGCAGGCCTGGCTTCAGTGCTTAGGGCTAGTAATGGGAAGAAGCCCCTCGTGCACCTAAAGGTTATGGGTGTGCCCGCGGCTGCTAGGCAGAGGGTTAGGGAGCTTGTGGAGAGAGTGCTGGGGGACAGGGTTTTGGCTTATAGGCTTGAGATAAGCCACACCGACACTATTGAAGTACGAGAGGTGAAGGCGGACAGGCCCGCGCCGGACTCCATAAACGCACGCGAAATACTTGCGGCACTCCTCAATGATAGAGAGCTCGCCGAGCTAGGATACCAGTTGATCGAGATCCTGGGCTCAGACTCCGGCGAGGCCGGCAGCGTCTCCGAGGCCCTCCAGCTCGTCCGACGCTTCTACGGTATCGAGGACGAGGGCTTCTAGGCCTTGATCCTGGAGTACCTGGAGATAAGTAACGTGTTAAGCCATAGGCTGACAAGGGTAAAGCTTCCCGAAGGAGTGATCGTGGTAGTAGGCCCTAATGGCGCAGGCAAATCCAGCCTAGTAGACGCTATAAGCTATGCCCTCTTCGGCGTGCACAGCCGGGGGGGTGGTAGGAGGGGGGAGAGGGAGCCTCTCATAAGGCTTGGATCATCATCTAGTAGGATAACAATAGAGTTTAAGGTGGATGGCAGACGCTACCGCCTACTCAAAGTCTTTGGCCGCTCAACACCTACGAGAGCATCACTCTACGTGCTGGATGGCTCGTGGAAAACCCTGGCTACGAGTGTTAGGAGTGTTGAGGCGGAGCTAGCCAGGATCATGGGCGTCGACCCAGGGCTTGCAGCCGAACTCTTCATAGTACATCAGGGCGAGGTTGAAAGACTGCTACTAGACCGTGATAGGAGGCTTAAAGTATTTAATGCAATGCTTGGAATAAAGAAGATGGAGAAGGCGCACAGGGAGTTAGGCACCCTAATAAAGCTCTTGGAGAGGGAACTCCGCCTGAAAAAGTCGCTCCTCAATGAGGCACTAACACACCTCTCAAGGCTCCGTAAGGCTAGGAGCGAGCTGGAGAGGCTTGAAGAGGAGAAGAGGCTGCTTGAAAGCAGGCTCAAAGAGCTTGCGGGAGAACTCGCCGGGAGGGAGGCTGTGGAGAGAGAATACAATGAAGTGTCGCGTGAGACAGCGAGGCTTGAAGCAGCCGTAGGCAGCTTGAGGAGCGAGCTGGAGAGGCTTGAAGAGGAGGCTGTAAGGCTTGAAGCAGAGCTAAAGGAGATTGAGGACACCATTAGAGAATCGCCCGCAGCAAGCCTCCCCCTAGAGGAGATTCTAGGGAAGCTTGACGAGGCAGTAGAGCTAGCTGCAAGGCTTGCATCAACCCGCGAGGAGATCTCGCGCGGTATGAGAGAGCTAGAGGAGCTTGAAGAGAAGCTAAAGGAGTACAGCAGCCTCGCCAGCCTAGCAAGAGAATACGAGGAGCTCCAAAAGAGGATGACAAGCCTTGAGGAGGCCGCTAGAAGATATGAGGTGGCACGCCGCTGGCTGGAAGAGAAGAGGAAGAGGATCAGCTTGCTGGAGGAGAGGAAGAGAAAGATCATCCTCACACTCCGCCAAACATCCGCGCCAGTCCTGGGAACGGAAGGCATCGACTACACTAGGCCGGCTAAGGTGAGGGAGAGGATTGAATGGCTACTACACATGATAGACGAGAGCATTAGGCAGCTTGAAGCAAGGAGAGAGAACACTGCAAGAGAAGTGGCGTGGATAGAGAAGAGGATAAGAGACATGTCAGACAACCTTGAAAGGCTCAGCAGCGCGCAAGGCGTCTGCCCCCTTTGCGGTAAACCCCTCTCCGAGGAGGAGAGGCTACAGCTCATACGTAAACTAAGCAGGGAGAAGAGAGAAGCCGAAGGCCTCCTAGCCCAGAGAAGATCTATCCTCAATAGGGTTACGAGAGAGATTGAGGAGTATAAGGGTAAGCTGAAGCTCCTGCATAGGTTCCAGTCGGAGGCTGTAAGGCTCATTGCCCAGCTGGAGCAGCTGGCTAGCGAAGAGGAGCAGCTCAAATCGGAGCTTTCCAAGCTCAATGACGAGTACTTAAAGCTTTATGTCATGTACCAGGAGTACGAGAATGCTAGGAGGAGGCTTGATGAGCTAGGCAAGGCGTATAGCAAGTACATGGAGAAGCCTATCATTGAGGCACAGCTGCGAAAGGCCAGGGAGAAGCTGAAAGCCCTGGAGAAGGAGGAGCATAGCCTACGGGACAGGCTCAGAAGCCTGCTAGAGGATATAGGATTAGACGTTGGCTTCGAAGAGGATCCCCAGAAGTTATCGGAGAAGCTGTCGGACATGCTGCAGAGCCTCTACAGGCTGAGGGAGACAAAATCCCGCTATGAGGTGTTAAAGGAGAGGCTCATCCATGTTAGAGAAAGGATTAGCTTACTGAGAGAGAGGATAGGGGAGGCTGAGAGTGAGCTCCAGGAGAAGAGGGAGAGGCTGAAGGAGCTCTCCTCTAAGCTGTCCTGGCTTAAGGCTAGGGAGAAGGAGGCAAGCATGCTGAGAGAAGAGTATGCCCGGATAACCGGGAGGATCACGGTGCTTAGGGAGGAGGTGGAGAGGCTGAAGCCCTACGAGGACAGGGCCGAGAGGTTGAAGAATGTTGTCGGCAGGGTTGAAAAGGCTATAATGGGGTTAGAGAGGATTAGGAAGGCGCTTGACCCGCGGAGGGGCCTGCCGAGAATAGTTAGGCAGAAGTCGAAGGCATTAATGGAGGCTTATCTGAGAAGCATCCTCGAAAGGTTTAACATAGATTTTGTTGACGTGCAGCTCGACGATGACTACGACGTCATACTCTACTCTAGCAATGGAGCAAGGGAGTTCCGCATGCTGAGTGGCGGCGAGAGAATAGCCCTAGCCATAGCGTATAGGCTGGCCCTTGCCAGAACGGCGTCCCAGCGAGTAGAGACGCTGATATTGGATGAGCCTACAATACACTTGGATGAGGAGAGGAGAAGGGAGCTCATAAACATAATACGCTACAGCCTAGCAGCGGCCAACCTCTCACAGATAATCATTGTGACCCATGACCCTGAGGTAGAGGAGGCGGCAGACTACGTGATAGAGGTGAGGAGGAAGGGAGATGTGAGCATTGTCGAGGCAAGAGAGCCAGCAGTCCTTCCCGCCGCCCGTGAAGCGCCGGGCTAGCCCTGCGTGTCGAGAGTTCTACTCTACCTCCACGCGCCGGGACGATATTGGGAGCCAGCAGTCACGGCATAATAGTGAGTACTCTTCCCAGTCCCCGAGCAGGGTCTCCCCAGCGTTTATGGCTGTTTTCGCGACAATGTAGCCGGTGCTGGTGGCCTGCTTAAGGTAGAAGACCAGCCTATCCGGCCTAGCCAGCACAGCCCTAACGCCTCCGCTGTCCCTCCACAGCCTCAACTCCACCCCCTTAGCCAGCTCGTAGGGCTCTAGCCCACTTCGAGTAGCCAGTGAAGCGTAGACCCTAGGCCTACAGAGAGGGTTATGACGTGCTTGCTTAAGCCCCTCTTCCACTATAGTCTCCGGCAGCCTAGACTCTTCAAGGCAGTGGGCCCAGGCCGTCAGCCCATAGCCTCTGGAGGCCTCACAGAGATAGATGGGTAAATGCCTTCTATCACTGACAAGAGGCCATGAGGACTCAAAGAAACCCACATCTCTGGCTGCAACTGTTCCATCATCGAATACTTCCAGGGGCTCGGCTAGAACAAGGTAACCAGTACCCTCTAGCAGCGTCCTCTTTGTGGTAGCGATTACAGCCGCCCTCCTATAGGGCAGGCCGTATACTTCGACGCGAGGCCGAGTATCCAACACTACCTCTATGTCAGCTGTAGAGTAGGGGGGATATGGCTGTGGAAGGTAGCCAGGCCTGCAGGGGGTCACCGGGAGCTCCAACCGAGGCATAGTATAGTTCAACTCCGTTAAACCACCCCTGGGCTCGTAGAGGAAGCCTCCGAGCACGGGCTTCAACGCCTCACGCAGCCCGGCCAGGGAAGAGGCTAGTTCACGTGTGAAGAAGAGCTTGCACGTGGACTCTACACTCACCCTGAACCCTGAAGCCGCTTCCTCCACATAGATCCATAGGCTGCACGCCAAGACCTTTCCCCGGAGGAGTCGCTTGAGGAGGAGGGAGGGCTTGATGCAAGCCTAACCCGGTGTTTCAATGGGTTTCTCCACACTCTACCATGCTGCCGCCAATAATAAAGGATTGTAGTCTCCTATACTCCTCATTGAGGCGATACGTGCCTTATCAGCGAGAGCAGATCGGCCATGCTCTGCGGGTTAAATTGTAGGGTGTTGTCGGCGTATATTCTTGCAAGCGCCGCCAATACCTTCTCGAATGCCAGTCCTCCAATACAGCATGCTATGAGCAGATCGGCCGTAGTGGCCTCGTAGACGGCTTCACCTACAAGCCTCTGCCACGCCGGGTCCCCAGGCTCCCTGGGCCCGGGTGCGTGTTCTTCTCGTCCTCCACTACAACAGCCATAGGGGTTGACTACTAGGCCGTCGCCAGGCAGCTGGTCTAGGATGCAGTCTCTTGAAAGAGCTATTATCTTTGCAAGGAGCCCGGAGCGCTGCATGCGCGCCAGCATTTCCCGGAGCTCGGTCACCCACACGCTGGATAAGGCTACCCTTCTGGCGCGGAGGGCGTCGCTACAGTTCATGTAGCTGCCCTTGCCAGCGTAGAGTTCGGGTAGCCTGGAACCTAGTAGTAAAACGATCCTCCTTTTATTAGCTGCCGCCGACAACCAGGCCTCGGCAATCTCTCTGGCACTTGACGCGTCCAAGAGAGAGGACACCTCTTTTTTCGTTCAGGCTGGTCCGAGGCAGCCTCAAGGGTGTTTAGACTTGAAGCCTTAAGGGTGTTGTCCTTGGAGGCTGATGTGTACCGTGTGCTTGAAAGGTTTATAGATGAGGCTTCGAGGCTCAGCGGCGTGTTTGCCGAGCTACGTGTTGAAAGGGTGAGGTTTAGCAGGATTAGTATTCGTGAGGGCGTGGCCGAGGTTTCCTCGGGTATTGACCAGGGGATTGCTGTTAGGGTTTTCTACAGGGGGGCGGCAGGCTTTGCTTCAGTATCCCGTGTCAGCGTCGACGACGCCCTATACGCGCTGCGTACCGCCTACAGCATGGCGCGTGCTATGAATAGGGGGGAGCAGCCCCGGCCCGTTGAGGTTGGAGGCTTACGCAAACACTATAGGCACCCCGTCAAGAGGAGCATTGACGATGTCAGCGTGGATGAGAAGGTGAGGGATCTGGAGAGGCTGGACTCTATTGTTTCGAGGCCCAGGTTCGTGAAGTCTAGAAGCATATGGTATTATGATGCTGTAGAGCAGCGATACTATGCTAGCACTGAGGGCAGGCTTGTCAGCGAGGAGAGGGAGGTCTCCTACCTGGCCTCAAGCATTTTCGGCTTAGAGAATGGTGTCAGGGGCAGTAGCATAATGGTTGAAGGATCCATTGAGGGCTACACTATATGGGATAAGACCGGGGGCCCCGAGAAGTTCGGCGAGACACTGGTGTCGAGGCTGAGAAGCCAGCTTGAGGCAAAGACGCCTAGGGCTGGAAGGTTTCCCGTGGTACTCGCGCCCGAGGCTGTGGGCGTGTTTGTGCATGAAGCGTTCGGGCACCTGGCTGAAGCCGACCTGGTGGCTTCGGGGAGTGTCCTACAGGGCATGAAGGGGCGTAGGGTGGCTTCCCCTCTCGTAACAATAGTTGATGATCCCACCGTGAAGGACGGGTTTGGTACATTCATGTTTGACGACGAGGGGGTGGAGGCGTCCCGTGTCGTAATCGTGGAGAGGGGGGTGCATAGAGAGATAATGACGGATAGGCTTCACGCCGCAATGCTGGGCGAGAGGCCCACGGGGAATGCCCGGGCAGAATCCTATCGGCACCCCCCTCTCGTACGCATGAGGAATACCTTCATGCTGCCTGGGGATGCCCGGCTTGAAGAAATGCTTGAAGACATAGATTACGGATACTATATCGTATCGACCAGCGGCGGCGAGACGAGCCCAAATGGAAGCTTCCAGGTCGGTGTGAGAGAGGCTTTCGAGATAGTTAAGGGCGAGATAGGGGAACCGGTGAGAAACCTTAGCATATCCGGTAACACTCTTGAAACACTACTCAACATAGACATGGTGGGACGTGACTTCAAACTCTTCTACGGGAGATGCGGGAAGGGCCAAGTAGTATTTGTGTCTGATGGAGGCCCTCATGTAAGGGTTAAGAGTATGGCTGTTGGAGGCAGGGTTTGAGAGGCACCAAGACCGCCGTGGAACGTATAGGAGGTGGTGGGCGTGGCGAGTATAGAGGATCTAGCTCCTATTGCTGAGAAGGCGGTGAGGAAGGCGTTAGACATGGGTGCGGATGAGGCTGAGGCTTATGTGTCTGCGACAAGGTCGACCAGCGTTGTAATAGAGTCTGGCAAGATAAAGGAGTTCAACCATACTGTTGACGCTGGCATAGGGCTGAGGGTCTCCCTGGCGAGAAAAGTGGGGTTTGCCTATACGACGAGGCTAGGCGCCAGCTTCATCGGCGAGGCAGTGGCCAGAGCCATACAATCTGCGAGGGCTTCAAGCGAGGATAAATGGTGGCCTGGCCTCCCAGGCCCCCAGAAGTACGCCTCTATTCCAGGCACGTTTAGCGAAGAACTAGCCCATACGGAGCCCTCAGCCCTCGTGGAGTATGCTAGAGAGATCATGGATGCCGTCAGGGAGGCTGGCAGCGAATTCGTGCTAGCCCATGCTGCTGTATCCGTTTCAGCCTCGGAAACCTATATAGTAAACACTAATGGCTTGGAGGGCGTTGATAGGGGGACCCATTCGAGCATCTACGCCTCCATACTTGCCAGGGTGAATGGGCTTGTCACGCCAGAGGTCTTCTCCATAGGCTCGTCACGTGTAAGCATACCCTCACCCAGCCCCGTAGTTGAGAAGAGCCTTAGCGTGGTGAGGGAGTGTACTGTTAAAGCTAAGCTGGATGGGGGAGGCTACGACGTGGTGTTTATGCCCGCGGCTCTAGCCGAGATAATAGGCGAGGCCCTCCTACCCTCCCTGACCGCCGAGAGGGTTGCCAGGAAGAGGAGCCTCTATGGGGGCATGCTGGGAGAGAAGGTTATGGATGAGAGGGTAACAATAATAGATGATGGAGCCCTAGAGTCTGGCGACGCCAGCTCGAAGTTTGATGGGGAAGGAGTTGCGACGAAGCGTAAACTCCTCGTTGAACGCGGGGTTTTGAAGAGCTTTATAGCAGACACTTACTGGGGGCATAGGATAGGTATGTCCTCTACAGGCAATGCCGTTAGAAGAGGCTACTCTACAAGGCCGGGCACGGGCTATACTAACGTCTTGATGCAAGCGGGGGATGCGGGCCTGGACGAGCTTGTTGAGGGACGCGTGCTAGTAGTACACTATGTTCAGGGAGCTCACACAGCCAACGCTGACACCGGCGAGTACAGTGTGGTAGCCAACCCGGCCATACTCTACGAGAACGGTGAGGCGCGCGGCTGGGTGCCTGGTGTGGTGCTTGCAGGAAACATTGGCACACACATGTCTAAGGATATCGTGGCTATCTCAAAGACTCTGGAGAAGCCCTATCCAGCCGTCCACCTACCAGCCGTGAGGCTTAAGGACGTCAAGGTACTACAGTGAGCATGAAGGATGAAGGGCTCGAAAACAGTAGAACTAGCATATGTAAGCGTATACTGGCTCAATTACCCCTCTATGATGGTATTTCACGGCAAGCACTCTCCCGGAGCCTCCACTACTGCATGCAGCATCTATGCTTGTGTCTAATGCTGTTTTTACAGCTGATGCTACGAGCTCTCTTAGGAACTTGGATACGAGCGAGAATGGTGTATGGCTCTCATAGACTCTCCTCCTTATATATGAGGGGTCCGGTACAGTTGCCTCAACGCGCTCCATAGGATTCTTCATTCCGAGGCTTACGAGCCCTGCCACGTAGAGGCTGTATAATGGCCCGGGCACTACTATAGTACACTCATCCCCCTCAGCCCTCACTCTAACAAGCTGTTCTCCCCTCCTACTACTATAGCCCTCTAGAATCCATGGGGAAAGGTTTCCCTTCCTCTCGACAAGCCCCACTATTGCCGCTGCCAGGAGGGGTTCAGCACACTTCATAGTATCCTCGTCGGCAAGCCTCTCCTCAAACTCTACTAGGGCTGCCACCTCCTCTTCAACAACCCAGAAGAGCTTCTTCCACCTGGGCTGTGCCAGGAGGGAATCGTCCCCCTCAGCCAGCTCATAGTAGGACTCCACGACATAGTCGTAGAAGTGCTCGAAGCCCGTGACGTGAGCGGCCACTATGGATGAGTGGACAAGCAGGAGCTCATCTCTCTCAAACCCCAGCATGCTCAGCCTCGACGCAACC
>QNYQ01000017.1 GCA_003978665.1 Hyperthermus sp.
CCTACAGCATAGAATACCTCAAACACATACTATCCCTAACCAAGGTAGCCGACACAATAACGATAGAATACTCAAACGACATGCCACTACGACTACGCTTCCAGCTACCAGCAGGCGGAACCATAGAATACCTCCTAGCACCAAAAATAGGCTAAAACAAACAAGTCCACAAATACTACTTCTAGACGCCCAGGATGAGGAGAGCACGGGATAGAGTTAAGGCTAGAACACATATACACGCTATATCATCACGGAGTATAATAGGGGCAAAGAGTAGCGTAAAGTGCTCCAGGTAATGCAAGAGGCCAAAGAGAATTGTTAGGTCTGGTCAACATTAGCCTGTGTTAGATCAAGGGCAGCACAAAGTATAACACGCTTCCATATACTGGCCAGGAACGATTTCATGGGGTCACCAATGGGGAGGCCAGGCATTTTCATAGCCATAGAGGGTATAGACGGGTCGGGAGTTTCTACACACTCATATATCCTCACCGAAAGACTTCGCCACTTGGGTATAGACGTTGTGTACACGAAAGAGCCCTCAAGAAACATCATTGGCAGCCTCCTAAGGGACACTCTACAAGGTCTTCACCCGACACTTAAACGCAACGAAGTACTGGCACTCCTCTTCGCCGCTGACAGATTCCTCCACCTCTACAGCTGCTTCTACACTGGAAAAACGAGTGCTGAGGATTGTATACTAGCCGAACTTGTAAGGGGACGCCTAATAGTATCTGATCGGTACAAGTACAGCAGTTTCACATATCAAGCCTCTAAGAGCCCATTAGGCTTTGTGCCAGAAAACTGGATTGAATCGTTGAACTGGTTTGCACCGCCCCCACACATTCTCATATACCTCGATGTCCCTCCAAGTGTTGCATGGAGACGAATAAAGGCTCGATCTATAATACAGCTCTATGAGGTCCCAGAGTGGCTAAAGCACGTGAAACAAGAATTCAACAGGATCATGGAAAGATATTCCAGAGAGCCAGAATATTGCCCTGGCAGCAAGAATCCTCACTGGCTCAACATAATCAGGGAATTTCTGTCGAACATAGGCCCAGAGGACTTGTATCCTCGGGGCCTATGCTATCCCATAATAGTTCATGTAAAAGGAGTAGACAATAACGGAGAACGCGCTGTGAACGATGTTGCTAACGATATAGAAGCTGCTGTAATATTCGTCCTAACAAATTATTTGTCGAGAAGTGTTGGGAGAGAAAGAGCTAACGTTGCAAAGAGAATCATAGAAGCTTCCCGTAAAAGAGGTCTCCTCACGATCCATGCAAAGCTAAACAAGACAATACCAACATAAGGAAGCGAAACATAAGCAGCTAATGGTAGGCTGAACGAACCACGCTTTCCAGACCTTTCCGTCCCAAGAATTTTGTGCCAAGTACTATCAAAGGCAGGGGCCAAATAATTACTACAATACATTACATTATTTGTTGAAGCTTGCTGGCCGGGAAAGGTGCCGAGTATTAGAGAATTCAGATATCCTACAAACTTCAGAGGACTGTTCCTGCCGCAGTCACTAGGACTACATACGCATCCCTGAAAAAAAGTATTAATAAGTAATAAGTGTGGTAAAGAACAAATACATGACAGGAGATGGCTGCTGCAACACTCCAGGAGTTCAGGGAGTGGCGCGGGAGGTATGCGGGAGAGGGCACGTGCAGATGGCTCCTCTCAGCACTCTACGAGCTGAGGGATGAGCCTAGGCGCGGGGACAGGCACCTTGAGGGCGAGTACTACTGTAACTGGCGCAGGAGGGTGGGCGACCTGAGGATAATCTATACTGTGAGCGGCTCCGAAGCACTAGTCATAGTTGCACTAGTCATAGTTGTTGAGATCTGCTGGCGGGAGAGATGCTACTAATGCGGCGTGCCAGGATCCTCGCAGCCTCCTCAAGGCTTATGCAGCTGCGGGGATCCTCCCTACACTCCCTAGCTCTCCCTCCTAGCTCTTCTGGGCTATGGCATGGTGCATCTCTACATCCATGTCTGACCACGAGTTGCACCCGTGTACTTGTCTGGAGGTGGTCTGGCTTTGAGTTTTTGTGGAGTATTGTGGGTCTGTGGATTACGTGTGTTCTCGTGGAGGGTTTTCGGCCGCTGGGCTGGGGCCTTTCCCCGCCGAGAAGGGCGTCTACAGTCTAGGCGAGCCAGTGAGGGTGTGGTGCGGGGGGTGGGATTCGAACCCACGCAGGCCTACGCCAGCGGGTCCTAAGCCCGCCCCCTTTGACCTAGCTCGGGCACCCCCGCACGCCCTGGTTGGGGGCTTCGCTACTGGTGCTCCTGTAGTGGTGCCGGGTTTTTCTTGTTTATCAAGCTTGCTTCCTAGGTGAATGCTTCTCTTTTATTGTTTCTAGGAGTCTTGAAATCTCGTCTGCTATCTCCTCTATTACGGTTGATGCATAGTCGTGTGCTGCTATGTTTTTTAGGACGTTGTATGTTAGGTTCCAGGTTGTTTTAGCGACTAATGCTAGGAGTTTGTCTCTTAGCTCGGGCTGGGCGTTCATTACTAGTCTGCAGAGCGCTCCCGTTCCGGGTACTAGGGTGCCGTGTATGTATCTTGATACTGCCGATGGGGAGACTGACATGAGCTCCGCCACGTCTTTTACAGCGTAGGCTTCTTCGAGTACGAGCTCTATTAGTTTTCTTCTCGTGTTAGGGGGGAGTGCTGATAGTGCTTCGCATATTGCTGCCCATTGCTCTGGGCTGATGGTTTCTTCTTGCATTCCCCGGTTCTCCCCGCAGCCGCGTCTTGCTCTTTGGTCTACTGGCTTTGTTTGCTGGCTTGGTTAAAGAGCTGTCTTGGCCTGAGGCATTTCCTTAGGATGATGCTCTTTAGCTCTATGAGGATGTTTGTCTCGTGGCGTTTCTTGTAGTGTGAGAGTAAGGGCCTTACTTGTATTGTGTCTATGCAGTCTCTGAAGGCTTTGATCCTTGCGAGCCCCCCGATGATCTTTGGGAGGTTTGATGGTTTTGTATGTAGTGTTGCTGAGTCGTAGTCTATTATGTAGGGTTCGCTGCTGCATGAATCTATTAGTACCTGGGCATGAGGCCTTGAGAGTTCTCCATGCCTGACCCCTATAGTGTCTAGGAGGTGGGCTTTGGTGAGGAGTCTTGCTGCTGTATAGGCTTTCTCTTGCTGCGTTCTCGGCCTATAGTCTGCTAGGCGGGGGCCTAGAATGGGCTTGTATGCTATGAAGTAGCGGCTGGCCTCGAAGAGTTGGGGGGCAACGTGGAGTCTTGAGGCCGCCAGCCACATGAGAGCTTCTTTCAGCATTGAGCGTCTGCGCGATTTGGGGTGGAGCGATTTTACTGCTAAGAGGCCGTGTTTCTCGCTTACCGCCAGGAACACGTTGCCAGCCCAGCCGTGGCCCAGGATGCTATGGCCGCCTATCTTGAAGCCGCCGTAGCTGATCACGTGGCTTATTCCTCTGGACTCTAGTTCCTTAATGATCTTGCTGCATAGAGGGGAGGAGGGGTTGGGGTAGCAGACTAGGCTGCGTGCATTACTCAAGACCATAGCATCTAGCCTATCCAGCACGGTTTCAACACAATGTTCTCTCTGAACCACTGCCTAGACAGCCTCCTTGCAGCATCGATAGCGTTAAGACCAGTATGTACAAGCACGGAGTCCAGCCTATTCTTGAGGCTCCTGGGGAGGCCTTGAGCAAGCTTGGCTGAGAGGAGTTCATCTGCACTGGTGTAGGGTGGCTTAACAAGTACGCGTAGCCTCCCATCGTGATCGATCCAGGGGCCTACAGCCTCCAGCTCCAAGTACTTTGAAATAAACCTGTCAGCCTGCACCGCATCCCAGGCGAAGGGGCCTTCACGTGCCTGGAGGCCTCGCCTAACCCTTTCCTGTAGCTCAACAAGCATAGCGCAGCGCAGCGAGGATGGGTCGCAAAAAGTGCTGGAGTTAACTACTATGAAGCCGTGGGACTTCAGGAGGCCGGAAGCAACCTTTCTAGCTCTCTCAGCCATCCCCCACATATTATCGGGTGCGACACGCTCCTTAAACACGAGCTCCACAAGTACCATGTTTTCAATTCTCTCACCCAAATAACTTGAATAAACACTATCACTAGCCTTACAGCCGTGAACATGGAAGAACTTGATTGAAGGAGACCTACAGTACATTCTAGACGCAAGTACGAAGACCCCGAGACTGCGCGGGGTAACTGAGGCTGCCACGTTGCGTGAAGGGTCAACGGGATCGGGCATGAATACTAGAGAGGAAGGATACTTCCCCATGAGCCTCTTCACAGCATCCCTCAACCCATCCTCCACGTAGAGAATGACGGGGGGCCTCCAGCCCGCAGCCGAGCATACAACCCTGCGGAAACAACCATACTTTACCACCAATAGTTCTGCAGCATAGCCCGAAAACCCGCCTACCGCAAGCTCAGCACCATACACGCCAACACCCTTCATGAAAGACTTTAACAGCCTGACCTCATCGCGCTGTGGAGGTGAGAGGCTGGAAACCACATACCTCGTATGAAGCCTCGTCCTATCCACTGCCGTGAGGGGTCTGCCTCCAGTGTAGAGGCAGCCGGGCACAACCTCAACCCAGAAGCCCTCAACCAGCACCCTCAAGTAGGGGTGCTGGGCGTGCCTCAGTTCAACCAAGAAGCCCCTGGAAGCAAATAGAGGAGCCACCTTCTCCACGAAAACCTCAATACTACGCTTACACACATCCCTACTAAACCACACAAAAACATCTACATCAACTTCACCCTTAAGCCATGTATCCTTAGCCACACTCCCCTCAACACTGACGGTAAAAGAGTCAAAGCCCGCAGACCTAACAACAGACCCCACTAAGTCCACAAGATGTTTAACCAGCCTGCCAACACTATCATAGTCAGCCGCCGTGGGCCTAACCTGGCTAAGCACCTCCCCTTCAACAGAACCATGCTCGCATGGAAGCGTTCCAGCCACCACAAGCCCCAGCCCGGCCAGCCGGAGGCCCCCATATAAACCCGCGAGAGCCTAAACAGGGGGGTAAACGGCTGTGAAGAGGGCTGGTATTACTGAGCAAGACCGTGGGAATGGAAGTGTGTGCTGAAAGACACCAGGACTGAGCTCCCCACACCCCTCTATTCCCCGCATGGTTGGGTGCTTAGAATAGCTGGATGCTTGACCACGACAGCTACCTCCCCGGTGAGCATACGCCATGGGAGGAGTAGTTCATTTTCCTTCATCAATATACCTGGACACAATGTTTTTATATAAGGAGGTAAGAGATTCGGGGCCACAATCACCCATCTCAACACCTACTACCTCCCTTAGAAGACGGCACTCGACACTAATAACGCCGTAGGCATCCCTACCCTCATACGCTGAAAGAAGCTTGGCGTTTACCATGAAGAATGCTGGACCCCACTTGAACACCGACAGGACGCGCCTTGCCTCATCCCTAAACCCTGCAATATACAATGATGCTGCCAGCGCCTCTGCACTACTCAATATGAAGGGCCTCCCGAAGTTAACGGGGTTAGCTGCTAGGAGGAGGGGGAGCCTTCTTTTCAAACCCTTCCTCGGCAGTCTCAGCCTCCTCCAGCTAGCATCAACGACCAAGATACCATTCGAAGACACTATTGTAGCGTCACTACGGGACACCGGCAGTTTAGCGTAAGGATCGAGAACCAAGACCCCCCTCGGGATAGTCCTCACAGCCTCCGCTAGACCCGAGCGTACGAGCTTTAACGCCGTATTAGCCCTAGGGTTGTCACCGCCGATATGGTACACCATTACCTTAACCACGCAGACACTACCCCCCGGGGCCGTCCTCAACTTTTAGGGCACTATAGCCCATACTGCATAGGCTATGAACATGTTCTGGAACATCCACATTAAGATACACGAGAAGATAGGGGCAGTTATATTTAGCCCGGCACCGGGGCTTGCTAAGAGTACTGGTGGCGAGGCGTATGCCTAAGGCCGTAGTGCTTGTCAACACTGAAATGGGTGGAGACGAGGAGGTGTTCAACAATTTAAAAAGACTAGATGAAGTGAAATCAGTGTACATGGTTTACGGGCTCTACGATATAGTGGTCGTGATCGAGAGTGACGACATGGGCAAGCTAAAGGATATAGTGTATAGTAAGCTTAGGAGCTCTCCCAAGGTTAGATCAACACTGACAATGATCGTGGTTAAGGACTACGAGAAGAAGTAATAGGGTGAATCAACCCGGGGGAACAGGCCCCTGGAAGCCTAT
Organism: Hyperthermus sp.; assembly: GCA_003978665.1. Lineage (GTDB taxonomy): Archaea > Thermoproteota > Thermoprotei_A > Sulfolobales > Pyrodictiaceae > QNYQ01. Next base: position 6,236 of record QNYQ01000017.1, read on the forward strand.
TGGGCCCGGTCAACTGCGAGGACAACCTGGACGTGTCGAGCCCATGCTGTAAGGTTTGAGGATTATGCCTCTGGTTGCAATAGGCCTCGACAGCTTTGACACAGCCTTTTCGGGGTGCACCACGCACCTAGCATCTCTCATCACCCTAAACCTGATCAGCGAGGACTACGAGCTGGCCGACAACCCTTGGCTCGTTAGACTTAACCCGGCAGTGCCATGGAAGACTAGGGGTAACGGTGCCGTAGCTCTAATAGTAATCGTTGACGATTATAGAGAGGCCTCAACCGTTGCTCGCCTCGTTAAACACGCCGCTAAGGCGTACGGGTATGGTGGAGCTGGAGGCAGGGGGACGGCGCTAGTACTATACTATGATGATGCTGGTAGCGTGACAGACTACGTGGCCGTGAGAGAGAGGTGTCTAGAATCACTCTACAGCCACGCCACCACCAGGCTTGTTGCCAGGGAGCATGCAGAGGAATGCCTTCACTTGATAGCCAAGAGGAGGCCGCTACTCTTCTATCATCATGGGGGCCGAGGGCTTATTGGAGCACTAGCCGCGCTCGGCGCCGACTTTAGGGAAGACTATACCTACGAGCTTTTAGCGTACAGGAGCGTTGACAACTGGCTGAAAAAGAGGATGATAGATGAGCATAGTGTCATCGAGTACGATCTAGCAACAAGGCCTCTAACCTTTATGAACTACGACTACGAGGTCGGTAAGCCACTAATCCACCCGCACACAAACGACCCCGTACTCTATGGTGTGAGAGGAGAGGAGAGAGAGGTCCTCATTAAAGCCCTTACAATGATAGATGCCGGAGAAGCATTCACGCACTGGACTCTATATAGGACGAATCAAGCTACAAATGCACACTTAAGGTTGAAGACTATAGAGAAGATAAGACCCTACGATAATGTAGTAGTACATGGGGTGGTATCCTCAAAGCCTAGGAGCATACCAGGCGGCCACACTATCGCAACACTACGGGACCATAGCGGAGGCGAGATAAGTATTGCAGCGTACAGGGAGAGCGGAAGAATAAGGAAAACGCTTGCACTAATAGAGGCGGGAGCCCCTATTACAGTAGCAGGCCAAGTCAAACCACATGGACAAAAACTAACACTCAACATAGAACAACTCACACTATACGCTGACCACCACTTCTCATATGGAATAAGATCATGCAGCAAAAACACCATTCACCCCCCGCTCTCAAGCCTCCACCACCTCGCAATGCCCCCGGAAAGGTGCCTATACCGGGGAGGAAAGAGGTGGCCAGAGCAAAAGCCTCGGGAGAAGCTTGTTGCGGGTGTCGGGCAGGGAGTAATATAGCACGTGGGAGGGTGCTGGCACTCTTTACGCATACACATTGTGTCGTGGACGGCTGAAAGAGGGCGGGTGGGCTCCACAGGAAAGCTAGGGGTTGAGTATCTAATTGGTAAAAATATCTCAGAGGTTGTATGCTCATTTAACCGGTATCGTTCTATAAAACTATGAGGGAGACCCCTATACTTCTCGTGGAGCCTCATACTGTAAAGAGCCTTACCTTCTAAACCGAGTTTAGCCAAACGAAATACTGATGCTAGTATTATGCTGGCACATAGCATGCAAGTACTCCATCACTGTATTCTCATCGAAATAGGGGAGTATTGCCTACGCCAATGTTCACGTGAAGTAGCGGGGTGCCCTCCTGTGTTACCAGAGTATCTCGCTTGCCCCAATACTGGAAGCTAGCCTGTCAGGTTTCGGCGATGATTTTACCAGCCCCAGTGGGCTCCATAGGAAAGCTAGGGGTTGTTTACTTTACAGTAACTTCTTTTAGATTTGAATTATCTCGGCTCCACCCTACTCTAGGCTCGGTTCCAGCATGCAACAGTCTGGGGGCTGGCTTGAAGTCCTTGTCAGCTAGGTATAATAGGTGCATTCATCCCAGTAGTCTGGAGCGGGTGCTGTATAGTGGCTTCTAAGTCTAGGAAGACTTCTCGGAGGAGTAGTAGGGACGAGAAGTCCAGGGACACTTCCCCCACAGTGTTTACCGCCGCCGGATTGCTCGCCTTCAGTGAGGAGGATGCCATAGTAAAGATAAACCCTATTCACGTGCTGGTTTTAACCCTTGGCATGATAGCTGCGGTAATAGTGTCTAATGCCATATTCTAAGCCCTGTTGCCCCCCACAACCACTACGACACGTTTTAAATATCCCTTAGGAGGGCATATGCCCACCATCCAGTCCCCGTATCCTCTATAGTAGCTTGGGGTGTGCGGTACCTCTTGGCGAGTAATGGAGGCTGTGACGGTATTTCGGTTAAACGTGTTCAGGATGCTTTGCGTAGGGCTTTTGTTGAGAGGGATGCTGCGCGCGGCCTCTATGCTACACTTGTCTGGCTTGTGGAGGAGGTCGGTGAGCTTGCTAGCTCTATTCTAGAGGGGAGAGTAGAGTCTGTTGAGGAGGAGGTGGCTGATGTTGTTGCGTGGGTGTTTAGTGTTGCCAGCATGCTAGGGGTTGATGTGGAGGCTGCGTTGAGGAAGAAATATGGTAGAGAGCTGGGCTGTCCGTGACCGTTTAGCTGCTTGAAGCTAGCTCAATGCTCAGGGATCGGCCTATGTGGCCGGTCTATATGGTCGTAAGTGTTTAGGCTGACCCGTGTACTCTACTTCTTCTTTACTAGTGTGAGCATTGTGAGTGCTTTTTCGGGGTTTTTCTCGGCAAGTGTTCCTACAACTATTGCGTCGGCCCCATGGGCTAGTGCTTCCCTCGCATCATCAACCTGTCTTAGCCCGCCTCCTACTATTAGCAGGGTGTTTGTGGTTGATCGTCTTGCATACTCTATGGCTTTCCCTGGTACGGGTCTGGGTGCGCCGCTTCCAGCTTCGAGGTAGAGGGCTCGCAGGCCTAGGAGCTCTGAGGCGGCGGCATAGGCGCCTACAATGTATGGTGTCTCCGGGGGTACTGGCAGGGATCGGCCTATGTGGCCGGCGGCGCCGCCATGGCCTATGATCAAGTAGCCTGTAGGTATTACTTCAAGCCCGAGCCTCTTGATGAGAGGTGCGGCTGCTACTTGGGCACCTATTAGCCAGTAGGGGTCCAGGGTGTTTAGGAGGCTCATGAAGAGTATCGCGTCAGCTGACTTCGCGATATTGTTTAGTCCCCCGGGAAAGAGCACGACTGGTATTTTAACGTCAGCCTCTCTTACCTCCTTGACGTACTTGTCGATATCGTAGGGTAGGACGTTAAGGCTGCCTCCAACAAGGAGGAGGTCTGCCCCGGCCTCCTCGAATTTCCTCACAAGCCTGGTGTTCAGTGGTTTTTCGGGATCGGAGAGTAGGAAGAATAATCTTTCACCACTCTTCAGCTTCCTCCTCAGCTCTCTCTCCACCCTCCCTATTAGCGTCAATGCTCTCACCGCTTGCCAGCTCCTCCAAGCTAACCTTCTTCTCTTCCTTCACAAACTTATATTCAATTCTACCCTCAAGATACGCGTCAAGAAACTTAGAGTACACGTCAACCGGGTGATAGATCTCGGGCACCCACATTTCAGCATAAAGCCCACAGTTCCCACACCTAATGATCGCGTGCACAAGCCCCTGCTCATTCCTCTCATTCTTCCTAATATCAACACTCACTGCGCGTGCACCACAATGAGGGCACTCAAATATTGTTGGCAGCGTCCTCAAAGGCCTAGTCAAAAGCGGCTTCCTAAACTTCCTCCTACGCCTCCCCAACTCCACTACACCGTCCAGTTCCATCAAGACACCACAGGGAAATAATAAATGCAGCGAGAAGGAGCCGGAAGACATGGAGGGAGCCCCGGGGCTATAACCCGCCTTCTGTACAGCGGCCGCATCCGACTAAGCGGTCTGCGGCAGCCATTCACGCGGCCCTCATCGGCCACCGCCCTTGCTCCCCGGGGGACGGCCGTTTCAACGCACCCCCCAGGATACTCGGCGGGTTACTGGCTGCCGGTCACCCAGCAGCCCTCACCGCCTCATTGACACCCCCCGAGGGGCGTGCCGTTTCTGTGCCGTTGCCGCGGGTGTTACCCGCGCCCCCTTACGGGGCCCCGGTGCCGCGTGGAGGGCGGAGCTTCCTCAAGCCCCTCTCCCTTCAGAGCGGAGAGGGGCTCGTAAGCGGCCAGCCCCAGGGCCCCCTAGTAGACTCTCCTTAACCCAAGGGCCTTAATTACTATTTAACCCCCAGTTACGGTTTCCAGAACACTGGCCGTATGGGTAGAGGAGCTGGGCCGGTAGCTCAGCCTGGAAGAGCGCTCGGCTTGCACCCGAGAGGTCCCGGGTTCAAATCCCGGCCGGTCCACCACACCCCAATTCTTTCAAGGGAGAGAGGCTCAAGCCTGGATCCTCCTCGCTTGTTTCCGTCTCTCGTGGTTCTCGTACTGTTATGAGTTAGGGTTTGCTGGGAGGGTGCTTCCGGATTTCTTTCTTGTGATGTATTGTGGGGAGCGGAGTGTTCTTCATTGATGGGTGGTGCCTTCTTATTTAGCCTTCTGTCTCCATTTCCGTTGGCTCTTCAATGAATTTCCATGTATGGTTGGTGGCGTCAAAGTAGATGTATCCGGCTTCTTTAAGTTTCCGGAAGAGGTCGTATTGTTGTCGCGTAAGTAGTAGCCTTATCTCGTCATCATTTGCTGTGCTCAACTTTTCTATCTTGCTGCGTGTCTGCTGCCAGAATTCTCGGTCAACGGCTATCCTCTCCCCGTTCACCTCGATTATCAAAGCTCCCTCTCTACGGAGCCTCTCGAAGAACGCATCCCTGTCGCGGAGCCATTGTACCTCGTGTTCAAATACGACTCCTTGGTCGCGGAGTCTTTCGATAGCAGTCTTTCTCCTGGCCTTCCTTTCGGTTATTGTTTGTGTGCGTGGAGATGGTACAAGGCTCCTTTGATGTGCTTCAATGCTAGCTAATCTTTGCTCTATGCCTTCAACTCTCTCAACGATCTCTGCAAGCCTCGTCGACAACTCGTCCACTTTCGCCGTCCATGGGTTTATAAGATCCTGCAGCTTTTTCTCAACCCTCATCATAACTTTGTTAACGATTTCCCCCACGTCAATGCTGATGCCTGCTCCTCCGCTTTCGCTCAATGCTTTCTTAACTTCTTCACGAACGATCTCAGCTATGTCACGTCTAGCCTCATACCCTATGTCCCGCAGTATTATATCCCTCACATAGTCAGCTACCAGAGCATAGCCTAGCCTCTCAGCCCTACGTTTGACCTCCTCGTAGACTTCCTCAGGCAATTTAACAGCTATAATCCTGCCGGCCAAGACCCCTCTCCCACTCTCTTTCCCGTGTCAGACTCCTCCCTCGTCTTCGATAAGGAATAGCATAAGAGGCCAGAGCCACATAAACCCTCGCCTACTCTGAGAAGCGGCAACGTCGTGTTGGAGAGCCTTGTTGCGGTATGTATTTCGTATCCACTGATATGCTTCACTAACGCACTCCATACACAACTCTTATTTTTGCCTCAATGCAGTATGATTATCACTCAGCGTCTAGAGGATCATGGAGTGCAGCGATAGCTTTTTTGTAGAGCTTCTAAGGCCTCTCCTAGATCTCGGGGAGGCTCAGGGAAGGCTGTACTCCTATGCCCTCTCCTTCTCTTGGGGGACTGCCTCTCTCCCGGGTTTGGAGAGCGGACGTGGAGGTTGCCTTCCAGGGCCTCACCCTATCCTCTGGGGCTTAAGGTGTAGTGTGAGGTGTGGCGTCGGATTGTCTAGTGGCACATTGTTTCTGCTAGTGGCCCTGGTGTTTGCAGCGTCTGCGGCTGCCTTAGCCTTCTCGGGCGCGCTGGCGAGTATTAGTGAAGGTTTCCCGTCGTCTTCTCTAGGTGGTTCTGGGCCTGCG
>QNYQ01000019.1 GCA_003978665.1 Hyperthermus sp.
TCTCGCCCTGTGAGCTGCTGTTGTAGTTGTAGCTTAACCTGGCCTCGCCGGGTTCTGCCCTCGCCTCTAGAGCCATGCTGAAGACTCCCTTTATGGTATACTTGGCTTCGATGAGCTTCTTTATCTTCTCTGCATCAGCTTCTGATAGCCCGTTCTCTCTTGCTCTCTCGAGCATTTTGTAGAGGTCTAGTGATGCTTTGAAGTGTATCCTGGTCTTGTTTCCGGCGGCGAGTACGGCTCCTATCTCCTCGACCCTAAAGTAGTCTAGCCCCTTGGCTCTCAGCCTCCTGTTTATCTCGTCGGGGGTCATCGCTCTACTAGCGTTTGGCTTGAAGTTGAATCCCTGGACTATGGCATCCACTATTATCTCGCCCTTGCCGTGGCTGGGTATTTTGATTGTTAGCTGCTCGAGCTCCAGGCTCCCCTTCCCCGTCCTGTTCTCGAGGCTCACGTGCCCGCTCATCGTGAAGCTTCCGGTGCCTTCACGGATATTGTAGCCTCCCCTCAGCCTGACTATTAGCGAGAAGTGCTCGGCCTTTACCTCGGCTCCCTCTACGAGACCCTTTAGCGATACTAGTGTTCTTGAGGAGTTCTTTGTTGCAGTGCTCTCAGCGTTTAGCTCCAGTGAGAGCTTCGTGGAAGCCTCTAGCTGCGGTATCTCGATGATTGCTGTAGCTGCGTAGAAGGGTTTAACTGCTCCGTCACTGTACACTTTGAGCTTGTATGTGGACTCGTTAACCATTATCCTTAGGGGGGGCTGGCTGGGGCCGGCTACGGGAGGTGCTTGGGCCTCAGCGGTTGCTGCTGAGAGCTGGAGGATTAGTATTGCGAGTACTGCCGAGACTGTCACGAGGGCTAGTTTTGTTCGGGGCGTATACACGGACATTGGGCCTTTCACCTTGAATGGAGCCCTTGTAGTGGGGGGTGGCTGACCTCTGGCTCTAGCTGCTTGCGGCTTCACCGTGTTAAAAAGGGGTTTTGGAGCTCTGCTTGGCGGAGCGTGGCTGGCCGCCTCTCTTTTAGGGGAGGGGTGCTGTGAGGGGGTTGAAGCGTTGTAGTGTCTCCTCTAGCTCTGGGGGGTTGGTGCGGTGTTTTGCTAGTACTAGGCATGCGCAGTATTGGCCGCACATGTTGCAGGCTTTCGTGGCCTGAGGGAACTGGCTGTAGATTCTCTTAGCGTGTTGAGGGTCTGGAGCGTATTGCCACATTTTGTCCCAGTCTAGCCTGGCGCGGTGCATGCTTAGCTCGACGTCCCTCCTGGCCGCTCTCCGCCCGTACCTGGCGAGGTCTCCTACGTGGGCGGCGATCTTGGTTGCTATGAGCCCTTCCTTTACCTGGCTCGGAGTCGGCAGGCTTAGGTGTTCTGCGGGGGTTAGGTAGCATAGGAAGTCTGCTCCGCTTGCAACGGCTAGGGCCCCGCCTATTGCTAGGGCTATGTGGTCGTAGCCCATTGCTGTGTCTGTGGGCAGGGGGCCTAGGACATAGTAGGGGGCTCCCTTGGTTATCTGTTTCATGAGCCTAATGTTGACGGGTATCTGGTCTAGCGTCATGTGCCCCGGCCCCTCAACGATCGCCTGCACCTTCATCCTCCTCGTGTCCTCTAGGAGCCGTGCTGCTTCGACGAGCTCCTCCACCTGCAGCTCGTCGTGCTGGTCTGCTATTGTTCCCGGCCGGAGGCTGTCGCCTATGCTTATCACTGCATCGTATTCGGCGAAGAGTTCGAGGAGGTAGTCCCAGTGCTGCCGATAGGGGTTTTCCTCCCTGTTCTCGATCATCCATGCTGCTAGTAGTGCTCCTCCACGGCTGGTTATCGGTATTACCCTCTTGCTCTTCAAGGCTTTCTCGGCCAGCCTACGGGATAGTGCTACGTGGATTGTCATGTAGTCTACTCCATCCTTCAAGTGTCTCTCAACTATTTTGATGAACCAGTCGCTGGGCATTGTTATGCCGCCGTAGCGCTTCAGCCCCTCGACCCACGCCTGGTATGTTGGGACGGTGCCTAGGGGTAGGGGTGTTGCCTCCCTCATTATCAGCCTCCTTATCTCGTCAAGATCCCCTCCCATGCTCAGGTCCATGATGGTGTCGCTGCCGTAGCGCACGGCTATTCTAGCCTTCTCGGCCTCCATGGACGGGTCGACTACTGTGCCGCTTGTCCCCACGTTAACGTTTACTTTAGCGAATAAGCCCTCGCCTACGCCCACTATTCTTACGGTGCCCATTCTCCTAGTGTTCCGGAGCACGGCTATCCTGCCTTCTGCCAGCCTCGTCCTAAGCTTCTCCGCTGGAAGCCCCTCCTCTCTCGCGATGATCTCTATCTCCTCCGGTATCGACCCGGTAGACGCTGCCGCCATGATCGTCTTGGCCATAGGGAGTTCACCCCTCCGGGGGCTAGGGGTTTTTGTTGAGGAGCTTGGAGGAGATCATTTCGGCCACCTTGGCGGCTGATTCTAGCATTCCACCGAATACTGGCCCCATTCTCGGGAGGTTGTATGCCTCGGCTACGCTCATGCCTGCCACGTATAGGCCTGGCAGTATCTCCCCGGCGTGCTCCACCACTGCTTTCTCGGCTCTCCACACGTCCATGCTTGACATTCCTGGAACCCTTACCTTTCCCTGAAGCCTCTTCTCCAGGATCCTCAACAGCCTCGCCTCGTGGCCTGTTGCATCCACTACGGCTCTGGCCTCTATGTACAATGGGTCCACGTGCCATCCTGACTCGACTACGGGGGCTAGGTTCACTACGAGCCCTTCTACTCTGGGCGGGTTTACTGTTGAGCGTACTATGAGGTCTTCTACGTGAAGGCCTGGTAGAAGTATTGCGCCAGAGGATATTGCTGCTGCCGCCAACTTGACTGCAGCCTCGCTCGGGTCGAACACGTAGAGGCCTTTCCCCGCAGCCTCCAGCGTTACGCCTGCCTCTTCAAGCAGCTTGGAGGCTACACCCTCCTCCACCAGCGCTACGGGTAGTAGCATGGAGCCTCCTCTCATGCCTCCTCCAGCCCCGAGCCTGTGCTCGATGATTGTTACGCGCAGGCCTCGGCGGGCTAGGAGCCAGGCAGCGGTGAGTCCTGCGGGGCCTGCACCGGCTATTGCTACGTCGGGTGTCACAGCCCTCTTCAGCTTCTCCATGGCCTTCTCTATGATTATCGCTGCCAGGCCCCCCTCGCTTACGGGAGGATCTGCAGCCACAAGTATGGCACCTCCCCTCTCCTTAACACGCGTTAACAATCCAGGGTTATAAGCTTGCCCCAGGGAGGGCGGCCAAGGGCTTTGAGTGCCCGAAGGGAGAGAGGGAGAGGCTTCCACCCCCTCCCTTCGCATGAGGGGAGTGGAGCTATGGGTTAATTAGGGTTATTAGGATCACCCGGACTGTTGGCCCCCACATCATCCCGGGGTCTGGGATGGGGGATCGAGGACTCCTAATCGTAGCCGGCCTCGACACTTCGGGAGGCGCTGGTGTTACAGCGTCTGCTAGCCTGGCGTCAGCGCTGGGAGTCAACTATAGTGTTGTAGTGTCTGCACTGGTTATTGAAGACTGCTATAACGTCTACAGTGTCCAGCCTCTTAGCGTGGACATTCTTCTCGAGCAGCTTGGCTTGTCTAAGGAGCCTTTAGTGGTGAAGACTGGTGTGCTGGGCTCGCCCGGCAATGTGAAGGCTGTGGCTAGGCATGTAGACTCGATGCCTACCAGTACTATTGTGGTCGTGGACCCCGTGTTCGAGTCCGGTGCCGGAGGGAGCCTCGTGGCGGGGGATAGGGGCGAGTATCTTAGAGCTTTGAGGAGGCTTATTGAAGGCTCAATAGTTGCTGCCAACGCGGCAGAGGCTGAGGCGCTGCTTGATAGGCCCCTTAGGACTATCAGAGACCAGGAGGAGGCTGCGAAGCTGCTCGTGGAGAAGCTTGGAGCCAGGGCAGCCATAGTTAAGGGGGGGCATGTGCCCGGCAGGGTGGCTAGGGATGTTCTCTACTATGATGGAGAGGTTTACACGTCAACTCATCCAAGGCTTAATGTCTGCAGGGGAGGCGTGCATGGTGTTGGCTGCGTGTTCTCTACTGCACTAGCCTCGCTCCTGGCCTCTGGGAGGAGTCTACTGGAGGCTTTCAGGGAGGCTTCGAGAATATCCTGGCTCTCAATAGTCTACTCTAGGCCCTGCAGCCCCCGTGAGGGAGGACGCTGCGTGAGTGACCCGCTCGCAGTGTTGAGGAAGCAGGCTGAAACCCTCTCCTCCATGAAAAGGGTTGAGGAGGCGGCATCCATAGTTGAGGATAACACGAGCGTGCTCTCAGCATTCCTTCCCGAAGTGGGAATGAACATTGCCGAGGCTCCCCCGGGAAGCCTCACCCCAGAGGAGATCGTGGCTGTGGAGGGTAGGCTACGTTATGTGGGGGGGAGGATAAGGCCGTGCGGCTGCCCCAAGCCAGGAGCCTCAAGCCACCTCGCAAGACTACTGGCCGGGCTCCAGCACGGTTTCCCACGCCTCCTGGGAGCAGTAAACATAGCCTATCACCCCCTGCTCGTCGAGGCAGCCAGGAGGATGGGGCTAGAGGTCATGGAGGTTGACCGGGCCAGGGAACCTCACCCCGAAGCCGAGGGGGGAACCATGGAGTGGATAGCCGGGCTTGCAGCAGCCAGGCTGAAGAGCCTACCCTTCATAGTCTACGATAGGGGCGCTCCCGGCAAGGAGGCGATGATCAGGCTGGTTGCGGGCAGCAGTAGGGAGGCTGTGGAGATACTGGTGAAGTTGGCTCGTGAAGCAAGCCGCCTCGGGGGAGGAGGCGTCTAGGAGTGGAGCGACGTGACCGGGACCAATTCCACGCCGAGCCGCTGCGCCAGCTCCGCGGCGTTAGAGTCTATGAAGCCGCCGACTATGAGGAGGCGGGGCCTCACCCCCTCAACCCTCTCATATAGCCTGCCAACACGGTAGAGCTCGGCCACATCAGCCCTCGAAACCCTACTCTTAATCTCAACCAGTATGTGGACTCCATTCCGGACCACGACATCAGCCTCAACTATTGATGGGTGACCATACACTAGCCCCTCCTCGTCGCGGTGGATCCAGCGTCTAACAAGAGCAGCCCCCAGCGTCTCCTCCACAATATAGCTCAAAGCCTTCCTAAAAGCCTCCTCACTCACCACCCCAAACCGGTGGGCCACAACCATGACTACACGGGTGGCCTCAAGCATCCTCTCCTCAAGCCTAGCCATCCTCTCCCCCAGCTTAACCATAGCCTCCTCGAGCCTAGTCACTCTCTCCTCAAGCTTGAGCATCCTCTCTTCCAACTCCACCATTCTCTCCTCAAGCCTGGCCACTCTCTCCTCAAGCCTTTGCTGCCTCTCAGCGAGCTCCACCATCCTCCTCTCCAACTCCTGCTGCCTCTCCTCAATCCTACTAATCCTCTCAAGTATCTCGCGAAAACCGAGAAGCCCCATTACAGCATGACGAAACTCACGATCCTCCTCCAGCGCCCGCAGAAACCTCTCCTTCTCAGCAGCCGAGAGAGACAATGACAGTCCGCCTCCCAAGCCCTCCTGGGGAGAAACCTTAGCAGGATACACTAGCTATAAGGACAACGCCTCCCTCTGGGAGAGCCCTCTTTGACTGGCTGACACCCACTAAAATGCGGAGCCCGGAGAGAATTAGGCTTCGAGCATGTGCTTGGCGATCCGCATAAAACGTCATGGAGGGCCGAAAGGCAGGAACAACCTCGCCCAGGCTTCCCGACAAATAATCATCCATCTAGGATGCTCTTTGCCGGCTGGGACAGTCTTGTTGGGGGAGGGGACTGTCGGGCACTATATGTAGCCTAGTGCACGCAGCCTCTCCTTGACCTTCTCCTCATCCTCACGGCTCATCTCAGCCGGGCCGGCCTCCTCGGCTAGCAGTGCTTCCTGGAGGAGGAACTCTACCAGCTCCTCGACGCTCTGAAACCCGCCCTGCTCCTCTATGAACTTCTTGGCCTTCTCGTAGAGCTCCCTGCTTATATGCACGGGGATCTTCTCGGACACGTGCCCGTGCACCCCCCTTTCCGTTGCTGTCTCACCGCCTGGAAAATATTATCTCTTCTAGGCTATGCCGCACCTCATGTATATCTATCATGCCCGCGTCGCCCCTGCCCAGCGTGCCCTCGGGGTCGTAGACGGCGTATACGCCTAGCCAGTCGTGTACCGCGTCGTCGGGGCCCCGGTCGTTCTCGGGGAGGTAGGGGCTGGGCCAGCCTAGGGTGCCGGCGGGCCTCCAGTTGAGGTCGTCGAGGTACACCATGAGGTCTGGCGGGTCGCCGTTGACTTCGGGGTAGACTTCCCCGGGTTGGAGTGCTATGTTCCTCCACTGCTCGCCGCCGGGGCCCCTTATTCTCTCAATGTCTCTGCGCAGCTGTTTGAGTGTCTCCTCGTAGTACTTGGGCTCTACCGTGCCGCGTTTCTCTCTGCCGCGTAGGTTTATGAAGACGCGGCTGTAGTAGCCTCCCCAGGCCCAGGCTATGGTGCGGTCCCAGTCTATCATGTCTTCTCTCAGCTCGGCTCCCGGCTTCAGCTCCTCGGGGTTTACGGTGAGCTTTAGATAGTCTTGCTCGATTAGCCACTGGTTTATTGTGAATGCACCCTTCATGGCTTTAACTCCATGGTCGCTGGCTATTATTATCACCGTGTCGCGTGGGAGCCGTTTATGCAGCCTCTCGAACCACCTGTCTATCCTACTGTAGAGCTCGGGTATGACCCGGCTATACTCTGGGTGCTCCGTGTACCTGGGGTGTGAGGGGTCGAAGTACTTCCAGAACGCGTGGTGCGCACGGTCAACACTTATCTCTACGTAGATGAAGAGGTCCCAGCGTTTACGGTTAACAAGATAGTCTACTTGCCGCTGGTGGTTCTCGAGCATCCGGTAGAGCTCCCGGGCTACCCTAGCCTTCTCGCTGCTACGGTACACTATGTCGAACACCGTGGGCCCAGCCACGCGCTCCAGCTCGCGGCGGAGCCAGGGCGGGAACGTGTAGGGCTTCCCGGGCCCCGGCGTGGTGAAGTCGGTCACCATGAAGCCGTGAAGGGGGCGAGGCGGGTAGCTGGGGGGCACCCCGTACACGCCCACCCATAGCCCCTTCCCACCAGCCTCATCCCATATCGCTGGGTGCTTGATGTAGCTGCTGTTGACTATGTAGTAGCCGAACTCGCCGGGCCTGCGGTGGCGGAAACCATAGACCCCTAGCTCGCCGGGTGTCTTACCAGTAAACATCACCATCCACGCCGGGACCGTTATGGGTGGGTGACACGTCCTCAGCCGGTAGCGTAGGGACTCCTCCACTATGCCTTTCAGGTAACTGAAGCCCCCGCCGTCCATACCCTCGTAGAGCACGCTGGGGGGCATAGAGTCTAGGCCTAGGACGAAGACGCGTCTAGCCAAGGTCCTCCTCACCCCCCTTTTAGCCCGGTGGTTCTCCGAGAAGCTTGGCGACAGCCTCGCGGAGTAGGGGTGTCTGCCACGCGTAGTGTCTCCCTACCCCGAGGCTTCGGCTCGGCTCTAGGCGGTGGAAGCCCAGCATCGTGGACACGGGGAGCAGGAGATTGTGTTCCAGGAGCAGCCTCTTGGCCCTATAGGCCTCGGCAGCAGCGTCTGGGTCCTCTACGATCCTTGCCAGGGCCCCTGTGAGGCCCTCCTGCGCCGCGTACTCGACAACGCCTCGGAGCCTCTCTGTGTACGCGTCCAGCATGGCTTCTAGGCTCCAGTCGTAGACCGTGACGAGCTCTAGTAGCCTTCGAGGATTGCCTCCAAGCAGCCTCCAGACGGCCTCCCGGTCGAGGCCCTCGGGCACGCTGAGCTGCTCTACCAGCTCCTCGAACGCCTGGCGGCCTAGGTTCCAGACCATGAAGGTGGCTGCGTGGCTGTGGCTCCACACCTTTTCGAGGCTCCTTCCCTCCGAGGTGAGGACTATGAAGGTGGCTGCTTCTAGACCGTACTCCTCTAGGAGCCTCCACGAGGCTTCGTAGACCCACTTTATGTACCACTCCACCCTTTCCAATCCTAGGGCCCCCACAACGTCGTCCACTACTACCACAAGCTTCTTGCCGCTCATCGCAGTCCTAGAGAGGATGCGGCCGAGGAGCCGGGTCAGCTGCTTTGCCAGGACACGGCCCACTCCCTCCCCGAGCCCAGCCACCAGGTCCTCGAGAGCGTCTAGGGCCGGGCTGAGCCCCGCAGAGACAGCTATAGCGCTGCGCAGCGACGACTCCTCAAGAGCGTCTATGTATACGGCTAGCGTGTCCCCGCCGACGAGCTCCTCCACCCTAGCCACAAACTCTTTCACGAGACGCGTCTTACCACAGCCCTCGGGCCCATAGAGGTAGAGCGGCAGCTCACGCTGCCTTGAAGCCCAGGCGGCCAGCGCTTCTAGCTCGACGCGGCGGTCCACGAAGCGTATGCGCAAGCCCGTTATCCCTCCTCTATGAAGGGGCTCGGGTGCTTGAGGATTACCTCGGCCACCTCGGGCCGCATCATGTACTCGGGCGGCCGCTCACCCCTCTTTATCATCCTCCGCAGCATGGTGCCGCTAATCCTCACCCTGTACTCGTCGCTGTGGGGGCAGATCTTCTCGTTGACCATCTGGCCGCATTTACGACAGTAGAATGCCTCATGCACGAAAAGCGGTGTTATACCCAGGTCGGGGAACTCCCTGAAGAGCTCCCAGGCCTCGTAGGGCCCGTAGTAGCTGCCGACCCCGGCGTGGTCGCGGCCCACGATGAAGTGTGTGGCCCCGAAGTTCTTCCGGACTATGGCGTGGTGTATCGCCTCCCGGGGCCCCGCGTACCGCATCTCCATCCGGAGAACACTGAAGACCACGCTGTCCCGGGGATAATAGCTCCCTATGAGCGCCTGATAGGCCTCCACTATGACCTCGTCCCGGTAGTCGCCGGGCTTCTTCCAGCCCACAAGCGGGTTGATGAACAATCCATCAGTGAAGGTGAGCGCAGCCTTCTGAACGTACTCGTGACCCAGATGCGGCACGTTACGCGTCTGGAACGCCGCTATGGTCCGCCAGCCCCGGGCCTCGAAGAGCACCCTGGTCTCCTTCGGCCAGAGCCTCACCTCCTCGAAAGGCTCCGAGGGCTCCTCGATGAGCAGCAGCGGACCCCCCACAAACAGCTCCTTCCTCCGCGAGAGACGCGCCACACCCGGGTGCCCGGGATCCAGGGTCTTGTAGACGTTGAGAGCATACTCCCGCCGATCCCAGCCATAAATCTCCTCGACACGCAGCACAGCCAGCGGCCGGCCACGGTGGTAGAGGGCCACCTCATCGCCCTCCCGGACCCCGGCCAGCTCCTCGGGCGAAGCATCCAACACCACTGGTATCGTCCAGGGAAGGTCACTGCTAAGCCTCATATCGTGGAGCACAGACTGGTAATCCTCCTGCACCATAAAGCCCTCAAGAGGACTATAAACACCATGCGCTATGTTAGCTACATCAGCCGCCAAGCCATCACCTATACTCAGCCGAGGCATCTCTCCAGCCTCGGCCAGAAGCCTCCTCCTACTCCCACCCCGAGCAACACGATCCACAAGCCTGCCACCATGCGGCCTAGAAACCAAGACCCCTACACCCCCGAGCAACACGCAGAGCCTTAGAGAGCATGAGGAGAAGAAGTCCCCCGAGCAACCCCCGGGGGCACGCAGCCAAAGAAGACACGCTACCTACTCCCATCCCTTAGCCGCCAGCATGCCCTCCCCTAAACCTCTCCCTCAGCTTCCCCAGGGCCTCGCCGTGCTCTCCCGTCCACCCGCCAGCCTCCCGGAGCCTGGGCTCAACAGCCTCGACAGCCTCTACGAGCCTGCTGAGCAAGTAGACAACGTCTGCCGCAGCCTCCCTCCGGCCCCGGTACCTGCTCAGCGCCATGTCGGGGTCTGGGCCATGGTATTGGTAGTCGTGGAGGTCAAGCGCCACTGACGTGTAGCCGTGGAGACCCGTGTACCCGATCCTCTCTAGCAGCATACTCAGAGGCTTTAGCCAGCTACTCGGAACCCTCGGGACCCCCTTCTCTAGGAGCCATCTCCTCTCCTCGCCCCGAAGAATCCCGAGCAGCCTCTCCCTCTCCAACGCCAGCAACCCGGCAATCAGCGCCCTCCACGCCACGAAGGCCTTGCCAGCAGCGTTCCTCGTAAACCCCCTCTCCAGGAACTCCAGGGCCAGCACAGCCTCGATCACGGCTTCGAGTATACGGGCGAAGGCGTAGCCTAGTGGATCCCTATCCGGCCGGGGCAGCAGCCTCTCAAGCAGCCCAGTCTCAGCCAAGACGGGAACCCCCTAACACATGATAGGACTAACCCCTATATGTAGCCTAGCCGCTTAAGCCTCTCAATAATCTCCCTTTTCTCCTCCTCACTAACACC
>QNYQ01000040.1 GCA_003978665.1 Hyperthermus sp.
GGATTCACGTTCTTTCCTTCTTCTAGGGAGGCTGAGCTATGTATACGAGGTGGCAGTGCATCAAGGGCTGAGGTTGTGGGAGAAGGCTACGATACCCTAGTAGAGTGGATGAAACTTTTAGATACCGTGGAGGCCATCAAGCCAGCTACCGTGGTCGTTGTAGGTAGAGTTGAGTCGGGGAAATCAACTCTGACGGTGTGGCTGGCTAATAGGCTTGGGCTAGGTGTGATAGAGGGTGACGTAGGCCAGAACGAGTTTGGGCAACCAGCTTGCGTCTCGTTCCACGAGGCTCCCTCTAACCCTATTCTTTCGCTGCAAGACCTTGACAATCCTAGATGCATATTTGCCGGGCATGTTTCCGCAGAGAAGATCCCCGAGATTATTATAGCGGCTATAATCAAGGCTGGCAAGCTCGTTGGAGGAGGATATATTGTAGACACTGACGGCTTTATTGAAGGAAGGGGGCTTTTCTACAAGCTCAGCTTGATAGAGGCTGTGCAGCCCGACCTCGTAGTAGTTATGGGAGACAATAGCCTATCTCATTTACTCCGAAGCATGGGAATGGATGTTATCATGGCGACTGCTGTGCCTAAACCAAGGCTGAGAAGTAGGAGGGAGAGAAGACTTTACCGAATGAGGCAATGGGCTAGGCTTTTCACGAGAGCAAACACCTTCAAGATGAAGAACGTAGAGATCATAGGGCTTTGCTCTTGGAAAAATGAGGGCGACACCATACTCTACAATTGCCCTAAAAGCATGTATATACTTGGGAGTAGAAGAGGCAGATCAACCATCAGCGGGGTAAGAAGGCTTAAACCTGGCTGGGAGAAGGGGTTAGTGGCTGGCGTGAAGACAAAGCTAGGAGATTATAGACTGGCCTTAATCGAGCGTATAGACCTGCACGATAACAGTGTAGTCGTACGCGTTAACGCGCCAGAGGATATACTTAAAGGGGAAGTTAAGCTCGGCTGGATAAAGCTGCTAGATAATTTTGAGGAGAAACACTTTGAGCCTCTACCATATCCCGAGGCTTTAGTGTCCAAGCATAGAACTGTAAGCTAAAGCGTCGAGACCAGCGGTACGCCTCAAACTCCTAGAGCCATAGAGGTGCAAACTTGTGGAAAGGTACCCAGTGCTTGACCTGCAGGGTAACGTTAAGGGCTTCATAGCCTCCTCAGCCGAGTTTACGGTAATACATGGGTCTAGAGGAAGCAGCATCATTCTCTGGCTTGACCCCTACTACGGTGTCGAAATATCCAGTATGGTTAGGAATGGCGTAATCGAAATCGAAGACATAAGGATAGAGTATGCGAGGTTAATGGAGGACATACCCTGGCCTCTCGGCTATACCGCCTTACCCTTCTTACACCCCTATGTAGCTTGGGCTGCAGAACAGCTTAGAGACAATTTAGCCGGCAAGACGATTATGGTGAACTTCAGCGGCGGCAAGGATAGTGTTAGTGTGCTTCTTGTCCTAGGGGGACTCCTAGATTATATAGATTCCCTCAAGATTTATGCTGTTTATAGTCACATGCCCTTTATAGAGGCTGAGGGGAACATTGACTTTGCGTTAAACGCTGCAAAGAAGCTCGGCGTGGAAATAGAGCTTATGGAGGCTGATAGAAAGCTCATGTACAAGCGTCTAACTGAGGAGGGGTTGCCTTACCGGGGAAGGAGATGGTGCACATACATGAAGCTAAAACCTATAAAGATGTTGAGGAAAACAAGACGGCCAGAGATAGTGGCTGATGGAGATAGGTTGAGTGAAGCATATAAGAGGTTCTCGCGCCTCTACCAGATGTCTCCTAAGAAACCGAGGCTGTACACGGGCGGACGCATTAAGCCCATATACGTCTGGACCCTCCTTGACACCGTGTTCAACACGCGCAGTAGCAATCTTGTGCACCCCGATTACCTTAAGGGATTGCCTAGAGTAGCATGCACACTATGCCCCTACAAAGCCCTTCACGAGTTCCGCGAGGAAGACTTGAGCGGTCTCGAAGACCCGGGGGTTATAGAGGAGGCTATCCAGGTGAGCTACAGGAAAAGATACTTGGACGAGAACATCCCCTGGGAGGAATTCAGGACACAACACTTATGGCGCTACCACCCCGCTCTGGCAAGGGAGATTTATAGGCTAAAGAAGAGGATTGAGAAGGAAAGAAACCTACAAGAGGTAAGATCCGAGGGCATAAAGCACATGTATAGAAGCCTCTGGGCCAACCCACTACCAGGAGCTAAGAAGTTTACCCCCGAGGAGGCGCTGCAGAGGATCGCAGAGGTTGTCGGAAGCTCCCTCAAAAGGACGCTAAGAATAGTAAACAAGCTCGCGCAATAACGAGTTAGGGAGGAAGCGAAACTTGCCGGTATTGATGATATATCATGAGCCAGGGATTAAAGAGGAGAAGAAGAGGATTCTAGAACTCCAACAGCTACTCGGCAGACAAGGCGTGGAAGCAATACCGCTCTCTATAGAGGAAGCGCTGAAAACAACATCCAGTATGAATCCTAGAGCCAAGAGAGCCTACCTCCTGATGTTCACACGCGGGGGCCACTGGAAAAGCCTAGTCGATAGAGGATTCAATGTCAGCATCATACCACCACTATTAACTTCCATGGTCATAGGTAGGGAGGCCTCGTCACGATGGGGAAGATGCAGACTCACCCTAATAGCCCTAAGAGCGAAGCGGCTGGCCGCTGAGCAGAGAAGGGATGTAGAGAGCATTAAGAGGATGCTCAAGCCATACTGTGATACTGAAGCAATACTTATACCAAACCTCGACGAGAACATAGCAGAGAGCGTGAACGCCGAGTTTACAGCACCCCTAGCGTTATTTGACGGCAAGCTAGCTAGAATAGCATGCAAGATCGCCAGAAAACAATGCCTAGAACCATTCTCACATTACGCTGTAAGAGACCTGGCAGCATGGATAATAGGATTGGAGCAAAGCACGTGAAACCATACAATAAACGTATAAGACGAACCCGTTACTATAGGATCGCGGAGCACAAACCCCTAGGAGGGGGCTCCCGCGCGGGTAGGGCCGGGGGCTCGCCCTCCCCCACGCCCCGAAACGGGCGTAAAGCGGGGGCCAGTAACCCGGCACGGCTCCTGCCATCGGGCTACGGTAGCCTCAGCCGACCCATGACCCCCGTCCCGTGGGGCCGGCGGTGGCGGAGCCCTCTCCGGAGGGAGAGAGGCTACCGCCTTTACCGGGGGAACCCGGCCAGGCCCGGAAGGGAGCAACCTAACCCCGGACGCCCGGCGTTCACGGGGGCCTACGGGGTGAAGGCAACGGCTGAGTAAACTACCGTAGCCGGGGCAGGGCCGTGGGTCTCCGGGGGCCGTGCGGGAGCCCCTTAACGGAACGCTCCAGTTTCTTTAAGGTAAGGAGGGATTTTTACACGACTACTTTGAGATCTGGGTCATACATTTCTACCGATGTTGAATCAGGATTGTAGTGAAGGCCTATCCCCCTTACATCCACCCCTTCCCGCATAGCCGTCCTTAACAGCTCCCCAAACCTTCCATCGACAACCATATTAGGCTTAAAGCCTCTCGCATTAGGAAATGCTGCTACAAAGACTAGCACTGACCTATACCCATTCTTAGTGGCATGCCTTAAGCACTCTACATGGCGTCTACCACGTCTGCTTGGCGTATCAGGGTAGAGGGCATAGCCTTGGGGATCCCTAAGGACAGCGCTCTTAGTCTCCACTAGCACGTTTTCTCCCGTGCATTCTAGGAGGAAATCTAGTATACAGTCCTTATAACGTGGCATTTGAGCGATGGGCCTGCACGGCTTGAGCCAAGGCACGAGATTATTCATAATCGCGTGAAGGACTGATCTCTCCTGAAGCCTAGTATCTATTAGAGCAAAGCCCCCACAACATTCTATCGCAAAAAGCCTGTAGCCTAACCTACCGCTGCTCGTTGGTAAACATAAGCCTTTATTGCCGTAAACCAGGACGCCAGGAAGCTTGCCAGTATTATTTATATGGACGTTAATTCTGCTGCCCCCAGCCTCGACGCTTACTGTAAAACGGTTGATTCTACCAACCACTCTACATTCAATAATATCTGAGGCGTTTAGCCCTATTAACCGTAAGCTCATAGAGGAGGTACCACCGCCGGGGAGAAGAGATGCGGGTGTAGGGCCTTACATAAGTCTCTGTACAGGCTTGCGCTTGTGAAGCAGACTTTAACAGCGCCATGCCAGTACTGAAGTCATGATACAAGGATACCTGGTATTCCAGGACTTGTTCGGGCAGGCTAGAGTTGCTGGGCCTCTGGCACTAAATATATGTATAACTTCTCATCCTGGCATAGCACTGGGCAGCCCGTATTTTCTCTCGCAAACATACTCCTAGCATGAAGGCCATACACGAGAGAGGGGTGGTTGCTCCTTGTCTCTGCTGCGTGTCATGCAGCGTGAAGAAAAACACGTTGGAAAATACAAGATCACAATATTCTATTCGGAGGAGGGAAGACCCGTAGGCGCTCTCATAGAGGGTCCGAGGCTAACGCGGCCCCTCTATATTGCTGCAGCCGAGCACTCGGCCCCAAGGCTGCCGCAGAGTGTAAGAAGGCTTCTTCGCAGATACGGGTTCATGCTGGATGGATCTTAGAGGTCTCCGAGAGCAGGTGACTCGACCCAAAAGGTTCTCTGCGGCTCCAGGTCTTAGCTTTCAGTACATACACATCTACACTAAAACAAGCAGTGGTGAGAGCACCACCACAGAATAACTGTGATACTATCGCTGGGCACATGGTGCTCGAAGAGCGTTTCAACTTTCTTACCACTTTATAATGATTTAATATTGGGCTGCACCGACCTAAGGCAGCATCTCTCGGTGGCGGCTGCCTCCTGACTGTTAATAGGAGGTGTTAAGAGTATCATGCATGTGCCACGTTATGTTGAAAGGCTTACTCCAGTAAAAGAGGCCATTACGGCTATCACCTCTGTTGTCAGCCCTGTTACCGAGGTCGTTGAAGTGGCCACTTGGGATGCTATCGGCATGGTTTTAGCAGAGGATGTTAAAGTTGGGTATGATTTTCCGCCGAGGCCAAGGGCTGCATATGATGGTTATGCTGTGCGCAGCGATGATACTCCAGGGCGGCTGAAGCTTGTGGGAGAGGCCACGATAGGTATTGTTGACGTTGATGTAAGGGTTGAGCAGGGGACTGCTGTCTACGTGTCCACCGGCGCATACCTACCTGAAGGAGCTGACACGGTGGTCCCGGAGGAGGCTGTACGTATCGAAGGTGACTACATAGTTGTTGATAGAAAGTTTACGCGAGGTAAAAACATAGATCCGGTGGGATCCTATATAGCCAAGGGAAGCGTGCTCCTACGCAAAGGCCATGTAGTGACTGAGCTTGATGCTGTAGGGCTCTTAGACGTTGGCGTGACAAGTGTTAAGGTTTACCGAAAGCTTAGAGTGGGAATAATTGCGACAGGAACGGAGCTCTTTGAACCCTACATGTCACCAAAGGCTAGTAAGCGCATATTGGGCGGAGAGGTTGCCGAGACGACTGCAAAACTCGTATCAAACCTCATAACGAGGTTCTCCCCCTGGGCGAGCATCGCCTGGAAGATACTACTTCCAGATAACACGGAGACAATAGCATGGTACCTTACAAGGCAAACTGACACAACAGACCTCGTAGTACTCACGGGGGGCTCGGGGCCAAGCAATGTCGACCCCTTCTACCAGCTCGCCCAGAGGCTCAAGGCAAGGGTGCTTTTCCGCGGCCTTTTCGTTAAAGGAGGAAGACCTACAAGCGCGATGCTGCTGGAGGATCGTCTCCCAGTAATAGTTCTCTCAGGGCATCCTATCTCGGCATTGCATGGCTACGTGAGGCTACTCTACCATGTATTAAAGTACATGGGCAACGTGGAAAGGGGGAGCACACCACCACTCAACGCCTATGCTAGACTCGCTGCACCCATCAAAAGCAAGAGGCCGCAACCAGTCAAGGTGAAGCTAAGAGTGTCGCCAGAGGGCTATCTTGAAGCTTACCCCCTGCCCCCTCAGCGGCAGATGAGCTCCGTTACCGTCAGCAACGTAGAAGCTGATGGCATAGCTGTGCTTGAAGAAGCTAGGGTATATGATGAAGGAGAATGGGTCCCGGTCTACATGTATCGCGAACCCCTCCCCGCATCCACAACCAAAACATAGTATCCCGAAGGATAAAACTCAACCACTACCTACCCCCACTTTCCCTGCGAATTGCCGCCAAGATCCTCTGCACTGATGAGAGCGGATCTTTACTACGCGTAATAGCGCCGCCAACAACAATAATGTCGGCACCAGACCTCACCATCAAGGGCACACTTCTCTCGTTCAATCCGCCAGCAACTGCCACGAAACCACTATAGAGAGCTTTCACCTTCTCGACAACCCTAGCCATCGCATCAACAGTAACACCTAGCCGTCTCTGGACGTCAATACCGACATGGATCTCGACGATATCAACACCAGCTTTTTCCAGCTCCCTCACTCTCTCAAGAGGGTCATTCAAGCCTAACATGTCAGCCACAACCAGTCCGCCGAGACGATGAGCCTCGGCAACAGCCTCGACAACGGTCTCGTAGCCGGCACAGCCAAGCACAGTGACGGCCGAAGCACCAGCCTTAATGGCAATACGCGCCTCCAAGGCACCAGTATCAGCTATCTTAAGATCTGCTACAATAGGCGTAGGAGAGAGTATCGAAGAAAGAAGGGAAACTGCTCTAACACCTTCACTCTTCACGAGAGGGGTACCGGCCTCTATAACCAAGGGTTCAGATTTAAACATGGAAATCATCGACGCTAAACGCAGCGCGTCCTCAAGACGCGTATAATCCAGAGCGACTTGGAGAACAGGGCCTCCTGATAGAAGCTCTCTAAGCCTGGACAATCCCTCTACGCCCCACCCCAGGAGACCATTGAGTGAACGAAGCCCCTACCACTTTTAAAACTCCCCAGCTACGATAGGGAGAGCCAGGATCATAGAATTGGGGCTGAGTTACACACCACCAGGAAACCCAACACGATACAGGGTAAAGCTCTAATGACCGGCTTGTTTCCATCTATAGTTCCCTGCGAAAACGCTACAGGAGAGAGTGGACAATACTATCCAGTACCAACCATAGACCGTGATTGCCCGATACGCTTAATCCAAACCAGAGAATTCTGCACCGCGGCCTCGGAATAATGATCTTTATTTCGAGGTGCTTCAAGAGGCTAGAAAACCTCTGGCGGTGAGCCTAAACCCAAGCTTTTATCCTCTACCTTCTAGGAGGCGTCTACCCGCCCTAAATACTGTTTGACAAAGATGCGGGAAAGGAAGGGATGGGGGTTATAACACAAGCTATACAAGCTGGGAAGGTGCATAGGGTTATGGTAGGCCTTAGACTAGATACCAAAAAGTACTTTGAAATCCCTTACAACATGTTTGATGTTGTGCTTCAGATGCGCGGCGCTATTGACCCGGATTCTGGACAGATAATCTGTCATTTCTACAGTCTCGGGGCAACCGTGATAGAGACTGAAGAAGGAAGGAACGTGCCAGTCATAGTGGCTGAGGGCTGCTTGATGGCAACCTTTGGCCCAGAAAACGTGAAAACTATCCTTGAGGAGGGAGAGGCACGCGAGATTTCGAGTATTAGGGTTACGCGGGGCAGGCTTATTCTAGATGATATGGAGATAGACCACTACTGGGGCATAACAGCCCTCATCTATGCCAGGGAGATGGGCTCCCCGGTAAGATTCTACAAGTTACGCTTAAGTATAGACGATGAGGATACAAATATAGCCGGGATTCTCGTAGAGGAGACGGACTCCGGGCCCCTGCTCCTACTAATACCTAGAAGCTGCGAGTACATAGAGGAGCGGGAGGAGCTGCCCACGCACATGTAGACAGAATTATAACAGTTAGCAGTGGAGAAAAGCTTCAGAAATAAGACCGCTACGCCCCTATAGTTTCACAGCGCTTACCCTGGGTGGGCGGGGCTTGGCCAGGGTTAGAGTGAAATTGTTCGCCGAGTATTACAGTCTAGCCGGAAACACGAGAGAGGCCGTAATAGAGGTAGCTGAGAACGCTACTGTGATTGACGTAGCACGGAAAGTAGAGGAGGAATTTCCTGCACTACGCGGAAGGCTTGTGATGGGTGATAGGTTGAGTGAGGAGGTAAGAGTCCTAGTTAATGGACGCAACGTTGAATGGCTAGAGGCAGAAAAAACAAGGGTCAGGGAAGGAGACACTATTGCCTTCTTCCCGCCCGCAGCAGGAGGTTAAAGGCCTTTAAGCCAACGTGGCCACCGTGTCACTGCAAGAGGGTAGACTACGCAATAACGACAACACCTCTGTGAAACCCTTAACTATCCGGCGCGGAGTATTACAACACCACTTCAAGCCGACAATATAGGGAGCTGGCCTGGAGGGCGTGGATGGAAGGGGGGCTGCTAGAGTCTCCGGTGTCTTAAAGGGCCGTGCCTCAATCAAGCATTCATCATCACCCATAACAGCCCAGATAGCCCGCCCCCAACGTGCACACTCAATGCTCTCGCATAACGAGTCAATGATACTTGAGATGCAGGAGTAGAAGCGGGAGGGGTCATGGCCTATAATCTTTAGCTCCGAGCATAAAACTTCCGTAGAGCCGGGATGATGCTTCAAGTCCCCTACCTCTCCTGCAATACTGCAGCTGCATTGGCTGAAGCATGAAACCTAATTAAGTGATTTGAGACACAATGGGGGCTGGCCGCCATGACCATTCTACTACGTATAATCCGCCTTCTCATAGGACTCGATGATATGTAGCACTGGGCTCTCAAAGGACACTATAATAGAGGCACTACTCTTAAATCTAGCTTAGCAGGATTAGTTCTTCACGGCTGTGATGTGGTTTAGCGGTCGCTGAGTGAGCTCTTGAAAAACTGTGACGACACTCCCATGGACTGAGCGGGCAGGCGATTATGCTTATAATAGCTCGCCGTAGCTATGGTATCTCCGGTGGTTTAACCAGCCTTGACCAGCCCGCTTTATGGTAGGGATCTGCTTTCTGTCAACGATCTCTCACCACATGAAATACAGCTGGTCCTGGACGTTGCGAGAGATTTCAAGCGAAGGTACTATGCTGGGGAGAGGCAGCTGCCCCTGCTTCAAGGCAAGACGATAGCACTGATATTTGAGAAGCCTAGCACGCGCACGCGTGTAAGCATGGAGGTAGCTGCACTACAGCTTGCTGCAACACCTCTCTCCTTCAACCGCAACGACCTTCAGCTGGGTCGAGGAGAGCCCGTCAAGGACACTGCCAGGGTTCTTTCAAGATATGTCGACGCAATAGCTGCACGAGTATATAGGCATGATACGCTGGTGGAGCTGGCTGCATACTCCACGGTGCCAGTAATAAACCTACTTAGTGATCTCGAACACCCACTGCAAGCACTTGCAGACATAATGACCATAATGGAGTTCAAAGATGTTAGAAGGGCTAAAATAGCGTACCTGGGTGATGCCAGGAACAACGTAGCACATAGCCTCTTGCTCGCGGTTGCAAAAACGGGGGGACACATAGTACTTGCGTCACCACCGCAGCTTGCGCCGAGACAAGATATTCTAGAGGCAGCCAGAACCACAGCCAGCGTTACCGGTGCGACAATAGAGTTGACGGAAGACCCCTACGAGGCAGCCAGGGGGGCAGACGTAGTCTACACCGACGTGTGGGTTAGCATGGGCGAGGAAGAGAAGGCCGAGGAAAAGAAGAGGATGTTGAAGGGCTATCAAGTAAACGAGAAGCTAATGGAGCTTACAGCCAACGACTCAATATTCATGCATTGTCTACCAGCTCATAGAGGAGAGGAGGTAACTGAAGAAGTGCTAGAGGGGAGTCGAAGCGTTGTCTGGCAGCAGGCTGAGAATAGGCTACATGTACAGAAAGCTGTATTAGCGCTCATACTGTCGGGATAGAGCGGGCCCGGTTTGAGGCCCAAACCCTAAGAAGTCCCTTACACACTACCTTCTCCCAAAGGAGTCGAGCCAAGGAGAGGGCGCGAGGATATTGTTCTGGCGGCGCAAAAGGAAGCGACGCCTAACGCCACGCATGATGCTACTGGAGCTCGTGATAAAGACGCGTAGCTACGCTTCGAGGCTAAATATGATAGCAAACAGAGTTAGGTTAACATACATGCGTACTAAAGATGAAAGCCTACTAAAGCTGCTCCAAGACATACTGTATGTGCAATCAGCCCTCGAAATACTAGCTGTACGCCTCGAAACACTGGCAACAGTGGGTCTAATAGCTAGGGAGGAACTTCAAATAGCCAAACAAGTACTAGCTCACACCAGAGAAACCCACGGCAAAATACAGCCAATGATAGATAGCATACTCTTAGAGCTGGAAAACGCTACCACAGCAATAGCAGCTGAGACTTCAATGGAATTTGAGCTCGAAGAAGCAAAAACAAAGCTGGAACCATCAATAAACATGATCCTAAACCAGGCACAGGCCATAGCAGAGGAGAAGCTTAAAGAACTAACACAGAACAACCAGAACCCCTAACCAGCAACATACTACACAAGAAAACTTATCCATGAAAAGACCCTCGATCTACGCTCACACCCACCCGAAACAGCCCATAATTCCTAAGACATCATTAACCATGATTATAAACCATAGAGGAGAACTCAAAGCTTGAACACCTACCCGCCGGCGTAAGGGAAGGCCTGACAGTATTTTATACCAAGACCCTCATGTTTCTCACCAGGAGTGGAGCCCGCGTCATACTGTATACCAGAAACAGGTGGCTGTGAATGAAGGCTCATAGAGGGTTATGGAACATAATATATTTTGATAGGTCCAGGGGGAGCATGAAGGTTAACGTGTATATTGGCGGGAAGCTCGTCAAAAGAGAGGAATACACTGGGGTAAGGATGA
Source organism: Hyperthermus sp. (assembly GCA_003978665.1). Taxonomy (GTDB): domain Archaea; phylum Thermoproteota; class Thermoprotei_A; order Sulfolobales; family Pyrodictiaceae; genus QNYQ01. The sequence goes on from QNYQ01000040.1 coordinate 10,926, forward strand.
TCATGTTAAAGGCCCCTGCATTAACATCCACCGGCATAGAGCATGCGATGAGCGTTTATTCTATCGAGGGCTGCATAGAGGTTAGCTTAAAGGGCTCGCTTGCAGTGATTTCGCGGGGCGAGAAGTGTTGAGGATGGTGCACCATTATGATCACGTTAAGGGTTGAAATGAGCAAGAGCAGAAGCGGTAAGCATGCCGTGAGGTCAATGGTTTTCCTGGTCTCAGAGAGGGGGGAGGTATATGAGGCAAAACCTAGAACATACATAAAAACCAAGCCCATCTATGCCAAGGGAACAGCATACGAGGCAAGCTACGTTGTACCAGAGAATATGCTCATAGTATACGTGTGGTTGACGAAGAATCTTAGGGGGCATGTAAAAGGATATATGGAAGTCTACTCCAGGGATGCCGAACTACTATTTAGAGCTGCTTACCGTAAGCTCAAACTACGCTATTCTAAGGGCGACCCAAGCTACGAGTGGGCCGTTAGAAGAGTCGCAGA
>QNYQ01000030.1 GCA_003978665.1 Hyperthermus sp.
GTTTACCTTTATTGATCTCCTAAATAGATGTACGACAAGAACGATTTTTAGAGCACCTAGAGTGCCATACCCCGGACAATCCTCTTTGCCACTCGTAACCGGGCTAGAACCCAATATATCGGTTTCCGAGCGTTTCCATAGGGTGTAAAGTTTTGGAGGCCTCCACCATCATTGAGAGGCAGAAGGAGACACATGAGCATAGTCTGAAAGATCCCGAGGGATTTTGGTCCCGCGTAGCCTCCGAACTATGGTGGGCGAGGCGCTGGGATAAAACGCTCGATGACAGTAATCCACCCTTCTACCGCTGGTTTGTTGGGGGAGTAACAAATATAACATTCAACATTTTAGAGCGTAACATCCAGCGCGGTCTAGGTAATAAGGCAGCCCTAATCTGGCGTGGCAGTGATGGTTCGGAGAAAGTAGTTAGATACTACGACCTCTACCGTGAAGTAAGCAGGTATGCTGAACTCCTTAGGAGGCATGGTGTGAGAAAGGGTGATAGAGTAGTTATCTATATGCCTATGATACCTGAAGCAATGTATACTATGCTGGCTGTTGCGAGGCTTGGCGCAGTTCACGTAGTAGTATTCAGCGGGTTTGGTAGCGGTGCGCTGGCCCAGAGAATAAAGGATTCTGGAGCTAAGGTCATTGTCACTGCCGATGGCATGTTTAGAAGAGGAAAAAGTATTCCTCTCAAACCCATAGTTGATGATGCTCTCCGTGAGGCTGGTAATGTAAAGAGAGTTCTCGTTCACAGGGTAACTGAGAGTAGAGTGGACATGATTGATGGTAGAGATTATTGGGTTGATGAAGAACTGAGATCGATCCCTCCGGGAACCAGGATAGACCCCGTGCACGTGCGTTCAGAGGATCCCCTCTTCATACTCTACACCAGCGGTACTACTGGTAAGCCTAAAGGCATGCTGCATCTGCATGGACAATACATGGTGTGGGCGTATGCTCATACTAGGTGGCTCTTCGGCTTCCTAGATAATGATGTGTTCTTCGTCCCAGTAGACATAGGCTGGATAAATGGGCATAGCTACGCTACTTACGGACCGCTGCTAAACGGCTCAACAGTTGTCTGGTATCCAGATGCTCCAGATTACCCTCACCCCGGAGTGTGGTGGGATATTGTTGACTCGTATACTGTAAACATGATGTGGGTCGCGCCTACAGCTATTAGGCTGCTAATAAGGTATGGCGATCGCGTCCCACGCCAGTACGCTCTTGGCAGCTTGAAGCTTATTGTGAGCGCAGGTGAGATACTTGGCGAGGAGCCCCGCAAGTGGCTAGTAGACAATGTGTGCAAGAAGAGGCCGGGCTGCCATGTGATAGAGACCTGGGGTCAGACGGAGAACAGCGGCTTCATAACAGCGCCCGGAGGCTACGGGCTCGTGGGAGGCATAGCATACCGTGAGGGTAGCGTGGGATTACCCTACCCTGGCATAGACCTCCATGTTATACGTGATGATGGAACTCCTGCCAAGCCAGGTGAGAAGGGGAACATCGTGATAAAGGCTCCTGTTCCGCCAGCCTTCGCATACGGCATATGGGGCGATCCCGAACGCTACGTGAAGACTTATTGGTCCAGGTTTAAGGGCTTCTACCTAACAGGAGACTATGGCTACGTCGACGAAGACGGCTACGTCTACATACTAGGCCGCTCAGACGATGTACTCAAGGTTGCTGGACACAGGCTGGGGCCGGCTGAGGTAGAGAATACAGTGCTCGCGCACCCGGCTGTAGCCGAGGCTGCGGTGGTAGGTGTTCCAGACGAGCTGCGCGGGACTGTGCTAGCGGTCTTTGTCGTACCGAGGATGGATATCGAGGTGGATAGGGGTAGGTTGGCTGAAGAGGTGAGGAGACTCATTAGGGAGAAGTATGGGCCTATAGCAGTAGTTAAAGGAGTCTACATAGTGGACAAGCTGCCAAAGACGAGGACAGGAAAAATACTAAGGAGGGTGCTCAGGGCTGTGCTTACAGGAGCACCGCTAGGAGACCTAACCACTTTAGAAGATGAGGCGGGCGTAGAGGAGGTTCGAAAAGCCGTAGAAGAATTTAAGGTAGTTATGAAGCACATGGTGGAGGTCTAAGTCAACCAAGGAAGTTCATGATGAGAGGTGCATTATCCCATGCCTAGTCCTAAGCTTGTGTCATTAGACTATGCAGTAGAAATGGTGGAGCCTGGCTCAAGCATAACCATCAGCGGTATAACATTCGTGCGTAATCCCACGCTGTTTACGGCAGCCCTGATTAAGAAGGGTATTAAAGACCTATGTTTCATCGACCGTGAACCAGGCTTCGCCCTAGACATGCTTGCTGCAGCTGGCTCGCTAAGATGCATAAGAGCAGCGATGGCAAGCTTCGAGCTCTACGGTCTTGCACCAAACGTGAGGAGACTCGCCGAAGAGGGTGCTGTAGAGTACATAGAAGATGCCTGCGGCGCGGTAATAGCAGGGCTCAGGGCGGGGGCTCAAGGAGTACCCTTTATGCCAGCACGAGGACTTATCGGAAGCCAGCTACTTGAGCTTCACGAAAAGAAATGGGGGACTTGGAGGAGGATAAGAGACCCCTTTACCGGAGAGGAGCTTGTAGCTGTGAAAGCGATTAACCCGGATTACGCTATCATACATGTTCACTTAAGTGACGAATACGGCAATGCTGTAATTGAAGGGCCTCGGTTCGAGGATGAATTAAAGATCCGGGCAGCGAAACGCGTGATAATAACTGCTGAGAGAATAGTTGACTGGGAAGTGCTACGCGGTTTTAAGCACACGCTATCGGCAACAAGTATCCATGTGGATGCAGTAGTTCATGCACCTAGAGGTGCTTGGCCCACTGCAATGCCCGGGCACTATGAGGCAGACTACAATGCCATAAAGGATTACATTGAGTCAAGCAGGGAGGGAAGAGCAAGAGAGTGGGCTATTAAAAACATCCTTCAGAAAGCTCAGTGAGAGTGGTGGAATGCCATGTCCTCTCCTAGGCCCACCGACAATATGATAAAGTGTATGGCGGATCTGATAGATAATGGTGATGTCGTATATCATGGCCTCACAAGCCCCCTCCCAGTTCTTGCAATGGTGTTTGCGAGGAGGATCCTGAAACGGGACTTCACCTGGGCCAGTGTAATAGAGCACATAGAGCCTATTGTGGAGAAAGTTAAGCTTAAACCGAGCACAGGTGATCCCTACGTCGAGCCCGAGCCCCTAGGCATATTGACTACGATCGATGCTTTTGACATTGCGGCTAAGGGTAAGTTAACAACCATGTTCTTTGGTGCAGCGCAAGTGGACGAGGAAGGTAATATCAACCTCACGGTGATAGGCGATTATGATAAGCCACGCGTAAAGCTTCCGGGAGGTGCGGCTACAGCATACCTCTTCCCACTGGTCCCAAAGATCATATTGTGGGCGAGGCATGAACCCAGAGTGCTAGTTCGCCATGTAGACTTTATTACTGGCCCTGGAAGACTTAGAATTGAAAAAGGTTTTAAGCACCTACTCTGCACCAATAAGGCGTTGATAGAGTTCACTAGCAAGGGGCCGGTGCTCCGCAGGCTTCTGCCTGGAGCCAGTATTGATGACGTGTTAAAGAGTGCCTCAATGAGAATAATAGTGCCAGATAAGGTCGATGTGCTTGAGCCCGTATCAGAAGAAGAGATGAAGGTTATCGAGGAGCATGACCCACAGGGGATTAGGTACCTACAGAAGATGGGATAGCTTTCCTAACGCTTGCAGGGCTTGCACAATCTATTAGCTTGGTAAGCCACTTGCCCACCAATGGTGCAGCGAGCCCGAGTGTCGCTACCATTACAGCCGCGGCCGTCGAGGGATGTGGAGCCTTGCACTCACCTTCATATCCTTTTTCAAGCTCTCTCAATGTGAGCCTCACACTTTGAGCTATCTTGTAGGCTTCTAGGTACGCCCCTACAGCTATATAAATTATGGGCACGCCTAATCCTGCCGCTATAGCTGGCCACGCCCTTGCAAGCTGTGAGAGCCCTACATAGGAGCCCAGGTACGTGCTCACATGGTTAATTACACTGGCTTTGCTATATGTGCTCATATTCCTTTTTGCTTCAAGGAACAGCCTAGTAGTGGCAACTATGGCCTCCTCTACCCCCCTCTTGACGGCGAGGACGAGCTGGCGAGCACTCACAGCTGAAAGGCTTGCAATTAATGCTATGAATATAGGCGCCTTCTCAAGCACTACGGGGTAGGGAGAGGTAATAGCTGTTGTAACTGCAGTTATTGAAGAGAAAAATAGAAAGCCCATTAGCCCGTACATGCGAGTGAAGCATCTATAGTAGCCTCCGCTCAATACACTCATCAACAATACCCTCCACAATACACGCACAGTCACGTATATGCTTTAGTCACGTATTCCTTCCTCAAATCATGTATAAGCTCTGCTAGGGGTATGCTCATTGGGCATACTTGGCTACATCTCTTACACTGCAGGCATAACAGTGTGAGAGGATATGCTTCCCTTTTATCTTCGACAACGGCTGTCCAGAGGATACCCATGGGACCCCCATAAGTGTTGCCTCCCCAATGATTGGCTAAATGCCCCCATACCGGGCACTCGAAGAGACAGCGGCCACACCGTACACAGCGCAGTATTTCACGGAGTCTCTCATCACTCAAAGCCTTCCTTCTACCGTTATCTAGTAAGATTACGTGTAGCTCACGTGGCCCGTGGGCACCATAGACACGTTTATGCTCTATATCACCCGTACTGCTGGGACCACTTATGATGTTTATGTAGGTGGGAGGATAGAGGCCTGCGAAGGCTGCTTGGACTATTGCGGTTTTCACTGCGAGAATGAGGTTTGGCACTATTTTCTCAACGCCTGCAACAACTATGTGCTTCTCGGGAAGCCCTGTCACGAGCCTTATATTACCCTCGTTCTCAAGTATAACTATGCTGCCCGTGTCAGCTGCTATTGCATTAGCACCACTTATCCCAATATCTGCGTTTACAAATTGTTTACGCAGGAACCTTCTTACAACAGCTACTATTTCCTCAGGGCTTGATTGCCTAGAGAGGTTGGCTCCAAGCTTTTCTGCAACCAGCTCGGCTATCTTCTCCTTCGTCATGTGTACGGCGGGGGCAGTTACGTGCATGGGTTTACCTTCCTCTAGCTGTACAAGGAATTGGCCTAGATCTGTTTCATAGACTCTGTTACCCCTGCTTTCAAGGAATCTTCTTAGCCCAATCTCCTCTGCAGACATGCTCTTCGAGAGAACTATGGTTTTACCGCTGCCGACTATGTCGCCTATAATTCCCCTAGCCTCAGCAGCACTACTAGCTAAGTAGACAAGGGCCTTCCTCTCTTCGAGTTTTTTAACAGTCATTGAAATGTAGTGGTCTAGGTGGGAGAGAACCCTCTCCTTGGCCTCTTTAACCTCGCGTGCCATCTCCATTAGCTGGGGGTTAGAGGCAAGTATCTTTTTTACTGACTCAAAGGCGTGTGCAGTGGCTCTCCTCAGAGCCTCTTGCAGCTCCTCGTTGTCTATGATGGTTTCAACGAGGTTGAGCATACTATCGGCGTCCACACTTCATCACCCTAGAAGCTCAGCAATATCCTTTATGGTAATATTTAGGCTCATGTTTTCACGTGCCCTTGATAGGCTGAGATAGCATATGGGACATAGAGTCACAATAGTGGTGGCGGTGCTGGCGAGTTCACGCAGCCTATCTCTCGCAATAGCAAGGCTGAGCTTAGGCGAGAAGGCCTCCACGGGGCCTCCGCAGCAATAAGTGTTCTCTCTACTCCTCTTTGCCTCAGCTATCTCATAGCCTAGTGAAGCCAGCAGCCTCCGCGGCTCCTCAAGGATATTTAAGGTTCTTGCATATAAGCAGGGGTCATGGATGGTAACCTTTCCCTTCAGCACTCTAGATGCTTGATGATCTTTCATCACCTCAAGATAATTCACAACATCAATATCATATCCATCTATGAACTTCGGATATATATCGCGCATCACATATGTAGTATGAGGGTCTATGGTAATTAGCTTTTCCACTCCTCTCTCCTTCAATGCTGCATAAACTCTAGATGCATGCTTCAGAAACGCGTCTTCAGCGCCTATCTCATACAGGAGAACGCCACTATACCTGTCATCCTCGTATAAATATGCTAGTCCTTCAACATTCCTCACCGCCAAGCTAGCAATAGAGGCTACGACTCTCTCGCTCCACTCTATAAGCTCTCTTCGAGGCCTAATGGCTATCCCAGTAAGCCTTGTGCGGGAGAGTAGTCGTGCAGCCTTACCTAGTCCAGGTAGTCTCCCAAACCTCTCCATGGACTTTACGGAAGCGTCTATGTAGGGTACGAGCTGGTAGAGGGCGCCAGTGTAAAGGTAGACTCTTCCCCTCCTAGGAATGTTCCTGTTCAGCGCCCACCTATAGGCAACGTCCCTAGGAGCTGGAACCGGAAATCCTGTTTCGAGCGTGTTCTCCACAATATAACGTATTATATCGCCAACCTTCAATCCCTAGGCACCCCTCCCGACTCGCAATAGACCCTCTACGGCGAGGCCATAAAACTCGAAGTCTTTCCTCAAACCCCTCTAGGTACCATATGCCCGTTATGTCAGACAGCCTATCTAGAACTGCTTGAAGACATGCTTATATCCCTCCCGAGGAGCCATGTTATGGTTACGTTTATGGGTGCTGTGTTCTGCTTTTTGAACGCGCTCTCCGAATAATTGAGGATTTGCCTTGTATAGGTGATGGACATATACACTTAATGAATGATAGAAGCATTGAGGTTCTGGGCCATGAGATAGCATCTGAGTTCCGCGTAGGACTGGCGCAGGTAATGGAGATTATACCTCCTCTAGAGCGTGTAGCTAAGATTTCCCGAAAGATTATTGAAGAGGCTTGGGCTAAAGGCGAGCCAATTATAAGAAGGTTTGCCCCATGGCTTCTTGAACACTACGAGTCACCCGCCCGCATGCACGTGGAAACAGTACTGTTCCTTTCACGTTTCGGTAAAATTCCGCGTGAGGGGTACAGTGGCCCCGGAGCCAAGCTAATCGTCTACGCCGACCCGGAACCCAGCAGTGGAGGCTCGGAGAGGGTTGGCGAGAACGCGGAAAAAGCGCTAGGAGAGGGGGCTTCAGGCTTCAAGGTTATATCAACAGTTCACCTTACCTGGCTTGACTCTCCAGTCATAGAAGCAGTATTTGAGGTCGCATCCTCCAATAGCGTGCCAGTCCTGGTTCATGCCGGCTGTGATCCTGGGATATGGGAGCTGCCAGCCTTCTGCTCCCTTGGCAATCCGGCTAGGTTGGAGGATGTGATTAGGAGGTATAGGGACGTGTACGTGATAATAGCTCATGCTGGCGGCTATAGTGCAGTGGCTCCAGGCGTCTACATGAAAGAGTCCGTTGAGCTGGCAAGAAAGTATCCTAACGTATACTTGGATAGTAGCGCTGTACCCTTTGAGGTACTTGAAATGCTGCTTCACAGCCTACCTCCATCTAAGATCATTCATGCAAGCGATTACCCGGTGGTAGAAGACGATACTCCAGCAAGAAGCGCAACAAGACTTGTTGCAGCCCTGCTCGCTAGAGGAGCCGACTCTAGGAAGCTTATAGAGGCAGTGCTTTATGGAAATCTCGAAGAGGTTAGCGGAGAGAAGTGCAGGGAAATACCTCTTTCAGGCTAGAATGTTAGGGGCATGTAGCCTTTAGAGAGGTACCATGCTATGAACGAGCCTATGTATTCCGTGTCCACGTACTTTTCAAGGTCCTTGAGGTAGCCATCCCTCTCTGCAATCCTTCTGCAGGCCACGGGGTTCTTACCCCTTTTCTTCAGCTCCTCTAGGGCCTTAACCAGTCTCTCATCCCCTTTTGCCACCATCTTCTCCACGGGTCCAAACAATAATACCTCCACGTCGTCCACCCATTTGAACCTTAACGCATTGGTAGCCCACATTAACCCTGTAAGGGCTTTATCTACGTCGGCGCTGGATATTATTACAAGCACTTTGACCATGCCAGTAACCCCTTAGGCTACATATCCTACATCACTATATTTAAAAAGCTTTATGTTTCAACATTATCAATTCTTGGCCGAGCAGTTTACGGCAGTGTCATTGGACTAGCCTTTACTACAAGAGCCCCAGAATAATAATAATGCTCCATACACACTATAAGCGGGCACGCAAAATGGTCGGTAGCGGCTCAATGATTGCTACAGTCTTCTTAACAAGTACTTTTCTGTCAACGGATGACGTGGTTGCGTGAATATTCTACCAGTAGGGCCTACCTCGATTAGTTCTCCGCGATAGAGAAAGGCTGTGTAATCTGCTATGCGTGCTGCTTGTTCTGGGGAATGTGTTACCAGAACTATCGGGATCTCTTTCTTCAGCTCTACTATGAGTTCTTCTATTTTCTCCGTGGCTACCGGGTCCAAGTTGGCTGTGGGCTCGTCCATGAGGAGTAGCCTGGGTTTGAGGGCTAGGGCTCTTGCTATGCTAAGTCTCTGCTTCTGGCCGCCACTGAGTTTTGACGCTGGCATATCTAGCCTGTTCTTTACTTCGTCCCAGAGGTATGCTTTTTCAAGGGCCCACTTAACTAGTTCGTCCAGTTCTCTCTTAGATTTGACCATCCTATTTAGTTTTGGTCCTATAGCTACATTGTCGTATATGCTCATGTGTGGGAATGGGTTAGGGTATTGGAATACCATTCCGATTCTACGCCTCACCCATATGGGATCCACTTTTGGATCGTAGATGTTGACTCCATCCAGCAGTACCTCGCCCTCTACTCTAGCTTCTTCGTAGATGTCTAGTAGCCGGTTTAGCGCTCTCAGGAGGGTTGACTTCCCGCTGCCGCTTGGACCCATTAGCGCGTAGACGCATTTATCTGGGACTTCCATGTTGACTTGGCGTACTATGTGGTGGTTGGATAGCCAGACGTTAAGGTTCCTGACCCTTAGTACTGGTGTTGACAAGGCTATAGTTTCACCTCTTTGACGAGTATTTTGGCTATGATCATTATTGTGAACACTACTAGCAGTAGGATCAGGCTGGCCCCCCATGCGAGTATTCTGTAGCCTTCTCCGGGTTGTTGTATGTACTCGTATATCATCAATGGTATAGCTCCTCCAGGCTTGAGTGCGCACGTGGTCTGGGAAGTGAAGCTTCCGCCTGCTGTGAAGAGGAGTGGTGCTGTTTCTCCAGCGATCTTTGCTACTCCTATGAGCACGCCTACGATGATGCTTTTTCTTGCAGCGCCCAACAGTATGTTGTAGACTACACGTGTCCTGCTTACTCCAAGGCTGAAGGCGGCTTCTCTCACGTCTCTTGGCGTATTCCTGAGTGCTTCGCTAACTTGTACTGCGACGTAGGGCATCATTACGAGTGATAGTGATATTGCTCCTGCAAGTAGACTGTAGTGGCCCATTGGCTTAACTATTACAGAGTAGACGTAGAGGCCGACTAGGATTGTTGGGAACTCGACTAGGAGAAGGGATAATGTGAACACTAGTCTTGAGATCGTAGCGCTACGGAACTCTGAAATGAAGACTCCGGTTAGGAGGGCTAGCGGTATCCCTATAATTGATGAGAGGATTACTAGGAGGAGGGAATCTTTCAATACTGGCGCTATGCCTCCTGGCTGGGAGGGGTTGAGCGGATTAGGTGGCTTTGTGAGAAAGTCAAGGCCGCTGCGTGTGATGGCTTTCAGACCGTTTATTGCCACTGTGCCTATGATGTGGAAGAGGGGTAGTATTGCAAGTATTGATAGCAGAGTGATCGCTGCTAGGCCAGTGAAGTTCTTTAATTGCCTAAGCCTACTACTGGCGCGCGCCAAGCTGTTTCTCCTCCCACCTTCTTATGGATACTACACCGAGGGTGTTAACTACGAGTCCTATGAGGAATAGGGCTAGGCCGCCGGCGAAGAGAGCGTTTTCGAGGTACTCGTAGTAGGCTGACGCCTTGAACCTGCTTGCTATGAGGCTTGAGACGGTTACGCCGGGTCTTGTCAGCGATGGGGTTATGGATAGCGTGTTGCCAACAACTAGGCTGACTGCAACAGTCTCACCCATGGCCCTGCCGAAGGCCAGT
>QNYQ01000025.1 GCA_003978665.1 Hyperthermus sp.
AGCCCTCCTAGTCTGGGGCAAGCTGGTTAAAGACTGGCTGGACGAGAGAAAACAGCTCCTAAACCGGTTGTTGAACGCGAGCCATGCAGATACTAGCGATGAGCTTCGGAGGCTACGTGAAGCCATAGAGAGGCTGCGGGAGAGCCTGGAATCGTAGAGGAGGGGGTGGCCTTCTCCCCTTGAGTCTTCAGCTGAAGCTCCTCCTAGCCGCGCTCCTAGTATTTGCCGCCATGGCTGCTGGCGTTCTCGTTCTCCACGGGTTTAGGCTCATCCTGCCCGGCCTAGAGTGCGGGGCCTGGAAGGTGGAGACCCTCTATAATGGCTCCATGCCAAGAAGCCTCTCAGTTGACGTGGACGTGGCCAGCGTCAGGATATACTATGATCCAGGAGCACCCGAGGCCAGGGTTGTTCTATGGCATAGCGGCGGCTGCGTTCATGGAGAAGCTTATGCTAGCGGCGGCGAGCTTAGGGTGAAGGTTTGGGATTCCTGCCGCATGCACGTGTTTGACTGCAGTAAGGCTCGGTTGACCATAATCCTTCCCAGGCCCACGTTGAGGAGGCTGAGCCTGGTGCTCGATGTGGGTGACGCGAAGGTGGATGATATAGCGGCGGACACGATGATATTATCTGTTGACGTGGGCAATGCCGTAGCCTACAATGTAACAGTTTCGGAGATGCTTATGGCGACTGCCGATGTAGGCCGGCTAGCGTTAAGGAGCATACACATGCCGGAGAATGCTACAGCAAGGGTTTCAGCGAACGTGGGGAGCGTGGAACTCTACCTGGAGAGGCCCGGCGCCTGGATAGAGGAGGTGGGAGGAGGCAGCGTGGCACACGTGACTTACAGCTCGTGTAAGCCGGCCAGAGGCCCTCACATCTATGTCGCGTCGAACGTGGGGAGTGTGAACATTGTATGCGTTAATCCAGAAGAACCAGGAGGAAGCGCTTGACCATGCCCGGAGAGGAAGCAGAGGAGAAACAGTGCCCGGCGGGAGAGGGCTTCAAATACTGTACTGTGAGGGGGAGAGGCGGTACTTCTTGGATGCTGGAAGAGGTTTTCTCGTGGATAGAGACTACCGGACTGCTCTTGGCACCGGATTCTATGACCGTGACCTAGAGCTTGACTCGTTGGAGGAGAAGCTGCAGGCCGTGCGTACCCTCATAGTCTATGGGCCTAGGAACGTCGGGAAGAGCGAGCTCGTAAGATACTTCCTAGCCAAGAAGCTTAGCGGGGGAAGGCTAGCCAGGATCCTCCGCCGCGCCGTGATTATTGATGCCCGGCTGAAGCACGCTGAACCCTACCTGGGCCGGGTAGGGGTTGATGCCCTCAGGCTTGCCGAGAGACTGCTCGATGCCTTGGGGGCTCCCCGCGGGCTAGTAGGCCTCGTAGAGGAGCTGGCCTCACTCGCCGCCCTCCCCCTGACCGTGTTTATCGACGAATTCCACCTCCTTATCCGCGGTAGCCTAGAGGACGCCCTAGCCGAGCTTGAAGCAGCGGCAGGAGCCCTTTCAAAGAGGGGAGAGGCCAAGGTACGGCTGGTGGTAAGTGTCAGCGAGGGGTTCTTTGCTACATCAAGAGCCTGGCGTAGGCTCTACGGCTACTCCACCAGCTACATGCTCGTGGAGCCAATGAACCCTCAAGCATTTAAGCCACTCTACGAGGAGTATAGGGGAAAGTATGGATGCAATGTAGACCTCAACACCTTTACCAGGCTTGCCGGCACATCCCCCGGATACCTCGTAGACCTGTGCCCAAGGAGCGGGAAGCTGCTAGAGGAATGGCTACGGGAGAGACTAAACCATCTAGACACATCCCTTCACGCCGCCGCCGAGGCCGCAGGAATAGGGCATAGAGAATCAATACATGTCGCAGCCCAGCTCCTAGCAGGCAGAAGCATCAGAGACCCAAGGGAGAGAAGATTTATTGAGAAGCTTGTCGAAGAAAACATAGCATACCCATGCATCAAACAGGCAAGATACCTCCCACAACTCCCCTTATACGCGGCTGCAGTAGAGGCTGCGAGAGAAGCCGGGCTCGACGACATCACCCAGCTGGCACCAGAACAGCTTAAACTTAGCCGAGTAGAGCCCAAATACTGTAGGGAATAAGGCCCTCCCCCAATCCCAGACAAGGTAGAAGGCGCACGGCGTGAAGACCATAGCAGAGGCCCCCCACTCGGCTCAAGACGCCCACCACCACTCTCGCTAAACAGTCCATTCGCTAACCACCATTAACCATCCTAGTGGGCCCCGCAGACGGCAGCTTAGAGAGGGCTGTGAGCCGGGGAGGGCAATATTCTTATGTATAGTGTTTCTGTGCTGCTAGACTGTAGGGGTAGGGTGCAGTAAGGGTGCCCGTGGAGGAGACAGTGTTCTCTACGATACTAGCGCAGGTTTCCCAGAGGATCCTGGATAAGCTGGAGAAGGGTAAGCGCCTCACCATAGAGGATGTCCTCCTACTCTACATAGACATGACGTATACGGAGCTGAGGGAGATAAAAGAGGAGTTGAGGGAGATGCGTAGCGAGCTTAGAAGAGAGGTAAGCCGCCTAGACCGCAGGGTGGACGAGACCAATAAGAGGATTGACGAGACGAGAGAGCAGCTATCCAAGGAGATAAGAGAAACAAACAAGAGGATAGAAGAGGTAAGGGAGCAGCTCTCCAGGGAGATAAAGGAGACAGGCCAGAGGATAGATGGAGTGAGAGAAAAGGTCTCCAAGGAAATAGAGGAGGCCAACAAGAGGATAGAGGAGGTGAGGATCCATGTCTCCGAGGAGATAAAGGAGACAAACAAGCGCATAGACGAGGTAAGGGAGCAACTGTTGAGGGAGATCAAGGAGGCAGGCAAGAGAATAGATGAGACGGACAAGAGGATAAGCGAGACAGGAGAGGCTCTCTCCAAGGAGATAAGGGAGGCAGGCAAGAGAATAGAGGGTGTGCGCCAAGAGCTAAGCGAGAGAATAGATTCTGTTCGCAGGGAGCTACTGGAGAAGATAAGAGAGACCGGGGATCAGCTCAGCCGGCAGATAGCCAGCGTAGAAGCCAGGCTGACGGCAGGAATAAACGAGGCCAACAGGAGGATAGATAGGCTCTACGAGCTGCAGGCATCGAGGCCAGGAGGAGAGCCTGCCCGTAGAGGAGCACACCGCCCCGAGGAGCAGCAGCCAGGATAAACCCCTGCAGCATATTATTCTAGGCCGAGGCAATGGCGATAAAAGCTCTTTCCAGCATGCACCCTTCAGCCTATCCCCCAGGGGCCTTTCCGGGTGCCGGTGGGGTTTGCTGGCCTATTGTGGTTTGAGGCTTGTGTTATCGCTGCTTGCGATGATTATAGTGTCGGTGCTTGTTCCAGTGTACATGGTTGGTTATGCTGCCGTTGTCGGGTTCCTTGAGGCTGTTTACAGCCTAGGATTCCCTGTGGCCGGCTATGTGCTGCTACCATTGCTGCCATTACTGTTTGTGCTTCCAGCAGTAGCTGCCTCAAGACCCGCTGCCAGGGGTTCCTGGTATTTTCTCGTGCCAGTGGCCGCGCCCTTGCTGTTCTCCTATCCTCTACTCTACTATTTCCTTCCAGGGTCAAAGGAGCTGGCAACAGGCCTGGGGCTCGCGGGGTCTCTGGCACTGGTGCTGGCTTCGGCTTATTCCGCGTTGAAGTGCTGCTGCAGGGATGCCACCCGCATTCTTGCCGCCGGGTTTTCCGTAGCATGGCTGTTTGCAGTCTCTCCTCTAGGCTGGTGCACTGCAATGCTTGCCGGAGGCTGGAGAGGAGACGTCGACCCCTTGGCCGTAGCGTTATTATCCTCAACCCCCTCATGGACGTCTATAACCATAATGCTACACTCCTACACCAGGAGGCTAAGAGCCAGCAGGGGTGGGAGAGAGGGCTGGTTTCTCCCGGCAATGACAGCCAGCATTATCGTGCATGCCACACTACTCTCCTCCACCTTCGCGCCACCAGCACAGAAAGTGCCCGCAGCACCAGTAGCGCTGGCAGCAGCCGCAGCGCCAGCAGCCGTGACAATAGCCTGGATCACACACGTACCAAGGAACCAGGAAAGCCATGAGCCCCCACATAGAGGCTGGCGGCAAGAGGGATGAGAAGCATTAGGGGTTGAAGCCCCCTGCAGCACGCCCGGAAGGAGCCTAAAGGCCAGTCTAGAGTAGATGCTGGGGAGGGAGAGGAGGGTTTAGCGCTTCCTCAGCCTAATAATGTTCCACTGGGTCCCCGCCTCTATGAGCCAGCCTGCTAGGAGCCTTGCCACGTGGTCCACTGCTTCGCGTGGAGGCAGCTCGGCGCCATAGTAGTCTCTAACAGCCTCTACAGCCGCCTGCACCACTATCCTAGGCCTAAACCTGGCCATGAGCCTCTCAATCATGACGTCAAGCCTCACGCCCTCGAGAGCGAGCCTCCGAAGCTCCTCGAAATCCTCGTTGGTCAAGACCGAGTCGCCTGCACGGCTGCCCGCGCGCTGCCAGTAGGCGAAGAGGAGGCCGTAATCGCTTACCACTTCCCCGGTAGCGAACAGGGGCCTTCTAGCCTCCTCACCCCTATTGTTCCCCGCCGTCACCGGCCCCTCCCCAGCCCTCCAGTTATCCTGTCTATGGCCTCCCTCAGCCTCTCCTTTATTCCCTGGGCAAACCTGCTATTCTTGATCACCACGCTCACCACGCCGTTGATCCTTGCGCTGGGCACACCTATGATCACAGTGTCGCATGCCACCATGAGGTCCACTATAGCCTCCCTAGCCTTCACGATCCTGCCCCCGCCCCTCTCAAACTCCTCCACAACCTCCCTCGGAACATTTATCGCCTCATACACCAGCACCGTAGCCCCACGCGCCATGGCCTTACCCATGAGGGGGCGGAGGTGGGGGTAGAGGTCTCTCAGCCTCTCAGCAGCCTTATACACCATGAACATTGGGGGCTCACCACACCTCTCCAGGACAGACAGCGCTGCAGCAATGCTCTCCTCGACGCCAGCAAGAGTCACGATATACTCGTCCGGAGTCTCCCTAGCCAAGCCCTCAAGGTAGCTGCCAAGACTCTCTATCTCCCTAGCCCTCTTCCCCGCCTCCACAAGCATCCTCTGAGCAATCCTAGCCATAGCCTCGGCCGGGCTCACGGCAAGGTACTCGTCGCCGACACGGGTAAGAAGGCCACGATCCACAAGCCTACGAAGCACATCATAAATCCTCTGGTGGGGAATATTGGACTCCCTCGCTATATCCCTCGGCTTCCTAACACCCTGCAAGGCCACAATATAGGCCCGGGCCTCATAGCTGCTTAAACCAAGCAGCCTCCTAAGCTCAGCCTCAACGTACTCGGGGCTTATCAACTTGAACCACAACCGCCGCGACCGGGGATCCTTTTAAACACTACCACGCAGCAGGCAACCCTAACCGAGGAGAAACCTATTTTAGAGAGGTCAAGCGGAGCGCCTCTTTTAAGCATGCCCATAATAAGCTTCCCGATAACCGCACCGACAGCTACCAGTAACTAAGGCAGATACGGCATAACCATATCAGAACTCCTTAATAACCACGCAGACACCACTGTCACCCCTAACCGGTGGTGTACATGTCCAGGAGGCTCCTCGCAGGCCTCATAGCCGTAATAGTCCTAGTAGCTGCTGCAGCATACCTAGCCCACCACGCCGGCAAGACCAGAGAAGAAAACATAGTTAGGATCGGCACCCTACGCGGAGGGGTTTCAACACTCGACGTGATACTTGAGGAGAAGCTAGACGCTAAAAACGGGTTCACAATCAAACCCCTATACTTCACCAGGACACTCGACCTAGCCAACGCCCTAGAAAAGGGAGACCTAGACGTGGCAATAATACCGGTAGAGTTCGTGGCCAAGCTACGCGAAAAAGGACTCGACATAATAATCATAGCAGTAGACTTCCCCCAGAACCAGGCAATAATAGCGTCAAACAAAAGCAGCATAAAAAGCCTCAGCGACCTCCGGAAGGCGAGGATAGGAGCCTTCAAGCCCACGGGAACATACGCCATGTTCACAGCCTACATGAAAACACTAGAAGGCTTCAACCCAGACCCATCAACAGTCAACATGCCACCACCCCAGCTACTCCAAGCACTAGCCCGGGGAGACGTGGACGCAATAGTAGTATGGGAGCCCCTAGCCTCAAAAGCCGTGGCAGAGATGGGTGGGAGAATAATAGCAACCTACGGGGAGCTATGGAGGCAATGGAGCAGGGGTAAATGGGGAGACAACGGGGCAATGATAGCCTACGCTGCAAGAGGAGAATGGGCAAGAAAACACCCAGACCTCATAGCCAGACTCCAAGAAGCAAGAGCAACAGCAGCAAAACAATGGAACAACAACCCCCAGCTAGCAGAGAAGATACTCATCGAAAAATACGGGCTAACCCCCAAGGCAGCAGAACTCTGTAGGAAGAGGCTCAGAATGGTGGAGGAGAAGTGGGTAACAAGAGAGATGGCCGAGAACATAAAAGCAGTATGGACACTGGCAAAGCAGGGAGGCTACATAAAAACAAGCCCAGAAGAACTAGCGAGAGAAGCATTCTGGCATGGACAATAACAACCACAGCAATCCTAGCAGCATGGCAGCTAGCCTCCACACTAAAACCAAGCCAAATACCCTCACTCCAAGCAACCCTAACATGGCTACTCCACGAGGGAGCATACACGGTAGCAAAGCAGGCGGCAACAACACTAGCAAGAACACTAGCAGGCTTCACAATAGCACTAGCAGCCACCCTGACGCTAGGATACGTTTACACCACAACAGGAAGCAGCCTAGTCAAAAACACGATTAGGACAATAAACACAATACTCCAAAGCATATCAGTACTCATATGGATAGTAATCCTAATAATGCTCTTCGGAGTAATGAGCCCCCTACCCCCAATACTAGTCTCAACACTAGTATCCCTCCCAATACTATCCTCGACAATGATAGCCAGCCTAGACACGGCAAACCCAAGGCTAAAAGAGCTAGCAGCCCTCCTAGGAGCACCACAAACCAGACTATACACGGACTTCCTCCTACCCCACACACTCCCCCAGCTAGCAGGAGCAGCGAGAGCAGCACTAGGAGCAGCCCTAAGAATAAGCGTAGTAGCAGAAGCCTTCGGCTCAAACGGGGGAGTAGGATACATGATAGACAAATACTACAACCTCGCAGAGCCAAGAGGAGTATTCGCCTGGGGAACAATCCTAGTAGCACTAATGGTGCTGACAGATAAAGCACTCCTAGAGCCCCTAGAGGCACGGGTAAAACAATGGACAACACTACCACAAAAATAATAACAGTAAAAGCAACAAACATATGGAAAAGCTACGGAGAAAACACAGTACTAGCAGGAGTGAGCATAGAGGCGGAGAAAGGAGAGATAGTAGCCATAGTAGGACCCAACGGGGCAGGAAAAACAACCCTCCTCAGGATAATAGCAGGCCTAGAGAAAGCAGACAAGGGAACGATAACCACCAGGGGAAACACGCTACTAGTCTTCCAAGAAAACCTCCTACTCCCCTGGAAGAAGCTCAGGGACAACATAACCCTAGGCCTAAAATATAGGAGAACACCACCACACCAAGCCAGCAAGGCACTAGAACAGGTAGCCGAGCTACTAGGCCTCAAAAACCACCTAGACAAGTACCCAGGCCAAGTAAGCGGGGGAACAGCTAGAAAAGCCGCAATAGCGAGAATGCTGGTACTAAACCCCGACATACTCCTACTAGACGAGCCCCTGGCAGGACTAGACCTAAAATCAAGGGAAAACCTAGCCACAACACTAGAGGCGATAGCCAGGAAAGGCAAGACAATAATAATAGTAGACCACAGCCTAGAAGACATAGCAAGAATAGCAGACAAAGTATACATACTAAACGGGCCCCCAGGAAAAATAACAGCAAAAATAGACCTAAAAAACACAAAAAGAGAAGAAAAACAAATAAAACTACACGAGCAAATAGCCAAAACACTCAGAACCAAACACGCAAAACAAGCAATATAACACAAGGAGACCAAACATGCCAAGAAGACTAATACCAGTAAAAGAAGAACTAGTACACGAACTAGCAGCCATAGCCAAGAGGACAGGACTAACCCTAACAGAACTAACAGAAACAATACTAAAACACGCAGCAAAAACACTCAGAGGAAGAGACGACATAGCAGAAATACTAGCAGACTCAACAATACACGCAGACATAACAAGACTAGGAGGAACACCCATACCACTCCAAACACTAACCAAAATACTCCAACAATGCAGCCAACAAGCCCAAACAATCACAAAAGAAACAGCAAACCTAGCAAGACTAATAGCACTCTCAACAAAAGCAAGAGGAATAGAACCCCTAAAAGGAATAGCAACAATAACAAAAACAATGCTACCAAACATACCAGTAGACATCATAGAAGGAGAACAAGAACACCAAATAATAGCAGCCTCCCCACACCTCTCAACACCACAAACAACACAATACGCAACAGAAATAATCAAAGCAATACTAGAAGCCTACGAAGCAACAATAACAACAAACGAAACAACAAAAGGACTAATAAACATAAAATTCAAACTAAAAACAA
>QNYQ01000005.1 GCA_003978665.1 Hyperthermus sp.
TATTTTTGGTGCTAGGAGGTATTCTATGGTTCCGCCTGCTGGTAGCTGGAAGCGTAGTCGTAGTGGCATGTCGTTTGAGTATTCTATCGTTATTGTGTCGGCTACCTTGGTTAGGGATAGTATGTGTTTGAGGTATTCTATGCTGTAGGCTGCTTTTCCGGGCTCTTCTACTTTGAAGTCTACTATGGCTGGTGAGTCACTCTGTATTCTCGTCTCCGATGTTGAGGCTCCTATGCCCCGTATTATTAGGGTGTTTTCGTCTGGTGTTTCTAGTTCTAGGGTGTCGCCTACTGCTTCCGCGTCTCTTAGGGCGTTTTTGAATGGGTCTACTATCATTGATACGTGGATTTTGAATTGGAAGTTTGCTTCGGGTATTTCGGGTACTGGTATGTCGAGGTTGAGTAGCTTGTATCTTTTTATTGTTGAGCCTATTATGTACCATTGTACGTATTCGTCTCCGATTTCTATGTCTAGTTTGTCTCCTTTCTTTCCTCTGCCTATTATTTTGACTGTGTTGGGTACGTTGAATCCTAGTTTGACTTCTTCACGTACGTCGTATTCTATGAATGTTTCTGCTGGGAGGTTTATTCTTATTAGTGCTACTTTGGCGGGGTCGAGCGCTATTGCTTCTACGCCTTCGGGTTTTATCGTCATTGCTGCCTCGTCAACTATTTTAGCTAGGGCGTCTAGCATGCTGTGGAAGGAGCGGGCGTCTGGGTAGGAGAGTCTGGCTTTGAACATGTTCTTGTTCCCTCTTGGTGTCTGTAGTCCTCTTGGCTTCTTTGGTGCGTGGTGGGGTTTAAGTGTTGGTGGTTTTTGGCTGGTCTTGTTACGTATGGCATATTATCTCTGGTGTTTTTGTGCGTGTGGGGAATGGGGTAGTGTGGGAGTGGTTTAGGTAAGGTAGACAGCCATGAGGCTTGATGACAGCGTTAGCGCTGCTATTAGTCGGCGTTGGGAGAGTGTTAGGGCTCTTATAGATGACGCTATTGAGCGTTATCTTGAGGGTTTGCCTGAGGCTGCTGTGGTGGAGGCTGCTAAGTATATTGCTCGGGGGGGTAAGAGGCTTAGGGGGTTTCTCCTGGTTAGTTTTGCTGAGGCTCTTGGTGCGAGTGTGTCGGATGCCCTTGATGCTGCCGTGGCTGTTGAGCTTGTTCATGCTTCTAGCCTGGCTCTCGACGATATTATCGACGAGGATTTGACGCGTAGGGGTAGTGCTGCTGCATGGGTGAGGCTTGGGCTTAAGAAGACCGTTATGGTGTCTAATATCCTGATACCTTTCGCTCAGAGGATAGTCTATGAGAGGTATGGTGCAGTCGCGTTGGAGAGGACTGTTAGAGCGTGGCTTGATATTTCTCGTGGCGAGGTTTTGGACGCGTTTATTGACGGTGAGAGGGCTGGCAAGGAGACTTACATGGAGATGGTGAGGCTTAAGACCGGCTCTCTTTTCAGGTTGTCGGCCGAGCTCGGCGCTATAGCTGCGGGTAGGATTGATCTCCTAGAGGAGGCTTCTAGGCTGGGTGAGATACTGGGCATAACGTACCAGATAGCTGATGATATAAGGGATAGTAGTGACCCTTTGAAAGTGCAGCGTGAGCCCGGCCTTAAGCTTTTCCTTAAGTGGGCCTCTTCTCTTGGCAGGGCTTACTCGACCATAGACTTCTTCCTGGCGAAGGCTCAGAGGATCATTTCAAGCATATTTAAGGACACTCAATACATCATATACGAGCTGCCAAGGTTCATAATCAACGCCATGCTCTATCCTAGGGTAAGGAGTGCTGCTACAGGATAGGCGTGAAGCCATATGGTTTAATGCTGGCCGCAGCCCCAGCACCCCCAGAGGGGTCTTCTTCGGTGGGAGCCTCCCTCCTCTTAGGGGGCTAGATGCTATGGAGAAGTTGACGATTATTGGGGCTGGCCCTGCGGGTGCATTGTTGGCGTTTTTGGCGGGGAGTAGGGGTTATGATGTTGTAGTTTACGATCACTCGCCCTATCCTGGTTCTAAGGCTTGTGGCTGGGCGGTGCCCAGGCAGGTTGAGAGGGTTTTTGATCTGCCTTCTGATGCTGTGATCGCTGACATAAATGGGTATCGTGTGTATGTTAATGGTAGGCTTGTTAGGGAGGAGTATGGGAAGTGGGGCTATATAATTGATAAGCCTCTCCTACTCAAGAGGCTTGTTTCTAGTTATGCTGAGCTCCGGAAACGTCATGTACGTGTGATTTATGATTGTAGTGGTGCTGTTAGTGTTTCCGGTGTTGATGATGGCTATCTGGTTATTGCGGTGGGCCATAGCCTCTATGTCCAGTGTGGGGCTGGGTTTAGGGGGGATTCGATGATCTATGCTGTACAGAGGCTCTTTAGGGTGAGCGATGGAGTGGAGGATGTGATAGAGCTGCATTTCGACCCTAGCCTTGTAGGCTATTACTGGGTCTTTCCCCGTGGGCCTAGTGTTGTCGACGTGGGTGTCGGCGGTTTCGCTGAGCCTAAGAGGCTCATGGGCATGTTAGAGTTTTTTGTCCGGAGAAGGTTTGGGGTAGTGGAGGCTCTCTCGCACGTTAAGGGCTCCTGGATATATGTTGGCGGTGCAAGGATAGACTGGTTGAGGAGGGAGATCCCGGTTATAGGTGAGGCTGCGGGTTTTGTTTACCCCCTGTCTGGCGAGGGAATAAGGCCCTCAATGGCTTCGGCTAGGGCTGCGATGGAGGTTATTGAGGGTGGAGGGCTGAGTTCGGAGGTAAAGAGGATGGCTGCCTGGATAAATATTCAGAAGCGTATCCTCGACAAGGCTGTGAAAGCCTCCCCCAGCCTTAGGCTTAAGCTTCTCGAAAAACTTCCCCCCAGCATTTTTACTGGCCTAGGACTGGGGGAGCTTAGGCTGAGGGATCTACCTAGACTAGCCAAGTATCTTCCGGCCAGTATGCTGTCTATGCTTAAGCACGGACTCAAGGGGTTCGGCTCGACAGAGCGATAAGGCATGCTTTAGACTTTACTCTCTACTAATTGGGCGCGGTGATGTATAGCAAACCAGCGGAGAAGGAGGGTCTTCGATGAAGTGGAGTTCTCGGACTGAGCTCGCGTCCCAGCTTAAAGTGCCTTTTATACAGCTCTCCCCCGGGTCTGGTGTAGTGAAACTGTTGGCCGAGGGGTCGTGATGAGTGTCTCTGCGCTGGCTCAGCTGATGATTGATGAGGGCCAGGACAGCTGAGTTTTCCCTGGGCAAAGCTCCTCCTCTATCCCCTACAAGTGTCTAGATCTTCCTGATTTTCCTGGCTTCCCTCTTGTTTATTGCTAGGAGGACTGTCTCGCGTACTATGTGTATTGCTGGGTTTATTCCGGTTGCTTTTAGGAGTCCTCTCCAAAGGGGGGAGGCGTTGACCTCTACAACATAGAGCTTTCCGTTGGTGGACTCGATTATGTCGACTCCCGAGTATACTAGCTTAAGACAGGATGTAGCCTTTACTGCAATATCTTCTACCTCTAAGCCTATGTGGGCTGGGCGTGGCCTACCTCCACGTGCAATGTTTGTTTTCCATTCTCCCTCTCCTGCATACCTATATATTGCTGCTATGACTCTGCCTCCAACAACCATGACCCTAATGTCACGGTTACCCTTCTTCTCCACATATCTTTGCATGTATATTGGCTGCCCCAGCTGCGCCAGGAAGTTAATAACGTGGTATGCTGCATCAATTCCTTTTACCCTGAATGAGCCGAGGCCGAGGCTTCCCATAATAGGCTTTACTACAACCTCCTCGTTCTCGGCAAACCTTATAGCGTGGGCAGGATTCTCTGTGGCAAACGTGTAGGGAACCGGTATGTTACAGCTCTTGAGCTGTAGTAGGCTTAGGAGCTTGTTACGGGCCAGGAAAATAGAGTCGGCAGGGTTTACGACAACAACTCCATCCTCCTCCAGTGCTTTGAGCACTGAGTAGCGGTAGAGGAACCTGTCGAGGGTCAGCCCCCTGCCCAACCCTCTTACTATAACTGCGTCAAAGGGAAAACAGCGGTCTTGGTAAAGCACTCTGCACTCTTCACTATTCCTAACAGCTATATAATCCCATAGTATATAGTGGCCCTCGACCCCCTCCCTCACAGCAGCATTCAATAACTGTACCGATGACCATGAAGGCCTGGGTGTAGAGTGGAGGATTGCCAGCTTAAAGCCCATCGACCCCCTATCCCTCTATCCAAAGCCCGGCATGCTAAGGGGTCTGATACCGCTCCCTTACATGTTGTGTGCTATCATGGAAGCATAGAGGGGGGCTGTTAAAGGATCCGTGTGCAGTCTTAGGTTCAAGTACTTATTGACGTTAGCTTTGAACCTCAGCTTGAACTCTACCTCCTTTACGATGTCCTCCTCGACGTCCGTAGAGTACACTATTACGCTGCCTACCGCCCCGCGTACGCTGGCTAGCTCGCTTAGAAGCTGTGTAAGCGGCTGCGTGAACACCCTCCTCCCATACCTGTACCGCGCTATAAATGCTGTGTACCTGGCCGCGGGGCGTAGCGTAGTAGAGTAGTACAATTGAACATCTCCCCCACCCCTAATACTCTCCCTAAGCGTATCCAATTCCGTACGATATTGTTCTAGGAGCTCCTCGTAGACAAGTGTTATGGCGCCATACTCCTCTCTTATTCTCCGGAGTCTCTGGCTAGCACCTGCCCCTCCATCCTGTAGCACTTTTAGTGCGAGCTTGGCAGAGGCAAGGATATAGTACATGTCTAAATGGCTACTGGCCGCCTCGATTACCGAGTGGAGTTTTTCGTCAATGAAGTCTCTTACAGGAGGGGGGAGCGGTGGCGCTATAATTAGCGCAGCTATGTTCATTGCCCGGGTAACGTGGAGGAGTCTCGCCGCGTTGTTCTCGGAGCCCGGCTCAATGAATGCTAACACAGCATGGTCTCCGCTGATATACGCTGCCATGTAGTAGAGGTAATCCTCGAGCGGTCCTATAGCTATCCTCTTGCCGGTTAGTAGCAGGAGGGGCCAGTAGGCAATATATGCTGCGGCTTCAGCATAATAGCTTCCACTGTAAGCTATTACGAGAGTGTCGACGGTGTTGAGGAAGCCTGGTTCAGTCTCGTTCACAGCATTCCAGGCACTGTCCTCGAGCCTTGACAGCTCCGAGGCGCTTAAAGGAGTGCTGTCTGGAGTGACCGACAGCAACTACATTTCCCTTCCTCAGGGCTCTCGGGTAGGCGAGGTATAAGGCTGTATAGGATCTGCTTTGCCTTCTCAGTATTTTCCTTCATTACTCTAGCTACCTCCTCAGCTGTAACAGGCCTCTCAGCCCACACGTCGTAATCAGTAACCAGGGCCAGTGTAGCGTAGCATAGTTGCGCTTCACAGGCCAGGTTCACCTCTGGCACGAGTGTCATCCCTATTATGTCTGCTTTAAACACGTTCCTCCATACATTACTCTCTGCCTTCGTTGAGAAGCGGGGCCCCTCTATACACACGTAAGTGCCCCTGTCATGTACCCGATAGCCTCTCTCCCTGGCAGCTTCAACTAAGAGTTCACGTAGCTGGCTGCAGAAAGGCTCCGCCATGCTTACGTGAGCAACTACTCCCCCATCGAAGAAAGTGTAGTCCCTTCTCTTCGTCATGTCTATGAACTGGTCTGGTACAACTATATCACCAGGCTTGTAGTCCTCGCGCAACGAGCCTACAGCTGATACGCTAACCACCCATTTTACCCCCATCGACTTGAGAGCCCATATGTTAGCCCTATAATTAATCCGGTGTGGCGGTATGCGATGCCCCCTGCCGTGCCTAGGCAGGAAAGCTACTCTCCTCCCCCTCATCACTCCAACGCTGATGTAGTCGCTTGGCTCGCCGTAGGGGGTGTATACCTTGATTTCCTTGACATCGCTTAGCATCTCTGGATCGTAAAGACCGCTGCCCCCTATTATTGCTATATCGGCGCGTAAGGGTGAGGGTGGAAATGAGGCCAAAGCATCCACCCAGCTAGCCTCTGCCTTATCCTCCAGAGAGGATTTTTAAAGAAATTCTTGCCAGTCATGGTTTCCATGCTATAACAGCTCCCACCTCCTCTATATAGCGAACCCTATGAAAACCCGCTCTCCTTAAGCGATCCATTACCCCTTTAACTATGGGTCCATGCCCGCGCCCTCTCCCGCGTAATGGTTCGCCAGTGTAATGCAGCAGTGTACCACCTGGCCTAAGTACGCGGAAAATTTCACTATAGAACTCTCCGCTATACAGTTGTCCGGCAAGCTGAAAGCGGGGTGGATCGTGGAGTACCTTGCTGAATGCCTCTGATCGAATATATCTTATAACCTTGCTAGCGTCGCCCACTAGAATGCGTACGCGCCCATCAGACAGCAGTCTGCTATAAGGGTTATGGGAGGCGAGATGTAGTACTAGCTTATTGGCTTCGATGGTATATATGAGCGAGGCTCCTCTTTTTAGGGCGCTTATGGCTGTGTATCCAAGACCCGTGCCTATCTCAAGAACCTTAGCTCCTCTCACGGCTCCTAAATACTTCACTTTTAGTGCTGCATCCTTAAGTGGTGTAATGCCCTTATACCTATGCATGTGAATACCGTTTATAACAAGTGTTACATGATTCCCCTTTTCGGGCTTATATAGCTTGATGAAGACTCCACTACTGTGAGCTTGCAGTGGTATAATGGTGCTGGAGCCACAATCTACGTGGTAAAGAGTAGTAGGGCTTATCCTCGGTGGAGCATCATTCACGTCAATCTCAAGCTCGCAGCCTGCTTCCTCGTGAGCTATAATTAGCCTTCCCCGCACTCTCTCAACGTACGACTTGGAGACGAGGCTTCTGAACTTTCTACCCGGATTCCGTATGGCGAGGCTTAGGGTTTCTCCGTCAATGATGCCAGGTACATACTTGTACTCATATACTTCCAAGAACATTGCCCCTCTGAGCTGTCACAGTTTGTACGAATGTTCCAGGGTATCTCCTTAGCGTGGGCTACCTCCTATGCCTAAACATGTGATGTTGCTAGGGCCTTAAGTCTTTTTGGTCCTCAATACCCTTAGGGGCTTGCTGTTTGCGTCTTTCTTAGATAATTGAATGTTTCGACGTAAATGGGAAAGATATCTTAGCCTTAGGGCGTACGTGTGTTTGCATGTGCCGTTATATTTGAAGTGAGGGCAGCTGCACCGTGCGTTTAAGGTTCTCGTATCCAATACCACTATGTATAGTGCCCCACTATCACCCCTTACTACGGCTTTCACAACTCCATTATCGTAGAGTTTCATGTAAAGTATCCTGTTCTGGTTTATAATCCTCGCAGCTCGGGAGACAAGCCTGAGAGTGCTCCTAGTGTTCCCTGGCTTCAATTTAATCTCCGAAAGCTATGGCGGTAATGCTTTAGCATAGTAGGTGGGCTGGGTGAATGTATTTTGATGCTGGAGAAGCTGGGAGCCATCCTAGAGTTAACGCGGCCTCATAACCTCATCGTGGCCATGTTAGGCGTGTTGGCAGGCTATTTTGCTGCATCCACCGCTTACGGGGAAAACGAGCTGTCCACGGATCCTGGATTGGCTACAGTAATGCTCATAGTAGCGCTAATTGCGGCTGCAGGATACATTATAAACGACTACTATGACTTGGAAAGCGACTCGATCAGTAAGCCTTGGAGGCCACTGCCTTCGGGAAGAATATCATTAAAAGAGGCTAGAACGCTGGCTTACGCGTTCTTTGCAGGAGGGGTAGCAAGCGCCTTAGGGCTCGGCCTCCTCATATTAGCCTTCGTACTGGTAAATGCCTGCCTCGTCCACGAATACTCACGCTGGATTAAGAGGAGTGGCCTATTAGGCAATATGGTAGTAGCGTTGAATTCTTCGGCAACAATACTCATAGGCTCGCTTTACAAGGCGGTAGAGGAGGCTGCGCCTCTGCCCCTAGCCTCGTTGATCCCGGCTATTATAGCTTATAGTCTAGTTTTTGGGAGGGAAATAGTAAAAGGTGTTGAGGACTACCATGGTGACAAGAAGCAATGCTATATGACACTTGCAGTTACGCGAGGCCCCGTTAGAGCCTCTAAGCTGGCATCCATAGTGCTCTCCGCCACAATACTCTTAGCCCCCATTCCTCTACTATATGGCCAGTATGGTGTCGTATATTTAGTACTCTCATCAACAACTATAGCATTAATCGTTCATGCTATCTACATGCTTACCAGAGCCTCCACGGTTGAAGAGGCTATAGAAATAGCACGAAGAACCAGGTCAACACTAAAGGTGGCCTTCTTGACTGGAGTAATGGGTTTCCTTCTAGACCCACTCTACTCAATAGCAATATAGGGGCAGCAGCTGCCCCAGAACCCTTTTTGAGAGTCTTAACCAGATTACTCAGAGAGGTCAATGTACATCATCTCATAGGGAAGCTCGGGTCAGCATAGGGTAGCATCATCACGTTAAACATCCCTCCACTATTCCACTCCCACCACAGCCTCCAATATCCTCTACACTTATAAGATGAAAGCTAGGGCTACTTTTCAACATGCACTCAATGATTAGGGGATCAGA
>QNYQ01000047.1 GCA_003978665.1 Hyperthermus sp.
TTTGTGCTTAAGTGCGCCTTTCCCTCGGGGGAGGGCTCGAGAGTTGGGGCGGGCTTTATAAAGTAGTGTCATGCTATGGCATCGTTATGCTGCCGGAAGTAGTGCTAGGCATTGGGATATCTTTTCTCTCCCGATGAGCTTCCTTAGTGCATGTGGTAGAGTCATGTAGCTCTTATTGTCTATGCCGAGCAAGACGATGCTGTATACCTCCTCACTGCTTCTAATACTGTTTCTTAGCTGCCATAATACTGTCTTGATTTTGTCCTTTGTGGTTACTATATGACCTACGTCTATAACTAGAGAGTTTTTCTCCTTAAGCTTCTCCCTTACTGGCTTCGTGTAGGATTTTAAGTCTATTACTATGGTCTTCTCGTGCTCCACTACCTCTAAGAGTTTCAGGAGAGCTTCTGAAACCTCTCTATAAACCACGTATTTGCAGCTAAATCCAGCGTGTGCAGGAGACGAGAACACTTCCTTTACCACTATTGACTTAAAGAGGGCTGGCATTAGTTGTAGGGCCAGTTTAACAGATAAATCTGCTGAAGCCGAATGCTTTATGCAGAGCTGGGCGTGGTCCCCGTTCACAGTGTACTCCACGAGCGCTATCCCATGAATAGTGGAGAGTGATGATATCATTTTCTTAAACTCGTGGAGCTCTCTCATTAATAGGTTCATGGACGCGTATTTTGATGCGACGAGAGTGACGCATGTGATTTGAAAACGGCGCTTAAACACTAGGGTTATAGCAAGTGTAATAACAATTACTGCAGCTAGCGGGGCTGCCAGCCAAACCCCCTTGTGCAGCAGGCCACGCTGCTGTATACGCGTTAAGCTTTCAGCACCTCTCACGCCATGCACTATAAGCCATGTAGAGATTAAGGCCAGGAGTAGGGCAAGGCCCGTTCCCGCATTGTCCCCTTTGTAGGAAGAGTCTTCATCGTTAAGCCTGCTACTCGACACTCCTCCAGGGTTTCCTCGCCCCACGTCTAAAGCCAAGTAGACCCATTCTCTACTAGTGCAGGGGGTCAGTCCACGTGGGAGGGGCGGGCAAAAGTGCATTAGGTAAAGCTATAGGTTCCTGACGAGACGAGTAGGCAAGTTAAAACGAGTTGAAAAATAGCCCTTCTGTCACGCTCCTATTTGGTCACCTGGGTCGGCGCCACTTTTATGAATACTTTCTCTGTAGGTTTGACGTCTAGTTTTAGCGGGGTTCTCAACATGAAAAGCAAGCCTCCGGCCGAGAAGAGGTAAGCGTTTTCTCCTTCACCGGCCTCTTTAAGGGATGCAAGTGTAGCATGAACCACATAGTCTATCTCCTCCCTGTATTCAGGCTTGGTGCGTGATATATACACCTCCACTTCTTGCCCCCTATGAAAAACTATAAGTTCTTCGTGAGTATCCATTTCAAGTGTCACTTTACCATCATCGGACTCTATTCTCGTAATCAACATGCCTGGTATCAGCTGCCGCCTAGAATCAACTACCCTGCCTTTAAACTCCAGCAGCACAGAGCTAGCCATTCTCCATCCCAACGCGAAGGAGGCCTAGAACCTTGCCTAAAAACTCTTAGTTTAGAAGCTGGCTTAGATGATGAGGGGTGAGCAAAGAGTGTCCGCCTACATCCAGGCCCGTGGAAGAAGAATTGTAGCCGAACTCAACAAGCTTGTCGGGAAAAATGTTGAAATAGTACTCGTTAACGGGAAGAGGTATAGGGGCATATTCCAGGATTATGACTACCCGGACATGAATATAATGCTTGCCGACGCTGACGTTGGAGATAGTAAGGTGCCCCTTCTAATCCTAAGTGGTAAAATCATTGCTGAAATCCGATCGAAGGAGATCTCGCTCTTCGAGCCACGCGAGTTTGCAGACTACATTGTGAAGAAGCTTGGCATAAGACCCGATGGCGTAAAGGTATTCGAAGATGCCGGGGTAGTTATGATATACAACTCCATCAGAGTGACCGAGCACGGAGTAGAGGGGAGCGGTAGCTTGGCTGCAAAAGTTAGCTTTCTATTAAGAGAGTACCTTGAGCAAAAGAGGAGAGGAGAGAAGGTGAGTTGAAGACTCTCGGAGCCTTCGAAGTCAAGGATAAGGATCTTGCCGGGAGAATAGGGCGAATCCTAACGCCCAGAGGATGGCTTGAAACACCGGCACTACTGCCAGTTATAGACCCCATACGCCAGGAAGTAAGCATCACCGATATTATAGATGTAGGCTTCACTGCCGTAATAACCAATGCATACCTTATGTGGAAGAGAGAAAAAAATAAGGCAAACGATATACATAAACGGTTGAATTTCGAAGGCATA
This sequence comes from Hyperthermus sp., assembly GCA_003978665.1. Taxonomy (GTDB): domain Archaea; phylum Thermoproteota; class Thermoprotei_A; order Sulfolobales; family Pyrodictiaceae; genus QNYQ01. Next base: position 2,313 of record QNYQ01000047.1, read on the forward strand.
GTTATGACCGACTCGGGGGCATATCAAATACTGCAATATGGCAGTATAGACGTAAGCCAACGAGAGATCGTCGAGTTTCAAAAACACATAAACTCCGATATAGCTGTGATACTCGACGTGCCCACAGGATGGACCGATAACTACGATAAAGCATACCTCACAGTTCAGGAAACCATAAGGAGGGCTAGAGAGGCCCTAAGCTACATAGATCCCGAGAAGCGTGTATGGACACTCCCAATCCAGGGAGGATCTCACCTAAGCCTCCTAGAACTAAGCGCTAAAAGATCGCTCCACCTACTGGGCCCCTATAGGCTGGTGGCCCTGGGAAGCCCAACAGTTCTCCTAGAGAGGTACGAGTACAGTCTACTAACCGACATGATATACACCGTTAGAAGGATACTACCATGGACAGTGCCTCTCCACCTCTTCGGAGCAGGTCACCCCATGATAATACCCTTCGCCGTAGCTCTAGGCGTCGACTTATTTGATTCCGCGTCATATATCCTCTACGCGAGAGACGATAGATATATGACCAGGACACGAACATACAGGATACAAGAGCTCGAACAGCTACCATGCAACTGTCCAGTATGTAGACGCTACAGTATAGAAGAACTAAAGAAGATGCCAAAAGAGGAAAGAACGAGACTCATAGCGCTCCACAACCTCTACGTACTCTCACTAACAATAAAGGAGGTAAGGCAGGCTATAAGAGAGGGTAGGCTGTGGGAGCTGCTCGAAGAGAGGAGCGGCAGCCATCCATCACTAAGACAAGCCTTCACCAGATTCCGCACAATATATTCCAACTACGTTACATTACACGCACCCAGAGTTAAAGGAGGAAAGGCAAAAGGAATCTTCCTTTACGGTCCAGAGACGTTGGCTCATCCTAGAATAATGCAGCATAATAGGATGCTGTTGAGGAGGATGAGGACTCGGAAAACAAGGGCCGTATTAATACCAGTATTGGATAAGCCTTTCACGGCGACGAAGATATATAGGAAGATAAAGGAGGAAGATAAAGAGAGCCATATAATAGGATACATGCTTTACATAGGCGTAATCCCCGAGGAGCTAGCCGAGACCTATCCCTTATCTCAATTCGAAGCCAACAAGTATCCCTACCCAGAGGTTGTGAAAACTACTGCCGAGAGAATAGCCCGATACATAGTATCCCAGGGCTACAGGGAAATCGAAGCAATCGAGTGCATTAACCACGAGTGGACCATAGCCATAGCACGCGAACTGGCCAGATACGTGCATGTCAAAAAGCTACGGAGCGAACACTGCTAAATATTTTGAGGCATTAACTGTCGAAGAGAATCCTCGATACTAGGCCTCAATACCAGGATTCCATACATCGTTTACATTTACATGTATACCCTCTCGCTCCCGGACCCTATAATGCTCTCACGCTGCTGCTTTTCTAGAGCCTCTATCATCTCCTCTATTTCCTTAGCCTTCTCTAACAACTCATCAACGGGGAGGCTGAACCCATACAATTCGCCTATCTTATTTATCGCCGTAGCAGCAGCCCTAGGATCCGGCCTGGCAGCTTCAGCATAAGGTAATATTGCCACAGCAGGGTAGCTGTATATTTCAGCAAACATGAGCAAGAGAGCTAATGGACCTATAACGTAGAGACCATGGCTCATTAGCGGCTCGCTAAGCCTCCTTGAATAATAGCTTGATGCAACCCAGCGTAAGACCTCATTACCTTCCCTAAACCTTGAATCAAATCCGCCTACAAGCACTGCCTCCCCTATATTCAACTCGCGCAGCCACCTTACTACCGCCTCTGCAAACCTGGCCCTCTCATGCACCACTGGCACATCATTGTTTATTAACACGGTAAGCTTTCTATCCCCGTTTACACTACATGCATAGAGAGTAAATGCTCCCGCAACACCCCCACGTGGGTCAGGAGTGACTTCTTCGGGCAAATATTTTGGAAGTATGAAGCCAGCCTTGCTGCATGAGAGCTTGTCAACAAAGTGCATGGTGGTTATGTAGCCGACAGAACCGAACCCCTTAAACCCTGTTATGAAGAGATCGCTGCCTCTAACCCTGCTATCGTAGAATATTCGTATCGACTTGAAGCGGTAAACCTCAAGCATCATTTTCTTCCTTCACCTCATCAGAGAGTTTTCGTAAACGTATTGCCTCACCATGGCAAGTAGGCTCCATTATCTCTTCGGGTGCTAGCCGTAGTCTACCTACACCCAAAAGCCTTAACTCTCTATCCACTACAATAACCTCTTCGCCAGCATAAAGCTCGGAATCGATCATGCTAACAGCTCTGCAGGAGACACTCTTCCCTACTACAACCCCTGATTTTACTACCGCCCTAAGCCTTGGAAAGGGAAGAGCAAGGAGCCTCCGGGCACCCTTGAGGCTCAGCGAGTAGAAATAATCGTGGGCCCGTAATACAGCTAAGAGCCCCTCATAACCATATATTTCACGTATCCTACCCGTCCCCGGAGAGACAGCAACCATAACTTCATCGGTTATCAATATGTCGCCAGCAGGGTAGCCGAACTGATAGTCTGCAAGAATCCTAAGCCTCTCCATCTCACTGGCTGTAGGCCTCCTAACCTTCAATATAGCCAACACCACCTAGCTGTGCAGAGCAGGAGTTTCTAGCGTCTAAGGAAGCCAACAAGCAATCCTACCATAAAACCTATAGCCGTAGGCCCAACCAATACGAAGCTAAACGCCCTAATCAACTTAACCACATCACTCTTACTCAACATCAACTCCTCCCCAATTTTCCTCGTAGCATCCTCTAAAGAACCGCTCGCACCCCACGCACCAACCATCGCACCAAGAGTAAAGACCCCTATCAGGGCTAGTAAATATTTTGCTACCTTAGCCATATAGTATCCCGCGGCAAAACCCAAAACCAGTTGAATAACCACCGCAACACCAGCAGTAGGTTCAGAGACAAGGGAACCTACAATATCGCTTAAACCAGTAAGGTTCAACCCCTCAGACACGACCACAGCCAAGTACGAACCAACCCCACACTCCGCCACATGACAGAAGTATACGAAGCCTTAAGGGAAAAGCCTCGACCGAGTAAGCCTCCTTAAAAACCAAACAAAGCCCCAGCAATCATCCCAATATAAAAATAAACTATTATAAAGACACAGAGAGAGCGCGAGGTATGCTTCAGTCAAGCCGCAGATATAGCATGGAGCTTGGTTGAAGAGAAGTATGGCGGGAGCAATGGTCCCGCCGCGGGGATTCGAACCCCGGACCGCCCGGTTACTGCAGCCAGCTGACGCACCCTCATCCGCTCCCTTCCCGAGCATTGGGGAGTGTCGGGTGCGCGAGGCCGAGCCAAACCTCTACAGCCGGGCGCTCTACCGCTGAGCTACGGCGGGTAGAGCTGGAGTTCTCTGACCTAGCCCAGGCTTCACTGAGGGTTTCGTGATCAGCTTTATAGGGTTTTCGGGCGGGAGGTTCACGGGCCGCCGCCAGAAACTCTGCGGGATTTTATAAGATGGAGCATAGAATAATGTGGGGTATCATTGCGTGACATAGACTCCCTACGAATGTTACAACTTCAAAGCGCAGGGCTAGTCTAACCCTTGCGTCAGGGGGAGGAGCTGGAATGTCTGCAAGGCTTACAGCCCTCACGTGTATAGCCGCGTTTATAATAGCCCTAGCATCGATCGCCCTCATGGCCTACGGCAGTATAGTCGCGAAGAACAAGATAAATCCTATGGCCGCAGGCTATTGTACAGCAATGCCCGACGACAAGGTCCTTGTATGTAACCTCGAAGTTATCCTCGATAAGAGTGTTAACGTGAAAGGGGTAAGACTTAACATAGGTGATAGAAGCGTCACCATAGCCGTCAAGAATGCCTCCGGAGCCAGGCTGGCTTCAACACTAGCGATACAGGAAGCGAGCAATACCTCATACAACATTTTCGTAGGCATTGAAGCCCTAGAAGGGGCCAAGCTAAGCGGGTACAGGGCAACCTATGAGGTGGAGGCCGTAAAGATAAGGGACATCTGGAGGCTCTTTCCAAAACCAGTCAGGAAAACATACACGTTAAACAAAACACTTAACCATATAGAGATCAGCGTGCCAGAGCTTCTAGGAGAAGCTGGCTATGCAATGATAGCCGCAAGCGGCTCGGGAGAACTAGAGGTTGAAGCATACTCGGCTAAAGGAGCACTAGTGGCCAAGCGCACCTTTATATTATCGCCCGGCGAAGCACCCATAGTAAGCCTGGCAACAGCACGGCTCAAAGAGAAGCCCACGCCAGCCGTTAAGCTCATAGCCAACTACCACGGCAATGGGACAGCCACCTTGAACATGGGACTATACAATATGGCCCCCCTCCGCATTGACCTAATCATTGAAGGCGGCAGGTACATACCAGTATACCTGCCAGTACTAGCCTACCCTGTAGCGTTCAAGTAAAAACATAAGCAATTTAGTGCGCGCCCGAGCCAGTAGATCAAACTCAACTCCTCTGATACTTAATTAACTAAAACTAACCCTATATTACACCGATAGTAGAGCCGAGAATTACATGGCGGGGTCGGAGGAGAAGAACCTTTGTTCCGCCTAAACCCGGCAGAGGTGAGGAGACAGTTCAAGAGGCTTGGGCTGAAAAACGTTAAGGTTGATGTTATTAACGCTGAAGAAATAGCTGTAAGATTAGAGGATGGAAGAGAAATAGTACTACATACTCCCCAGGCCTTACTCATCCGCATGCAAGGCAACGCCGTAATGCTGCAGGCTGTATCAAGCACCATAGAAGAGCGTGAATATGGGGGAGAGGCAACCGGGCAGGACATAAGCGAGGACGATGTAAGACTTGTTGCCGAGCAGGCGGGGGTTAGCTTAGAAGAGGCTAGAAACGCGCTAAAAGAGGCTGGAGGAGATATTGCTGCAGCCATCATGTTGATAGAGGAGAGGAGGAAAGCCTCCTAAGCCTATCCACGATCTCCCTAGCCGAGCCCGCAACACTTAGGATGACCGGCGTCCGCTCGGTCTCGGCAATCCACAACGCCAACGGATCAACCTTTTTAAGACCATGCATCACAATCACTGCAGGCTTAATAGTTGAGACCCTCAACGCTATCATAGGGCTCCGCCCCGTAGACACGTTAGTGAACACTACAGCCCTCTGGCTCGTAGCACCCAGCAAGTTGAGAAAATCACTACCACTGAGACTAACAATAGCCTTCAAACTATCCACAACAGTATAACCATAGATTTTAGAATCCAATAACATAGAGTTCAAAGGAATACCCTTAACAGCATCAATCAACTCGTCAAGACCAACCCCATACTCAAACTCCTCCATATCCAACACAGCACCAAGATAGTTTAAGTTAAGCATACGCACAAGCTTGCTAACCGTCGGCCAACCCCTAGAAGCATCAACCTCCAACAAGGCCTCAACGAAACGCCGAATAAAACTTGAACCCGGATTACGGCGACCCTTCTCATAATCACTTATAACGCTGGAAGTAACACCCATATGCCTAGCTATCTCAAGCTGACTGGCCCCGAAAATCTCACGCCACTTACGCAGCACAGAGCCAGGACTCTTACTAACAACAACTTCACCAGCTATGTGAATGGATATACGCCGCAGCACTTGCTGAGGCCATAAAGCCTCCTCAAACCTCAAGCCCGCAACAACCCCAATAAACAACGTAAAGCTTTAAACCACAAAACCATAATGAGTGTTACGCAATGGAAGCCGGGGTCGCCTAGCCTGGTATGGCGCCGGCCTGCTAAGCCGGTGGGGGTGTCCCCGCGCGGGTTCAAATCCCGCCCCCGGCGCCA
>QNYQ01000018.1 GCA_003978665.1 Hyperthermus sp.
TAAGGCCCCCCTGCGGGGCGGTGCGCCGGAGTTTGGCACTGTTAACGTGCAGGTGCCCGGTATACGTGAGCCCGATATAGTAGGCAACAATGGTACTTTCATCTTCCTTGCTAGGAGAGGGGTTGTTGAAGCCTATAGGGCTTGGCCCCCCTCAAACATCACGCTGGCAGCCACGCTTGACCTTAACAGTATCGTTGAGGGGAGCCTGGGGGGAGGGAGGCTTGTTATCAAGGACTCTCTCGGCGAGCATACTGTTGCGGTGGTGGACTACAAGGCCACTGTTAGAGGGGTCCTGGTTTATGGAGGAGGCCTTATAGCTCTAGGTGTCGCCACCCCCTCGATCCCGCTGGTCGCCCCAAAAACGTTCATCGCATACTTCACCCCGGGGCTAAGGCTGAAGTGGATCGAGTTTCTCCCGGGAGCATTCTATGATGCGAGATTATTCAATGACACGCTCCTAGTGGTTACATGGTCTATGAGCCCTATAAGGCCCATCATACTTAGGGCTGCCGGCAACAATACTGTAGCCGATGCGGGCTTCAAGGGCAACGCGTTCCTCGCCGGCCTAGGCAGAGATGCTGTGGTGGTGTCGGCAATCAACATGTCAACGGGCAAGGGCTCCTACAGCATCATCGTCGGCACCAGACCCTACAGCCTCTACGTGTCACCTAAAGGCAACGTGTACCTGGCAGTTGCCGGCACAGACTACTTGAGGAAAGTGCTTGGAGCCAACTTCAGCCTAGGAGACCTAGAGGAGAAGCTACGATCCCTCCCAAAACAGTCCGGGTTCCCAACACCAGTATTCCTCCCGAGGGGCAACACCACGATCGTAAGGTTCAAGGCAACACCCGGCAGCGTCGAGCCAGCAGCCCACACCACCATCACCGGGACAGTTAGGAAGCAGTGGCAGATAGACGAGTATGAGGGGTTCCTCCGGGTAGTAGTTGATGACCCCTACAGCGGGGATGTAAGCCTATACGTGTTCAACGCTACCACGCTGACGCCCCTGTCCAGCCTACACCACATAGCTGTAAGGGAGAGGATTCACGCTGTCAGATTCCTAGGCAACATGCTCTACGTCGTCACGTACCGTAGAGTAGACCCTCTCTTCGCAATAAACCTCACAGTACCCGAGAAACCAAGGATAATAGGGTTCTTGAAGGCGCCGGGCTTCGACGAGTACCTGCACCCCCTGCCCGGCGGCAAGCTCCTGGGTGTTGGAAGAGAGGGCGGCAGGCTAAGGGTGACATTGTACTCGCTGCAGAATGGAGCCCCGCTAGTGTTGTCAAGGATCTACGTTGGCGGCAAGGAGGCAAGGTGGGTGTGGAGCCCAGTGCTTGACCCTAGAACAGGGCATAGGGCCTTCACCTATCACCCGAGGCTCAGCCTACTACTCCTGCCGGTGAGGATAGGCTTTGCCGCCGCCAAGCCTGGGGCGGCGGGGCTAGCGGGGGATGGTGTAGCATTGGTTCAAGTGGATCTTACGAGGGGGGTGTTGAGGCTTAGAGGCTTCATTCCTCATCCCGGCGTGGAGAGGGCCACCTATATAGATTCCATCGGGTATTCGATAGCCCCATCAAACCCTGTGAGAGTTAAGGCCTTCAATACTACAAGCGCAGCCATAGTGGCCGAGTCAACAATGCCGGCAACCACCAGCATCGCTGAAATATTGAGGGACCCGGCAAAGTATGCTGGCAGGAGCGTTGTGGTTGAAGGCGTGTTCATGGGATGGAAGGCGTCAAGCGCCGGGCCGCCACCGGTTACGAGGAGTGATTGGGTGTTAAGGCAGGACGGCTACGAGATCTACGTGGCCGCTACAAAACCGGGGACAATGCCCGGCGACCCCGTTAAGGATGCTGGCAGGCTGATCGTCAGGGTAACAGCCGTGGTGAAGATCAGCCCGAAAAGAGTGCCCTACCTGGACCCCATAGAGGTACAGGTTGTGGGAGGGATAGAAGAGTAAGGCCTCCAGCCCCTTCTCGCTCAACACCTCCCAAGAGCCCAGTCAGCCAGCATAGCCTCCACAGTTTTCTGCTCAACACCAGTCATAGCGGCTATGCTTCCAGCAGCAGCCATCAAGTCCCCCTCCCCCTCGACCCTCCACTCCCTCCACACCCCAGCCACGTACTTTATGATCTCCCATGTAATAGTTGTGTCAATGACACTCCGCTTCCTCCGAGCGACAATCCAGTAGCGCGCCCCAGTAAGAGAGTCAGACAATAACACTACGAGAGTATAGCTGCTGCACCATCGCTCCCACACGACCCCCAAGCCCATGCCTAAGCATCCAGGATAGCGTATAGGAGTCCTGGAAGGATTTAAGACAATCCACCCTCCTGGAGGCTTAGGGCTCACCGAGCAAATAGCGTCACGTTAACCCTCGTCGATGGCACGGAGAGAGCCTCATCTTCCCTCATAGACGAGGCAGCGCTACCAGCCCACACGGCCTCCTCGGGGGCATGTGATGGGGAGTGTAGGGTTTTTGTTCCACCGTGCCCTCCGGAGGGCTCGTGTTTTCCGGGGTTGGGCTGGGGCGTATAGTGTCTTGGATCCTCCAGGCAGGTTTTGGTGGCAGCGCCCGGTTAGAGTTGTGCAGTTCAATGTTGAGGACCGGTATGGCGTGTATGTTCCACGGATTAGTGGCAGGAGGCTTGCCGAGCTCGCGGAGGATCTTCACGCGAACGTCATAGTGGTGTTTGCCAGGGATCCGTGGGGTAGGCTCTTCTATCGTGGAAGCTCCCTGGGGCCTGTTCACGGGAAAATGCGCGGGGATCTTGTGAGGGAGCTTGTGGAGGAGGCTGGTAAGCGGGGGATAAGGGTAGTCTTAATGGTTGGTCATACAGCGAACAAGTTCCTCTATAAGCTTCACGGGGATTGGGCTCAGGTAAACCGGCATGGAGAGGTGATAATGCTCGAGCATGTGCCCGCCAACGAGAAGGAGTATGAGCCGGAGTGGCCAATACTCTGCATAAACTCGCCGTTCATAGATCATGTTAAGAGGGAGGTCGCTGAGGCCTTAGGGCTCAAGGCTTCCGGAGTACTCCTCGACAGCTTCCGCTACCAGCCCGACCCCGACAAGAGCTGTTACTGCCGCTGGTGCCGGGATCTCTTTCGGAGAGAGTACGGCTACGACATGCCTGTCGAGCCTAGGTGGAGTGATAGTAGGTGGAAGGATCTATGGGATTGGAGGTATCGTGTCGTCGCTAGGAGGCTTAAGGAGATAAAGGAGGTTATAAGGAACGTAGGCGGGGTTGGGACACCGCTAATCTACAATAGTCATCCGGGAGGCTGGGGTGGGAGGAATAATAGGGTTGTGGAGGAGTCGAGGGAGTCCATTGACGTGGTTATGGTTGAGAGCAGTGAAGCTGACCGTGAGCCCCCTGGCTTTATATCTGAGATGAGCAAGCTCAGCAGGGCTGTGAGCGGAGGTAAACCCGTATGGTCTACTAGGAACTACTTCCACATGTACCGTACGACAACAGCTACAACACCCGTCGCTATAAGACAGGGGCTCCGAGAGGCTATAGTTGCTGGTGCGTCACCATGGCTCCTAGTCTTCTCTTCATCATACATCCAGGATCCCAGCGGGCTTGAGGCTGCTAGGAAGGTTTTCGAGGAGCATGAGAAGCTTGAAGAACTTCTTGATGGTGCTGAGCCCGTTAGGTATGCTGCGATAGTCTACTCTACTAAGACGCTTGACCATTATGGGCGCAGTCAGCCCCAGCACTATGTTGACGAGGTTAGAGGATTCTATTACGCGCTACAGCATAGCCATGTACCGGTAGAGTATGTTTCTGCGAGAGACATCAGGCTTGAGGTACTCCAGAAGTACCGTGTGGTAATACTCGCCAACACCGTCTGCCTCTCAGACGAGGCGTCGAGAGAGATCATGGAGTATGTTAGGAAGGGGGGAGGGCTCGTCGCCACATACCTTGCCTCCACCTGGGACTGTAATTGTGTAGAACGCTACGAGCCCTCGGTAGCCCCCGCCCTCGGCGTTACATTGAAGGGCCTCCTAAGACTCGACTGGAGCTACCTCGTGATCGGGGACTTCAAACACCCCGTGACAAGGAGTGTTGGGAAGAGGATTATACCATGGGGGGACATGGACTACAGCTTCTACAATACGCGCACAAGCCCCGAACTTGGATGGCACACTCTCATAGAGCCTTATGCTGGAACAAGCACAGTAGCCTACATAGGGCTCACAGAGTTCCCCTGGGGCGACGAGTACACGCTTGGCCGGTCTCCTCCCCCCATAAGCAGGGAGACTAAGGCCTCGGCCGTGGTTGTCAACAGGTTTGGGGAGGGAAAAACAGTCTACTTCACCGGCCAGCTCGGGAGACACTACTGGAGGCTTGGACTCCCAGAGTACCAGGCGCTGATAAAGGGCTCAGTAACCTATGTGGGCGGCCCCCTACCAGTAGTGGTTGATGCTCCCAGCACGGTGCAGGCTGAGCCCTGGAGGCAGGGGGATAGGATAATACTCCACCTGCTCAACCACACTTACAACCAGCGGATACTCAACCGTGGGCTGGGAGATGCAAGACAGCCCGTAGCAGCCTTCGGAAGCCATGAAGCAGTCCATCCTCCCGTCGAGGTTATCCCAGTGCATGATGTGAGGATTAGACTGGACCTTGAAGCGCTGGGCCTGGGTTATGAGGCTTACAGTGCATGGCTTCCTTTAAGCCCGGACTCGAAGATCGAGCCCCTGGTTAGGGATGGCGTGCTCGAGTTGAGGGTTGGCAGGCTCGACGAGTATGCAGTCATAGTGGTGGAGCCGCGTAGGTGAATAAAGGCTTCTCGAATGCCATCGTAGAGCCTACTATGTCAGCGTTGACGCTGGGGATCCACGGTGCCGGCTTCTACCTCTCTCTTAAGCCTTGTTGACTCGCCGAGTATCCAGTACTCGCCATCATCCCTAGACTCCAGCTTATATATCGGAACCTCCCTCTTTATCCTATCAAGTATCCTCGACGCCTTTCTAAACGCTAGAGACCTGGGCTCGGCCACTACGAGCACGTAGAGGGTTGGCTCGCCAGGCTTTAAGTCGCCTAGCCTATGCCTAATCCAGACCGCGTAAACCCCCCTCTCGCTCGCCTCCTCTCTAGCTATCTTCTCCAGCACCTTCACCGCCAGGTCCTCGTAGGCCTCATAGCTTAGCCTAAACACCCTCCTCCCATCAACAACTCCTTTAACGAAGCCCGTAAACACAACCAGGCTGCCAGCCCCCCTCCCCGAGGTTAGGGATGAGAGGATGCTCGCAGCCCTATTCAAGTCCAGCTCGTCACGCTCCAGCTCGACACGTATGTACACGTCCCCCGAAGACAACCCGGAGGCTCACCCCCCGCTTGCAGGAGGCAACAGCGTGACCACATCCCCCTCCTCTATAGTGGTCCCGGAGCCCGCAGGAGCACCATTAACCAGAAATACTACGTTAATCCCCCTCTCTCTAAGCGACTCAACAAGCCGCCTCAGCCTGGGATACAGCTCGTAGAGCCTCTCAACAACCACCCCCAATGTTACAGGATTACCTCCGACCTCAACCTCAACCTCCCTCCTCCCATCCACCGCGTCACGCAGCAGCGAGATCAACCTCACCTTAACCCTCAACACCACCCCCCTCCCACCACCCTGAGCACACCTACACCGAAATTATTCCCTCTCCCCTCCCCTAGAGCAGCCTCTTTCCTCCTCCCGGACGGAGGCTCGGGGAGGCTGGGCGTGGCCGTTACCGCATTCTATCCCGGGGCAAGCCTGGGAGAGGGAGTGGTGGCAGTGGGGTTTTGCGTTGGCGCTTTGCCCTGTTTAGGGTGGCTGTGGCCTCGTCTCTTGCTCTCTTGTCGGCGGGCCTAGTGTCTGCTCTTGCCTCTAAGCCAGTGTTGCACGTGGTGTTGGCTGGTTTTGGCTCTGTGGCAGTGTTTTATGCTGTCGTGTTTGTGGCGTATGTTTCCTCGCTGGGAGGGGGGAGGGGGTGTAGTAGTGGGTTTAGCGTGCTCCAGCTCGCATTGTATGCCTCCTCGCTGCTGGTGTCGTGGCCTCGTCCAGCTCTAAGCCTGTACTCTGTTGGGGTGTTGGCTGGCCTGGCCGCGGTGCTCTGTGTTCTCCCCTCTACCCTATCGGGGCCTGGTGCGAGGATTGTTGTACCCCTGCTCCTCTCCTATCTCGGGGGTGTTGCAGCAAGTATTGTCTTGCTTGGGAAGACGCTGCCTCTCGTGGAGCTCGTCATTGTTCTCTTGAATGCTCCCATCTTGGCGTCGGCGTACTCGATAAATCTTTACTCGCTGTACCAGACATATAGGCTGGGAGGACTGCTTTATTCTGCCGTAGCTGTTGTGGGTGCTCACAGCCTGGGCGTTATAGCTTATGCTTCTACGGGGGACCAGCGGCTCATGGGCTTGGCTGCTGCAGCTTACGCGGCGCTTGTTGTCCGTGGCGTTCTCGCGTCAAGGCCTAGGAGTCCTGCTCACAAGTACTTTGTCCGGGGACAGTACCTTGTGGCCCTGTTTTCCCTAGGCTACGCTATAGCACTCCTACAACACTATGATGTAGTTAAGCTGGCTCACATACTCTCAATGGGGCTCATAGCAAGCCACATATATATCCACGCACCGCTCATGCTGCCCCCGATGATGGGGCTGAGGCATGCTAGACGATACTGGAGCATACCCTACATCCTCCTGGCAGCATCCCTCGCTGCAAGACTAGCTGACGCGGGACTGTTTGCCGCAGTGCTTTTCGCGTGCAGCCTGGCGTCAATGATCTACGTGTTCACGCCGTGAAGGGAGCCCCCTGGGGGTCGGCGTGGCCGCCTATAATGCTTCAAGGGGGAGGGGGAGGGCTAGCCGCCTGCCTCCTATGGTAACAGTTGCCTCGGCTACTTTAGCCCCGTAGAGCTCTTCTAGGTTGGAGGCGTTGAGCACTCTCTCGGGGGGGCCAGCCGCAATAACTTCTCCGTTCTTTAGCATGGCTATGCTTGCCGCGTTAAGGGCTGCGAAGAGTAGGTCGTGGGTGGCGACGACGACTGCTCTCTTCTCAGCCTCCCTAGCGAGCATAGCGTATACGAGCATTTTGCCGTGGGGGTCCTGGAAGCTCGTGGGCTCGTCTAGGGCTACTAGCGGGGTCTTCTTGGCCAGCGCGTGGGCAACCATAGCCCTCTGGGCCTCGCCGCTGCTTACTGCTGAAAGGCTGCGGTGGGCTAGTTTCCCGAGGCCCAGCTCTGCAAGAAGCCTCTCTGCAAGCTCTAAGTCCTCTCTGCCAGGCCCCAGGCCGGGTAAGGGCTTGCGATAATACATTGCAGCAGCCACAAACTCTACCAGGGGCTGTCCAAGACCCTGGCTTAC
>QNYQ01000007.1 GCA_003978665.1 Hyperthermus sp.
CACAGAGATGCCTTCGAGAGAGTTTCATGACCCTCTCGTCGACGCTTTCTACACGGGGCTAGTGTATATAGCTTTGGTGAAGAGAGGGGAGAAGCTGAGAGCCAGGTGCGTTAAGATTCGTTCAACACGAGGCGTACTGGCCAGGTTAATGAGCATCTTCCGTTCATGAATCCTTGGAGGAAGCCTGCTAATGGGGTAACGGTGTAGGGGGTGTTGGGCTCGTGGCTTCGGCAGGCTTGGAGGAGGGTGAAGTCATAGCTTACGTGCTTATTGTTGCTGAGGTGGGGAGAGAGCATGAGGTTAAAGAGAGGGTGGTCTCGCTTGCAAGGGAGCTTAACGTTAGGGCTGAGGCGCATGTGGTTTATGGAGAGTATGATGTAGTGGTTAGGGTTGAGGCTCCAAGTCTTAGGAAGGTTGATAGAGTGGTCTCAGCTATAAGGGCCACGCCTGGCGTCCTCCGCACAATAACCCTCATAGCAGCCGAGTAGGCTTTTCTCGGGTAGGAGTTTTTCCCGCTAGTGCAGCCCCGGGAGATAGGGGCTTGGCGTGTCTTGGATAAACGTGTCTTCGGGGACCATGAGGCCGACGCGTCGATAAGCCTCTGCGGGTCAAGGATCTCCATAGTTAGGGTTGGCGGGGGCTGCGTCTATACTCGTGTGTGCTGCAGGGGTAGTGAGAGGAGCTTGGACGTGCCGGGGTGTAGGGTGTTTATTCATCCCGTTCAGCCCCTCTTCTATCCAGAGAGGCTTACGGGGTATGTTATGGTTAAGTTGCCGAGGCCTATAGTCCTGCCTCCTGGGTTCCGTGCTAGGCTGCTTGTTCTCGTAGAGTACGATGTGGCAGTAAGCGTTGATGGCGTTCACCCTGTTGACGTGTTTACTGTAGGACGGGGAAAGTATGCTCTCTACGGGCCACCTAGCGGCGGGGTTTTGGCGAGGTATGCCGAGGCACGTATCGTAGGCGACTCGGGGGAGGTGGGGCCTGCTCCATGGTGTGGTATGCTCGCCGAGGTAACGCTCCATAATGAGTCTGGCAGCAATGTGAGTGTTGAGCGTATAGTCTATCCTGCTTACGGTATCCCACTATACTATAGGGGTGAGGGGCTAGTGTATGGGCCCAGGCTCCATGTTAGGGTCCAAAGTCCTTTCACTGCACGTGTGCTAGCTAGAGGCTGGGAGGTGGAGGGGTTTAGCCCCTCCCCCCTCCACGCTAAGACTTCTTTAGCGGGTATGGGCCCTCTATTATTCTACATGAGGTATGGCCTCTAATATCTATTGGTATAGGATACCCACGGCCTTTCCCCGGGTCTCCCCGAGAGAGTAGTGGGAGGGGGCCGCGTTGGCTCCTGAGGATAAGAGAAGGAGGAGTGTCATGCTTGACTCAGAGCACGCCGAGCTCTTGAGGATGCTGGCAGGCAGGTATGGCGTATCGATGGCATCGTATCTTAGGAGCTTGGTTAGGGCTGCGTGGGAGGCTGAGGAGAAGGGGTTGAATGCCGCCTCCCTGCTCAGGAGGAGCATGGCCTACGAGATGTTAACCAGGCTCGGTGCAATGCCGGTTCCACTTAACGTGCTCTCACACGTCCCCTTGAACGTTATACGTAGCGCTGGCAGAGAGCTCGGGGAGAGTCTTGCCGGCCTACTCGGCTACGAGGGCCTGAGCGATCTCCTGGCAGGGCTCGTGGAGAGGCTTGGCCTTGGCGTGGCTGAGTATCAGCGCATACTGATGCTTCCCCAGAACAGTGCAGACAAGAAGGCTGCAGCCGAGCTTTTAACCTCAATCGCGCGTGGCGCCGGCATGAAGGTTGTTGTGGAGGATGGTATGGCCGTGATAATCCCCTCCGATACTGGCTAGCCGTGGTTTCCTCTCAGAGGCATGTCGGAGATGTATTCTAGGCCTATGAGCACATACATTATCGCCCAGAGGGGGTCCCAGCTCGCCTCCTCGAACGCCTTGTAGATGAACAGTATTGCCAGGATTGGGTATACGAGGCTGCGGACCCTGCCAACTATACCTCCCAGCCCCTGCTCACGCGCTTAGCCATAGATCTCAGCCTCCTGAACACGCCTCCAGAAATATAGTAGCTAGGGGGATGCGCTTAATTAGCTATGCGCCACGCGCCCTGGAGGCTGCCCTCACTTCCCTCCTAGCTATCATGCGTAGTGCGTGGTCAAGTATATGTCGTGCTACAAGCCTCTTATGCCCCTTTATCTCAAGGAGGCGCCCCCTCCAGTCGAGGAGAAAGACGTGGTTTGTTTCGTATCCGAACCCTGCCCCCCTCTCTATGGTGCTGTTGGCCGCTATTGCATCGAGCTGGTAGCGTTCAAGCTTTTCCCTAGCCCTCGCAAGCAGCCTGTCACCGGTCAAAGGCTCTGCCGTGAAGCCTACATGCAAGGCTTCCGGTAGCATGCTTATGGCTGTCTCGATCACTTTTGGTGTGGGTTTAAGCTCTAGGGTTACTGGCCCCTCCTCTGTGGGCAGCTTTCCCTCGAGCTTGGAGGCGGGCGCGTAGTCTGAGACTGCTGCAGCATAGAAGCCTGCTTCATAACCCCTCCTCGATGCATGGGCTACGGCATCCGCCATTTCGCACGTAGTGGTCACCTCTACTATGTTTGCCAGGTAGCTTTTCCAGGCGCTCCAGCTACAGCATGATAGGGGCCCATGTACTAGGGTTACCTCGGCCCCCCTCCATGCTGCTTCAAGGGCTATTGATACTCCCATCAGCCCCGTGCTGGGGTTTGTTATCACTCTGACAGAGTCTATATACTCTCTGGTGGGCCCCGCTGTAACCATTATTCTTAAGCCTTTCAGATCCATACCCCTACTTATTACGGCCTCGCTCCACCATGCAGCAAGCATGGTGTCGGGATACTTCGCTTGTTCTCCCTCAAGTCTCGGCTTGAGAATAAACACTCCGATGTCTTCAAGCCTCCTTACAAGGCCTAGTGCACGCCTCCACATGCCTAGGTGCATGGCAGGTATAGCTAGTACGGGCTTCCCTAGCCCAAGCATCTCCTGGGATAGTGCTGAAACTACGTCGCCAGCCCTATAGTATGCTATGTCGGATAGCGTGTCAAGTGTCGCAGGGGCTACGAGCAGGGCATCACACTCCCTCGCTAAACTAACATGCTCAATCCCGCCGGTAAACTCTACGGTGACGGGCATCCCGGTGGCCCACTCGAAGAGGGTGGGTGATACAAGGCTTGCAGCATGCCTAGTCATAACAACCCTTACAAGAGCCCCCCAGCGCATGAGTGTCCTAGCCATGTCTATGCTCTTGTATGCCGCGGCACTACCAGTAACGCCGAGAGCTACGCATCTACCCCATAGGCTCCGGGACTCAAGCCCGATAATCCCGAGGCTTGGATGCCTCAAGTCCCCGAGCAAGTCCTGCCCCACCGAGCAGATGAGGAGCGTGGAGGAGAGGGGGCTATCCTTCTAGTCCTCTCGCACCTCAGCTATATCGCCAAGAGTCAGCTGAAACTCCTCCTCCCTCCCCTCGCCCTCTTCGAGCTCGGCAACGGGCTCTACAAGCTTCACCTTCAAAACCCTCTCTATCCTGCGGGCCAACTCTATCGAAGGAGTCAGGGCGCCGGACTCAATCCTCTTCACAACGTTCTCGCCCACACGAATCCTCTGGGCAAGCTCCCTCTGCGTCAACCCCGCCCTCTGCCTTGCTGCACGTATCCTTGAAGCAAAATCCTCCACAACCTCATACCTCTCCACCATGCCAAGCCCGCTGCCACGCCTAGCACCCACCACACCGCCACCAGGCCTCCTCTCAGCCCTTCTTGGAGCAGCCATCGCAACCCTGTCCTGGAGGCCGGTGGGCTTGCGTAGGGGAGATACTCTAAGCTTGAAGGGAGCGTCAACACCGCTTCTTCTAGCCCTCTCCATGTACCTTCTATAGCAGCGTTCGCACACGATCATCTCAGTGGACTCCACAACTATCCTGTAGGCTCTACCCGTTATGGGTGAACCACACATCTCACAGTAGAGTACCTCTCCGCTCAAGGCGCACCCCCGCAGCATTCCTGCTCATAAAATGCCTTTCCATTCGAGGCCAGTAGTTATTAGCCAGAAACTATTATTTAGGCTTCACCTACCCCACAAGATATCCGGTATGGTGAGCTCACAGTATGATTAGAAACACGGGCACCAATAGCATTGACAGGTTCAGCGAACGCGAATACATCCATTTCCTCGAACAGAGGCTTAGAAGGCTTGAAGCGGAAAGAGCCGAGCTACGGAGAGAACTACGCCGCTACAGGATGGAAGTAGACAAGCTACTAAGCCCGCCCCTAATAGAGGCGATAGTCCTAGAAGTCCTCGACAACGGTGAAAGAGCTATAGTGAAGAGCACAACCGGCCCAAACCTCGTGGTTACAGTATCAAGCAATGTCGACCGCCGGCTCCTCGTACCAGGGGCTCACGTAGCCCTAAACCAGAGGGGCAGCACTATAGTAGAGATTCTCCCCACGAGAGAAGACCCTTACGTCAAGTCTATGGAGGTCTTGGAGAGGCCTAAGGTAACCTTCGACGACATAGGGGGATTGGACCAGCAGAAGAGGGAGCTCTACGAGGCCGTAATACTCCCGTTGAAGAAGCCGAAGGTATTCCAGGATCTCGGAATAGAGCCTCCTAGAGGGGTACTGCTCTACGGGCCTCCCGGCTGCGGCAAAACCCTACTGGCCAAGGCCGTGGCTGCAATGAGTGATGCAACCTTCATACGCGTAGTAGGCTCAGAGTTCGTGCACAAGTACGTGGGCGAGGGTGCCAGGATAGTTAGGGAAGTATTCAAGCTTGCGCGGCGCAAAGCCCCAACAATAGTGTTCATTGACGAGATCGACGCAATAGCTGCGAGGAGGATGGACATAGGCACTAGCGGCGAAAGAGAGGTGCAGAGGACGCTAATGCAGCTCCTAGCCGAGCTAGACGGCTTCAACCCCCTCGGAGACGTGAAAGTAATAGCAGCAACCAACCGCGTAGACATACTAGACCCTGCACTACTACGGCCAGGCAGGTTTGACAGGCTAATATACGTGCCACCCCCCGACGAGAAGGGGAGGTACGAGATACTCAAGATACACACACGGCGAGTAAAACTGGCAGGCGACGTTGACCTAGCACACATAGCCAAGATGACCGAGGGAGCCACTGGAGCAGACCTAAAAGCCATAGTGATGGAGGCAGGCTACAACGCGCTCAGAAGAGGAGCAAGAAGAGTAGCACTAAAAGACTTCGAAGCAGCAATAGACAAGGTGTTAAAGAAGAGGAGGAGACCCTACGCTGAACCATTAGAGTACGGAGAGCAGCCAGTCATCGTCCAGCAGAGCCAGGACGCAGAAACGAAAGTAATGCACATATAGCAGCCTAGTACGGGGAGAGACAAGCCTAATATTCAGGCCCCGCGAGACAACTCCCCTCCACCCTCCCGGGGGGAGAAGAGGGGGCCGTCGTCTAGCTTGGCAGGATGCGGGGTTTGGGACCAGCCCCTCCCAGAGTCTCCCGGAGAGCGTGGGTTCCCCATAGGATAGGAGGGCTGGCAGGACACCCCGTGGTCCCGGGTTCAAATCCCGGCGGCCCCACCAAGAATGCAAACCCTGGCTACTCCAACACGCCCTGGTACGCCCAGTATGCCTTAAGCCCAAGCAACCACAGGGCAACCGTACATACGCGGAGGGGCAGGCTAGTAGTTTTACAAGTCTAAACCCCCTCACTCCTTGAAGCTAAGATATATAACCCACCCTAAACCAGTTTCTATATTGAAGAAGAGAGAGTGAGGGAGGCGACCCCCAGTCTTGAGATCTCTATCGAACGCATCCCTCGTAGCCCTCGTGGCTGCGGCGGCTGCCCTAGCCATGCTGGCAGCATACGCTACGGTCAACAGTGACAGGAGCTACTACGCCTACGGAGACATAACAGCCGACAATGAGTCAGTAAACATTCTGATAACTAACCCCGAGCCAAAGATAAGTGCTGGCGGCCAGGGAGTATTGAACCTCTTCTGGGCGAACATAAGCAAGGGCAACGATGTTGAGAATGTTAAGTTGATGTTTAGGATTGTTAACGTGTGGCAGCTGCGCGCATACCTAGACTATTTGAAGATAGTGCTCAACGACACCAGCAACCAGGTTAAGGGCGTGATAACCCTGAGGCATCCAGTGGACATAGTCACCCTTGACAATGACGACTTCAATAGAGACGGCTGGTGCAACATAAGTGCAACAGCCTACTACGAGGCTAAGGAGGGCATGTTGTTCAGCAATCTCCCGGTAATTGTGCAGGTGAAGCTGCTGCAGACCAGCT
>QNYQ01000004.1 GCA_003978665.1 Hyperthermus sp.
GCCCACGTCTATTGTCGTCTCTGCCTCGCCTAGGTCGCCTGCCTCAACGCTTATCCTAAGCTTCTTGACGGTGGAGGAGAGGTCTAGTGCGTTGACTATGGGCCAGGCGTTGGTGAGGTTCTTCTCTGCTGCAGTGGGCTCGCCCGTGAAGTTAGCACCACCCTCTGCTAGTATTGTTATGTTGTAGATCTTCCTGCCCATTACTGTGATTATGGGGTCTACTCGTGATATTCTGTCCTTCACTATCCATTCGCCGGCTGAGGTGTTAGACGTGTAGATTGTTACGTTCTCGCCTAGTAGCTGGCTTACCTTCTGGTACTTGTCTGTAGCATTTATGTACGTGCTACTGTTGCTGTGATACGCATAGTCGAATACTTTATTCTCGAATGTCTTGTTTAGTGCTATGAGTACGTGCCATTCTTTGCCTCCGTGGTAGCCTGCGATCACGTAGTACGGCTCTGACTCTAGCTCGTTCCCGTTCTTGTCTAGGGGCATTACGGTTACTGAGGGGTAGACGTCGCTGGGCACGTTCTTTATCTTGACGAGTATTATGTTGTAGTTGATTCTCGTGGCTGAGACCTCTATCTCCACGGTTTCTGCTGCCGCCTTGGTTGCTGTTAGGGGTGCTAGGATTGGGAGTAGTAGTAGGGCGAGGGTTATGATTGATGCTTGCCTCTTCACGGCTCATGCACCCTTTTTGGGCTTCTATGCGTCACCTTTCCTCGTGTTGGGTTTCCGGTTTTGCTTGGTGTGGCTGGGGGCTTGGGGGTTTAAGGAGGGTGCGCCTGCTTGTGTGTTCACTGTTGTGTTTGATCGTGTTGGATGCATTGTACGTGTAGCTTCACCTTTTCTTCTCCCGGCATGTATTGTTTGAGTTTTGTGCAGGCTATGAGTTCTAGTATGTTGGGGGGGTGTTTGGATAGTTGGGGTCTTACGAGCAGTGCCTTTACTCGCTTGCCGTGTATTGTGAGTGTTGTGTGCCAGTAGTGTACTGGTCCTAGTCTTGTCTGCTGGATTGTTGCTCCGGGTATTTGTTTTGGGGGGCATTTTGCTGCTAGGGTTTTCCAGGTGGTGTTTGCTTCTAGGTTTAGTGTGCCTGGGTAGGGTTTGCAGCCGAGTATTCTGGCTAGGTGGCTGTTGTAGTATGGGTGGGCTACGTATTTTGCTCCTTCTCCCAGTCCTTTTACTGGTTTGGCTTCGAGTGTTAGGGTTTTCTCTCCCGTTTCTCTCGGGGGTGGTGGTGTTTGTTTCCAGACGTGGAGGCTTGAGAGCGTGTAGTTTGCTGTGAAGCCTGCTAGTATTCCTAGGAGGGCTGATGTTAGGGGGTTTTGGTTTAGGAGGGTGTGGAGCGTGTAGGCTGTGGCCATGTATGCTGCTAGTCCTGCTAGTGTTGCTAGGTGGTAGCGTAGCCAGTGTTTTATCATGCTTATTGTTCCTGGGGGTCTTTGGTTCTTGAATGTCCAGGTGTCGTGGAGCATGTAGTTCCATGTCAGCCCTGTCTCGAAGCCTGCTAGTAGTGCTAGGGGGTAGGGTGTGTGGAGTGTCTCGTAGGCCAGTTTTACTGTTGTGAGGTTTACCGCTGTCCCCGTCGCCCCGACTAGGGCGAAGCGGAGGGGTCTCCACTGGGAGAGGTGGAGGAGGTGGATTATGTACTGGAGCATCTCCCTGGGCCCTAGCTTGCTTCTACCCCTTAGCCTTGGCTTGAAGGTGTAGGGTACTTCTACTGTTTTCTGGGAGTGGGCGAGTAGTTCTAGGAGTATTTTCCAGCTCTTGGCCCCCGGTTCCTCCAGGGCTTTCTTCGCTAGGCTTGTTTCTGCCAGGAAGAAGCCGCTCATGGGGTCGCTTGTCCTCCTCGACCACGGTACTAGTATGTGGGCTAGCAGCGTCGCTGTCTTGGATACTAGTCTCCTCCAGGGGCTCCACTCCTCTATCCCCCCGCCCGGCGCGTTTCTAGACGCTACAACGAGGTCTGCCTTCTCGCTGAGCGCCTTGTCGAGGAGCTCTGGCACCTTCTCGGGGGGGTGCTGGAGGTCTGCGTCCATCACCACGATGTATTTTCCCCGGGCCTCCTGGATGCCCCGGGCGACTGCTGTTGCTAGGCCTCTCTCACCCCTCCTCCTGACGAGGCGTACTGGCAGCCCTTTCTCAGCGTATTCGAGCGCGACCATCCATGTGCCGTCGGGGCTGTCGTCGTCCACGACTATTATCTCGTAGCTTACACCCCTCTCCCCCAGAGCCTTGGCGAGCCTATCGAGGAGTACTGGCAGGTTCTCCCTCTCGTTATAGGTTGGCAGCACTATGCTCAGCAGGGGCTCCGCGCCTCCCATTACCTCCTCATTCCCCTCTCCGGCATAGACTCTACTATACGGTCTATGATCGGGTCCACGCTCTCCCTCAGGGGGTCGAGGGCGGGGACCATGTATTCTCGCGTATAGGCCCGGGCCACTTCCTCCGCCTCCCCTCTACTATAGCTGCTCGTGTTGAGCATTATCCCGGAGAAGGCCATGTGGGGGTTGGGGTTAAGGGTTTTTATGAGGGCCAGCTCCTCCCTCGGCTCGACGGCTGCCAGGGGCTTGTAGGAGTGGTTGAAGGCTGCCCTCCACCTCCTCCCCGGCACATGGGCTATGACAACGTGCGTGGGGGATACTCCCCGCAGTATGCCTAGGCTCACGTGGCCGTAGGCCTCATGGCTTATGGCCGCCTGGCCCTCGACAATGATGAACCTGCAGCCTCTCTCGTACTCCTCCACAACAAGCTTCTCGACAACCCCCGCAACAAAGTCGCTGGGGACAGCGTCGACCACCAGGCCCCGCGCGCCCAGGAGGAGCATTGTCTGCCCGGTGCCAAGCATGCAGGCCTCAAGCCCCCTCTCAACCATACGCTTATAGAGCGTGAACGTGGCAACATTCTTCCCGGCCTCGCAATCAGTCCCGGCAACCAGGATGCGGGCGGCATCGCGTGTGGAGAGCACGCTGCCATCCCAGACACGGTGGTAGCGGGGGTCCGGCTTCCGGACATCAACTATCCTAGCCCCAGAACGCTCAGCAGCCCTCACAGCCAAGGGGATGTCAGATATGAAGGTGTGGAGGCCACTATACACGTCAACCCCCGCCTCAAGGAAAAACACCACGTCCCGGAGCCAGGAGTCGGGAAGCCTCCCGCCCACCGGGGCGGCGCCGAGTATCACGGCCTCGGGCTCAAACTCCATAGCCTCCCTCGCGCCGGCAACAACGGGCACACCCTTAGCCCCAAGACCCAGAACACTGCCAGCATCCCTCCCAGCATTATCCGGGTCAACAACAGCCACCACACGCCACAAGAGCCCGCCATCGAATATTACGAGGTCTCTCCCAGTCTTACCCTCCACACGCGTAAAAGCACGGGGAGCATAGATCACTGCCCTACGCCTACCAGTGTGATAGAGCATAGGCAAAGCCCCACACCCCCAGGCATCCCCTTGGCATCCCAGAGGAGAAGCCCCCCGGGGCCTCCCTTCTTCCCTGCCAGCAGGGAGTATTGTTAGGCGTGGTCAAGCCTGACGCTCAGCTTCTCCGGGCTCTTAATGTGGAGGTCCAGCTGCGGGTAAGGTATCTTAACCCCCATCCTCTCAAGCACCTCCTTCAGCCTAGTCTGAAGCTCTACACGCGTCTGAAACCACACTTGGGGAGGGGTCCAGCACCTGGCTTTAAGGAGGACAGCCGAGTCAGCGTACTCCTCCACGAAAACCTCGGGCGGGGGGTTGACGAGACAGAAGGGGTGCGATTCTATGAGGCCGAGTATAGCCCTCCTAGCATCCTCGATGCTAGACTCGTAGCTAACACCTATGCTCAACTCAACCCTACGGGCCCTACTCCTAACATAGTTGGTCACGATACTATTGAACACCGTGGAGTTGGGGATCCGGACAATATTCCCATCCCAAGTACGGATACGGGTAGACAACACGCTGACATCAACAACAACGCCACTAACATCGCCAACACTCACGGGATCACCCACACGGAGAGGCTGCTCCAAGAGAAGAAAAACACCACTAATAAGGTTAGAGACAGTCTGCTGAGAAGCAAAACCAACCACAATACCAGCAAACCCGCCGGCAACAAGCAGGCCAGACAGGCTAACACCGAGAGGAGAGAGGGCGGCAACAACACCCAGCACAAGCACACTATAAAACACGAGGTTCTCCAAGGGCTTATACACGTAGCCAGGCAGCCTAGACTGGAGACTCCTCCTCAGAAACACCCTCAAAGCCAACGCAAACACGATAGACCCGGCAACACCAACAACAGACAACAACAAAGCCTCAACACTAAACAAAACCCATCAAACCCTCCAGGAGCCCCGGGAGAGAAGGCCCCGGAAAAAACCTAGGCATACAAATTGCATCCCGGCGCATTGTTCCCTATCCCCGGGGCCCACAGCTCTAAAAACGGCCGAGGGGCCAGGAGATACCGTTATCGCTTATTGCCTAGCCGCTCCTGGAGTAATTTATGCCTAGAGTTTGTGGCGTCGTTTATAGAGGCTGATAGGGTAGTAGCCCACGCTAGCATAAAGGGGGGAGTGATGTCTCTATATCAGGCCCCCTGCGCCCCGATCCCCTGATAGAAGAGTACTGAGAGGAGGATGCCGTCTGGTTGGAGAGAGGCTGGCGGAGAGGAGCTAGTGTTGAGCGGCGAGTATGCTCTCTTAGGAGGAGGGCTCTCTCCATGCTCCGGCTCGCCGAGAGGCTGCTGGAGGAGGCGGAGTATGATCTGGCTGCGCTTAACGCCGAGTATGCTGCACGACTCTTCCTCAAGAGCCTGCTCTACCGTCTTAGCGGTGAGGAGTGGCGGGGGCATAGCATCCGCGTGCTGTTGGGGCTCCTGGCCTATACGCTGGAGGAGCTGGGGCTTCGGGATGCTGCGGAGAAGGTGGCGGAGCTGGCTAG
>QNYQ01000008.1 GCA_003978665.1 Hyperthermus sp.
CTGCAAGACACACCCCCCACGGAAAACCCCGCGCCAAGGAAAAACACCCTCTGGGGGGCAAGGAGCTAGGCTCGAGAGATAGCAGCCCTCCCCCGCCCTATAGAACCCCCCGGATATCTCAACATACGGGCTCTTCGCCACCAGTAAACTCTCTCATAGCCTCCACAGAGTCCC
This sequence comes from Hyperthermus sp., assembly GCA_003978665.1. Lineage (GTDB taxonomy): Archaea > Thermoproteota > Thermoprotei_A > Sulfolobales > Pyrodictiaceae > QNYQ01. The sequence goes on from QNYQ01000008.1 coordinate 175, forward strand.
AGACGGTCATCAGCACGAACTCAGCCTCCCCCTCCCACATCCCTACGGGCAAACACAACCTCCCTTAAGCCCTCCAATACTGGTCCCCGGGGCCAGCCCTCTCAACAAGAAACCTCTCACGCTCATCCCCCAAACGCCTCGGCACCCTACCCCTCCAAATCCTAATGAAAAACCATCACACCACACCCTCAACCAGCTCTGCACCCATCCACGCCAGCTTGGCAGACCCCTACAGCATCATAGTATGTTTCTTAGCATGTTGACGTACGCTTCTTATATAGGCTTCAATAAGCCTCGATTACAGACCCCTACAGTATCTCTCGGACAACGCTTAGGCATCAAATAAATTATAATAGTTTATACCGGGGAAAGAACACGGCAGCCGCCAAGAGCCGCCATAGCTTTCAAGGAGCTGCCTTGCGTGACCCAAAGATTTTGCGTAGTTCACCACCGCCCTCTCCCCCGCCTTCTCCCATTTTATGTTGAGCCCGTTGTAGAGTATCTTGCTTTCCTCCAGCATTCTCGCTACTAGGGGGTCGTTTAGCTCGCTCCTACAGATTATGATCGGGTCTAGTGGCATGGCCGGCGGCTTAAGCCTATACATTTCCTCGCTTATCCTCAGCTTGTCTATAGGGCTTCTACACTCGACAATTACCGCTATGTCCCAGTCACTGTATGGTAGGTTTTCTCCACGCGCCCTTGGCCCGAAGAGTATCAGGGTCGTGTTAGGGTACTTGTTCCTGGCTGCTTTAACGAGCTCCTCTAGTCCTTTTTCAGCCTTCTTCTTCAGCTTCTTGAATACGCTGAGCCTGGGCTTTAACCCAGCCAATAATGGTCTCCATGCACTCTAGGCACCTCTGGGCCAGGCTTCTATCATATGCCACCGGTTTTCTTCCAGGATACCGTGACATCGTATAGTGGGGTGTTAACGCGCCTGCCGCAGCATATAGTTCCCTCGACGCTTGCAGCCCGGACTCCCAGAGACCATAGAGGAGTCTTGCAAGATCGCGTGTAAAGGTCGTGGGACTCCGAGGATGGCGGACTGTAGTGCTTTAAGATAGAGTCCAGCAGCCTGGTGGACGGCGAAGCAGGCGGCCCAGGTAGATGCCTCTGCTAAGGTAGCTGAGGGCCCCGCTATGAAAGAGCTCCGCCTTCTCGACCTACTCCGAGGGGAGGCTCAAAGGCGGTCATCCCCTGGGAGGGGTGGAGGGGGCTTGTTTCTCCGGAGGTTCTCCCTCGTCTGGTGGCGGCTTGGCTGGAGGCTGTTGGACTGCTAGATTCTCACCTCTGTGTGGTCGCCTGGCACTATTAGCTTCCTGGGGAGCCTATAGTGTTTGAGGCTTTTCATTGACTCTGTTGATAGGTGTATTAGGGCTAGGGTGCCCTCCCAGTTTTCTGGGGCGATGCCTGCTGCATCGCTTACGGTCATATGTCCTGAACCATGTGCTTCCCTCTCTCTTCCCGGCGGGAATGTGGCTTCGAGGGCTGCGAGGTCTGAGGATGCCACAGCGTCTCGGGCTCGGGCTGTGGGCCTGGTGTCGGCACTATAGTATAGTCTCAGGCCGCCGTCAGCCACGATTACCCCATAGCACGGTATTGTGTGGCTCGACTCTACGGGGGTCAGCTTCCCGTTGTAGAGCGTCTCCTCCAGCATCCTCACCTCAACATTCACGGTTCTCGGGAGCAGGCTTCGAATACGCTCCCTAGCATCAGCGGCCACGCCTCCGGCCGCAAGCACCGGGGGGAACCCGCATCCATGAGAAATGGCTTGCACTGCCAGGTCGAACAAGCCGCTCCAATGGTCCAGGTGGAGGTGGCTGACGTAGACAACGTCTAGGTCACATACACTGTAACCCTGCTCCACCAGCCTCGCCCCACAGCCGGGGCCGGCGTCGAGCAGCACCCTCCCCCACGAAGCCTCTACGAGCAGGCAGTTCTGCGCCCTCCCCGGAAACCCTCCGGCGCCAGCCGTGCCAAGAAACACTACCCTCAAGCCGTCACCAACCCTCCTTCTCATCCCCTCTCATCATCCTGCCCCGGGAGGGCGGCAGCTAGCTTGGCTGGACGTGGGCGAGGAGTATGGTGGCATGCATCTTAGCTGTGATCGTTGAGGCGAGTGATGAGGCGCTGGGCTTTGAGGCTAGATAGACGCTGACGGCGGCGATGACGGATAAGGCGATCACGCCCAGCACGAAGTAGAGGATCCTCCTGAACAAGCTAGACCCCATGGTAGCAGGCCCTCCACCCTAATCCTCTGGGACTGAAAAAGGGGTGCTTGAGGCTTGTCTTTCTAGGCTATTGTGGCTGGAGGGGGGCCATGCTAAAAACCCTGAGCCTCCGGGTTTGGCTTCGAGTGAGCGTGCTGGTGCCCTGCATGCTCTAGGCGCTCTCGATGAGCATGCGCGCTACTCTGCCTGGGACGCTATTATTGTTTGTTGTACCGTATTTTTCCGGCGTGTGATGGGGAGCTGGAGGCACCGTTAAAGTACTGTTGCGTATATGGCGAGGCTATAGGATTAAATAGAAGATTCTTTTTGTTTGGATTGGTAGCGGAAAAGGGGATTTATCGAGGTGGAAATAAGGTGCAGGCTTCTAAAGACGTTGTGGCCGCGCTGGTAGTAGTGCTCATAATAGGTATTGTGGGCGGCTATGCCGCGGGCAAGGGCAAGGTAACCACGACAACCCTTACCTCAACACTCACCGAGACAAAGACCACCACTAAGCTGCAGACCGTCAGCACAACCTTTACGACGACTAAGACTGCTACCACTACAGCGTTTAAGACCAAGACGCTTACATCCACGACCACGGTTACGAAGCCCGTTACTAAGACTCTCACCGAGACCCGCACCGTAACCCAGAAGCTGACCGCCACCATGACGAAGACTGTGACTGTCCCGGTAACGAAGACTGTCACTCAGACGCGCACGGTAACCCGTACAATGACCACTACAGCGACCGTTACAGCAAAGCCGCCAGTAGTTATGGCTCCCGCGAGCATAGAGGAGCTGGTGAAGAAGGTTGAGGCCAAGGTTTCGGCTGAGAGCAAGGCCTGTATACAATGCCACATAATATATACCCCAGACGTTGTGGCAGAGTGGGCTACAAGCAGGCACGCCAAAACCACTCCCGGCGAGGCGTTGAAGAAGCCGGAGCTTGAGCGCGAGATATCATCAACGCCGCCGGAGAACATGATGAACCATGTCGTGGGATGCTACGAGTGCCACGGCCAGAAGCCGGACGAGCACCCCGACACATTCAACCACTACGGGTACAGGATACACGTCATAGTGACCCCGAAGGACTGTGCCACATGCCACGCTAAGGAGGTGGAGGAGTATAGTAGAAGCGTTAAGGCAAACGCCTACTACAACCTACTCAACAACCCGGTCTACATGCTCCTCGTAAACGCCAGCACCGAGTCAGACATGTTCGGCATACATGCCGGGGGCATGAAGGCTAAGGAGAGCGCGTGCCTAGCGTGCCACGGCACCAAGGTGGTGTTCAAGGGATTGAAGACGATAACCACGAGCGATGGGATGACCCTGCAGGTACCCGACTACGAGGGCTGGCCAAACCATGGCGTCGGCAGAGTAAACCCTGACGGGAGCAAGGGCGCATGCACTGCATGCCACCCCAGGCACAGCTTCAGCATAGAGGTTGCCCGCTCACCCTACACTTGCGGGCAGTGCCACCTAGACCCCGATGTACCAGCCTTCAACGTGTGGAAGGAGAGCAAGCACGGCAACATATTCCTGGTCAACTGGAAGCACTACAACATGACAGCAGTGCCGTGGGTGCCTGGCCGCGACTTCACGGCACCCAGCTGCGCCACGTGCCACATGTCGCTGCTTGCAACAGAGGATGGGAAGGTCATAGCGCCGAGAACACACGATGTCGGAAGCAGGATATGGATCAGGATATTCGGCGTCTACGCGCACCCACAGCCCAAGACCGGTGAGACCTGGAAGATAAAGAACAAGGGAGGACTACCACTACCCTACTGTCTAGCCGACGCTGAGCCAGCATACCAGTACCTGATAAACGAGACCGAGATGGCCGAGAGAAAGGAGCAGATGGTAAGGATATGTGGCGCATGCCACTCAGAGGACTACGCTAGGACCAGGCTGGACTGGTTCGAGCAGGTGGTGAACGAGACTAACAAGGCGATACTCCAGTCAACGCTGCTGCTTGTAGACGCGTGGAAGAAGGGCCTCGCCAAGGGCTTGTTGACTGGTGACAACCCGTTCGACGAGTACATTGAGAGGAGGTGGGTCGAGAGCTGGCTCTTCTACGCTAACAGCATAAGGTATGGTGCAGCAATGAACGGCCAGGACTGGACAACGTTTAAGCGTGGCTGGTACCAGTTGACGAAGGATCTCCAGGAGATGAAGATGCTGATACAGCTTTACGAGATGGCTAAGAACGCTACGGCCAGTAAGGCAGGCTAGGGGG
>QNYQ01000037.1 GCA_003978665.1 Hyperthermus sp.
TGTTAGTTTGAGTGTTGAGTGTGGCCTAATGGCCGCTCTTCTAGGCCCTAATGGTAGTGGTAAGAGTACCTTGCTTTCAATGCTTGCCGGCTCCCTCCGCCCTACCCATGGTGTTTTTAGAATTGCGGGGCTTGACGTCTGGGGTTCCGACTCTAGGAGGGCTAGGAGGATAATTGGCTATATGTCTCAGTCTGACCCCTTTTATCCCCAGTTGACTGGCTGGGAGAATCTTTCTCTTCACGCGGCGATGCACGGTGTCCGTCTCGATAAAGACTATGTGGCGGGGTTGGCTGAGCGGATAGGGCTTAGTGTGGGGGATCTTTCAAGGAGGGTTGGGAGCTATAGTGGTGGTATGAGGAGGAAGCTTTCCCTCATAGCTGCCCTCCTCCATAAGCCCCGTGTTCTCCTGCTTGACGAGCCTGACTCGGGCCTTGACCCTGCGTCTAGGCGCATGCTTGTATCATTGTTGAGGAATCTTGCTTCCCACGGGACAACCATCCTCTATGCCACCCATATCGGTGATAGTGCTATTGCGGCTGATATTGTGTTCTTTATGTCGGATGGCCGGGTTATAGCGAGCGGTGCTCCTGAGGAGCTTATAGAGAGGTATGTGCCCTGGTTTGTGGCTGTCCTCGAGGCTAAGGATACTGGTGGGTTGGTTCGTGCTCTTCGAGAGCTGGAGTGGGTTGTGGGCGTGGTCGAGCGGGATGGCGGGGTTACAGTCACTGTGCGTGGCTCTAGCAGGGAGCTGGCTCAGCTAACCGAGCTCGCTGCCAGGTATGGTTTGATGAGCTTGACGATAAGGCGTCCTAGCTTGGAGGATGCGTTCATAGAGGCTACTGGCAAGAGGTTGGAGGGGTGATTTGATGGGCTTCATTGCATCCTATCTGGGCACTCAAGCCAGGTTATTGCTGCGTGAAAGATCTAGTCTCTTTTGGGTTATCATCTTCCCCTTTATAATGACGGTTATTTTTGGCTCGATCTATGGTAAGCCTGTTACATACAAGATTAGCCTGGCAGTGTATAGTGCTGAGGGCAATACTAGTGTCGTGGAGGGGATAGTTAACGGGCTTGCAGCATCCCCCGTCGTAGATAGGATCGTTATGGTTGGCTCGCTTGAAGAGCTAGAAGACCTATTGAATAGGCCTCCGCCCAGAAGCGTGGACATTGGCCTGGTTTTCCCGGAGGGTTTTACGTCCAACGTTACATCGGGTAGGCAGGGTACGGTGGTTATAGCCTATGCTGATGTAGGGCCTTGGGCTAATACCAGCCTGTCGGTAGCTATGGGGTTGTTGGAGCATGTTGCCGGGCGTATGAGGCACATATACCTTAAGTATATGCTTAAGTATGTGCCAGCGCCCTATCAAGAATACATTGTGGCTCTGGCTGAGCCCCTGAAGCTCACGCTGCAGCCTATAAAACCGCGCGTGATGGTGTCTCCTTCGGAGATTAGGGGCTGGATGGCTCTATCAATGATTGTTGTTGAAGCCCTCTTTGTGGGGTTAACGGTTGGTGCTACCAGTTTTCACGAGGAGAGGAGGAACGGTGTCCTAGGCTCCATCCTTGCTGCCCCTCTAGCAGGCTGGAGTCTTCTGGCTGCAAGAGTTCTCACAGCCCTCTTAATGGTGGCTATAGCTGCGGCCTCCTCCCTCGCAGCTGGCGCGGTTATAGGTGCCAGCTACACTGCATCTCCGGCAGTGGTCGTGGTATCGGCTGTAATGGTTGTGGTGGCCACATTGTTCGCGACATCAATGGGCCTCATTCTCTCGGCGCTCGTCCGTAAAGCTGAGAGTGCTGAGGCGCTGGCAACGGCGATAGCGTTTCCGTTAATGTTTCTGGGGGGCATAATGATCCCGCCCTGGTTCCTTCCCGAGGCTCTTCAAGAGCTTAACAGGTTGATCCCGATAAGCATGATGGCTGAGGGGATTAGGGCTGTAGCCGTGTACGGTGTTGAGCCGTCAACGGCGCTGTCCCAGTACCTATCGCCCCGCATAATCGCGGTGACGGCGGCCTTCATAGCCGTTGGTGTTGTAGCGTATAGGAGGATGCTGGAGAAGAGCCTCGAATACCCATCTTAGGCCTCCTTGGAGGAGAGACTAGCCTTGGGAGTGGAGAGCCGAAGGGATATTGGAAGGCTTCTGGAGAGCATTGAGAGGAAAATATATGCTGCATGGAGGAGCTATGCAGCCTTAGCCTTCGCCTACTGGATACCCATACTAAACTGTTACATGGCAATAACTAGTACCGCCTGGTTCCAGGGCCTTGACTCACGCAGCAGGGGCTTGGTGACAGCAGCCTACTGGTTTCTCATAGGCGTTGCCGGTGCTGGATTATCACTAAGATACCTGGCAAGGTACCTTTCCCGGCTGGAGGCGGCGGGCTATAGGAAGGGCAAGGCGTGCGGGAAGATCGAGCTAGCCGGCTGGATAGCTGGCATGCTCGCATCACTACTACTCTACGACAGCATGGTGGCAGTTTACGGCAAGCAGCGGGCGAATGCAGCTTGGCTCCTCCTCTTCATAGCAGTAGGCACGGGGTCGGTGGCGCTGAGGGAGTATTGCACGGTGAGGGAGTACCCTACCAGGCCCTACACGGTGCCGCGATCACTTGTTGCAAGCCTCCTCTCAGCACTTGGCCTGGGCCTCCTACCATTAACGCCCCCGTCCGCGTATGCTTCAATGGTGTTTGCAGCATCTCTTGTAACCCTAGGCTACAGCATAGTGGTGATACTTTACGTCCTAGACAGCTTCAGGCTTGTTGTTGGCCAGGGAGAGGAGATGGTGGAGCGGGATATGCATGAGCGATGAGCCAGCAGGCAACATAGATGTGGCAGATGCCCTCAAAACTCTCCGTGGAAGCCTGCTTTCAAACCCTGTAAGGCTCGCCATAATGGCGCTTTTGGCTGCGAGAGACTGGGTAAGCTTCTCGACAATAGCCAGAGCACTAAACCTGACCCCGGGCAACCTCTGGAGCCATATAGATAAGCTGCGCAGCCAAGGCCTAATAGAGATAAGATACGCCCCCTCAGCCTCCACAAGACCCAAACTATACATAAGAATAACCAGGAAGGGTATAAGGGAGCTCGTCCAGTACATGAGGGCAGTAAAAGCCGTTGAAGAGACAATTAAAGATAGACCAGCCCTAGAGAAGACGCCCGAAACACAGCACTCTCCCTCTTAACCCTATTTCGGAAAAACATCTCACCAGAACCAGTGATCCAAAATGATATAACAAGCGTAAGAAGTCGCCCCGGGAACCCTACATCTAACAGTATAAGAGCCTTTACCCGACAACACTACCACTCAGAGGTGTAACCCGCGTTGAAGGAACTTCTCCTAGCAGGTATACTAACAGCAGCACTAGTAATGTTCTCTATAGAAATGCTGCTCGGCTACACGCTCACAGTAGTCAACACTGCAGGCGAGAGCCTCCAAGAACTCATGAGAACCATAAGCAACATGACAACAATAAACTACACGATGATAAACGACCTAAACAATAAGCTACTCTACCTCGTAAACGAGAGCAACAAGCTAATAGATAATGCAAAACTGGTAGACAACAACACATTGGTCGTATACGTGTCGGGAGTACCAGTAGCAATAGACACCTCCCAGCTCAAAATCCTATGCAAAACCCTCTACGAACTAAACAGGACGATGGCAGAGAACCTGGCAATATGCAGCCTACTCGCATCACAAATCACGGAAAGCCAGCAGCCCTAAACCCCACTCAACAAGAACAACACGCCCCATTAGAGCAATACTTATAACCCAAAAACAAGCCATGTGCTAAAAGCAACACGGCAGACAGAAGAAGAGAACGACAGCAAGGCAGGCGCCGCCGTAGCTCAGCGGGTGGAGCGCCGGGCTGTTAACCCGGTGGTCGGTGGTTCGAATCCACCCGGCGGCGCCA
>QNYQ01000044.1 GCA_003978665.1 Hyperthermus sp.
ATCCATGTTCCGGGGGCCTTTAGCATTCTCTTCTACGCTCCCCGAGGTATGCTGCTAGGAGGTCTCTCTCGGTGAGTATGGCTCTGGCCAGTGACTCGGAGTCTAGTAGGAGTAGGGCTCTCTCGGTTGAGGCTAGTATTAGTTCTGCTGCCTCGCCTATGGTTGCCTCCTCGTAGCTTAGCCTGGGCGAGGGCGTGCTTATCTCTGATACTTCTCGGAGCAGGCTCTGGTTGTGGGGGTTGCGTGAGAGGAAGAGGAGTAGGTTGTTCATTGTAGCCATGTAGTAGTCTCCGCCCCGTCTTAGGGGTAGCCTGCGCACCCTTCCCTCGTACATGAATCCCAGCGCCTCGACTAAGGGCTCGCCGGGGTCGCCCATTATGATCTCGTGTGTGGCGTAGCATCTTGCAGGCTCCTTCGAGTCCAAGAGCTCTGCCGCGTAATCCAGCTCTGTACACGCCTCCTTGAGGGCGCCGTTCTCGTCCACTACGGGGAGGAAGCCTATGTGCTTGGAGAACATTATCTCCGCGCACTCCCTTGCTTTTCTCTCCCTCACGGTTAACGGGGGCTTGCTTGAGGCCTCTATGACCGGCGTCTCCAGTACGGCATGGAGGTCAAGCCTCTCCACCACCCCGGCCTCCTCGAACGATTCCAGTAGGTAGCGGGCCAGGTCGCGTACCGAGACGACGGAGACTAGAACCCCGTTATCATCGACCACGGCTGCATGACTGACCCCCCTCACGCCCAGAAGCCTGGCTGTTTTCCCCACCGTAGTGTTGGGGGAGACTATCTCGTAGAACTTCAGCACCGGAGTACGGCACCCGGAGGGGTGTGTGGTGGGGGTGGAGGATTAATAAAAGGATTAATAATTCCGTCATCCCACAGCATTAGCAGCTGCCCGCCAAGAGCCTACTCTAGGAGGGGTCTAAGAGGGGAGGGCTGCCGTCCCCGTGCCACTCTACTATGCTATTCTAAGCGGCCTACACCCAACCCTCCCGGAGGCCGAGCTACGGGGCATACTGGAGTCCGAGGGCTTCGTCTATAGGATTGTTGAGTCCCTAGACCAGGCCGTAGTGTTTGAGTGTAACTGCAGCAGCTCCTCATGGATAGCTGAGCGGGCCGGCCTGGTGCACGAGACCGGTAGGCTCATATCTATAGCAGATGCTGAGCCCGAGGCTGTGGCAGAGGAGTTAAGGCTCAACCCGCCATGCAGGCTCCTCTCCGGGAGGAGTGCTAGAATAGTGTTTGTCAGGCTACGGGGCTATGCTAAAGCAGTAGTGCCCAGCGACCTAGCAGTCCAGATAGCGAGGAGGATTCATGCCTACATGGAGAGGCAGGGCTGTAGCCTCTCGCCCAGAGGCCCCGAGACAATACTGGTCGCGGTAACCCAGGGGGCGGCGCTGATAGGTGTACGGGAGGGGGTTAAGCCCAGGAAGCTGCTGGCAAGCCATAGGCCCAGCAGGAGGCCCTTCACCCATCCAGGAGGCCTTGAACCATCAATAGCCAGAGTATTCGTAAACCTCTCCAGGGCATCACCGAGGAGGGGAAAATACCTAGACCCCTTCTGCGGCACCGGAGGCTTCGCGCTAGAAGCACAAACAATAGGCGTCGAAACAGTCTGCGGCGAGCTCTCAACAGGGAAAGCCAAAGGAGCAAAAACAAACCTACACCACTACCCCGGAGCAGCCAACACAACCATAGTGGCATGGGACGCCACAAAACTCCCCCTAAGACCAGAAACCATAGCAAGCATAGGGACAGACCCACCATACGGGAGAAGCATATCACTACACGGAAAAACCCTCGAAAACCTACTGGAGAACTTCCTCAACGAGGCAGCAAGAATACTCAGGCCAGGAGGCTACCTAGCCTACGCCACACCCCACTGGGCGGAGAGAGAAGCAATAGAGAAGACCAGGCAGGCAGGCCTACAGCTACTAGAGAAACACTACATGCGAGTCCACGGAAGCCTAACAAGAATAATCATAGTATCCAGGAAACCCTTAGGGCCAAACCCCTACACACAACACCCAGCCAGCATGGAAAAACCCCAGGGAAGAAGACAACGCTAATAACCACTAGCCAGGCCAAAACAAGCCCCAGGGGGAGGAGCAAGAAGAAACCGTGCCGGGGTGCCCGAGCGGCCCAAGGGGCCGGCCTGGAGAGCCGGTGTCCGCACCGGACGCGCGGGTTCAAATCCCGCCCCCGGCGCCACACGTACATCCCCCTCCACCACTCCCGGGAAGGTGGCAGGGTTCTACTCTCTAGGCTGTAGGGGGGTTTAGCGGGGAAAGCCTGGAATAGTGTAGTATTCTTCGCTCGAGGAAGCTACGCTTACCCCTCTCCCGCAGCGTTTCCCAGGTACTAGGCCCTCATGGGCGGGGTGTCTGCCCTGGTGGCGCTGATCGAGCAGCTGCTACGGGAGATGGATGAGAACCCGGAGGCAGCTGAGAAGCTTGTGAGGAGGCTCTCTCTGGGCGTGGTCCGGGATTCTACAGCTGCAGCGCTTGTGCTCGAAGCACTATTGGAGAAGGCTGCGACTAGAGAGGATCTCGAAAAGCTGGAGGAGAGGCTGGAGAGGAGAATAGGCGAGGTGAGTAGGAGGATAGACAATCTCACCAAGTGGATAGTAGGGCTCCTCGCCACTATCTGGGCCACCTTGGCCGCAATACTCATCCCCATAGCGCTCAGCATGCTAGGCTAGCTACGTGGCCCTGTACTGCTCAAGCCTCCAGAACCTTCCCTGGGGCCAAGGCAAGGCAGCCGGGAGCACGACAGTCCCGGAAGACGCCAGCAGCTCGGAGAGGGCTGCCGGCCCCAAGGGTCAGCCGGGGCTCTCTGCGTGAGCCCGGAGGGTCTCTGCTAGTCTCCCCTCTAGCTGCCTGGCCGCCTCGCTGTGGCTCCTGGTCCAGGCCCCTGCCCTTTCCAGGCTAGGCTTGGCCCTGGCGGTTACCACGTGTAGCAGCTCCTGCAGCAGTGACAGAATGTCCTCCACCGCGTCGTTCTCGCTAGGGTACTTGCTCAGCTCCCCTGCCGGGTCCGGGCCGTGGTACTGGTAGTCGTGGAGGTCTAGCGCCCGGTCGGTGTAGAGGGAGAAGTAGCTGTAGCCACTCTTCTCCACGAGCCTTGACAAGGGCTTGAGCCTGGCCGTGGGTACCCGGGGTATCGCTACCTCCACGAGCCACCTCCTGAGCCACCTCCTCTCCTCCCCCTCCATCTGCCTCCCCAGCTTCTCCTCCTCGAGGGCTAGGAGCGCTGCCGTCAGCGCCCTCCACGCCACGAAGGCCTTGCCCGCAGCATTCCGAGTATAACCCCTCTCTAGGAACTCGATCGCAAGCACAGCCTCAAGCAAAGCCTCCAAGACACGCGCTGCAGCATAGCCTACCAGGCTCTCCCCGGGCTTGGGTAGCGGCTTCTCCAGTGCACGAGCAAGCACCAAGCCTGCTAGACACCTGCCTATAGATTGGCAAAAGGGCATAGAGCCCCATTAATGTTTAAGCCATCGAGCCGCCTAGCAGCTGTCGTGTCTCTACCTGGTTTTTGTCCGTCTGCGGGGCCCCGAGGCCCGACTCCACCCTCAAAGCCAGTAATCATTAAAGCACATCCAGAATCATGAGGACAAGGGAACGCAAAGCATACACCGGGTCCCAGTGGCTGGGCTGATAAGTGCTTGCTACGCCAGCATCGTTGGCCCTCCTCCTCTCCTAGTACCCCCATCAGCGTGGCCCTCATCATCATGCACGGGGTAAGATTCACTATTGGCTTCTTTGCCTTCTCATCCCCCTTCACATCACTGTACCTCCTCGTGGAAAAAGCAGGGCAATATTATCAAACATATAAAATTAGGAGCAAACGGAGTCACTGGACAGAAAGACTATGCCTTAGTGATGGCGAGGTACAACACTCCTTGCCTAACAGTGGACTAAGAATAGTAATAACAAGCCAATAGTGGTATTAACCGTGTAGGCTATTACAAGGTTGGCACTAGGAGTTGCCGCCTAGTAAGACTACTATTATATTGCTGGCGGCGGTGGAGAAGGGTGGCGCTAGTAAACCTGTCGATAGAGGATCAGGGTCAGGCTGCCGAGGAGTCAAGTGACCTGCTCTCCTTACTGCACGCTATATGGATTCAGTGGCCCCTTGCTAGGCATAAGGTCTACCGCCTTCTTGGCGTCAGGAGTACGGAGGAGCTTATCCGCAAAATAGTCGACATTAACGAGTGCAGGGTCAGAGACGATGAGCTCGCAGAGTTTATCGAGGCATTGAGCAATACTGTCCAAGAAACCATGGTTGAGGATGCACGGAAGCAACTGGGAAAGCTCATAGATGGGGGTGTTTGGATAACACCCTTCACCTCCAGGCTCTATCCCTGCGAGCTACTCCGCTACCCAGCCCGCGGCGACCACCTATACCCGCCCCTCGTACTCTACTGGATAGGGGCGCGCATAAACACGAACGAGAAGCCAGCAATAGCGGTAGTGGGTACAAGACGTTGTAGCAGCAGAGGTCGGCGCCTAGCACGGGAGATAGGCAGGATGCTAGCAAAACATGGACTTATCCTAGTCACTGGTCTAGCTGAGTGCATAGACACAGAGGCAGCACGAGGAGCGCTCGAAGAGGGTGGAGTGGTTATCGGCGTGAGGCCATGGCTCAAGCCTCTAAGCCTACCCCAAGAGGCAAAACAACTACTACGCTACCTCCATAGCGGCCTCGCGGTGACAAGTGAGAATCCATTGAAACCCGCCAGGGGTAGCGTTAAACGCCTCTACTTCCTCAGGAACAGGATAATAGCTGGGATGGCTAAGCTAGTAATAGTAGTAGAGGCACAGCCCACTGGAGGCAGCATGCATCAAATAGAGCTCGCCCTCAAGAGAGGCAAACCAGTGGCCATCTATAAACCCAAGCCAAACACACCACACTATAAGGCATACGAGAACTATCTCAGCAAGGGCGCTAAGAGCTTCAAGACCCTAGACGAGCTTGAGAAAATAATGCTAGACTATGTAAGGTTTTAAGGCTTAAGAACCAATGAGCTCTCTTTCAATGCTAACTGGGCACCACTATGAGCCATATATGTGTAGGTGTTAGAGGATCTTGGCGTGTTTGTCTAGATAGGGAGGGGTATGTTGTTGAAGAATACGCTGGTAGGCGTAGACAGGTTAGGCGTAGGCTTGCTAAGGCAATACCCTATTATGGTTTTGGAAAGTATTGTAGAAAATGTGCACATCCCTTGCCTCGTCGCTGGAATAAATGTCTAGCCCATGATGATGGGCTAGAGCATCTTGACGCTACTCTTGCAGTAGGCCTATACTATACACAGCGTGTTCAAGAACAATTAAAATGGCTGGGCCTACATCAAAATCTTCTTACAAGCTATATATTAGAGCTCAAACAACGCAGGAGAGCTTTCCAGGTACTAGCTGCCTCGATGGCTCTAATCCTTAAAGCTAAAGTATATGAAATAGAACCAAAAGACATAGATATTATAACCTTTGTCCCAAAGCATAAGGACGAATTAAAAGTCGACATTGAAGACTCGGAGCACTATAATCAAGCTGAACTCCTTGCAAACGAGGTCGCTAGATATTTGGAGAAGAGGCTAGTAAATGTTATCTACAAGACGCAGCCTCTGAGTCTTGCTGGACGGAGCATACAAGAACGGTATCAAAAATCCTATCAAGTATACAAGCTACAAGAAAATGCTGAGCATGTTATCAGGGATAAACGTGTACTTCTGGTCGATGATGTTAGAACAAGCGGTGCAACTGGGAACGTTATAGCTAGATTGCTAAAGCAAGCTGGCGCAAAGAATGTTTATCTCCTTGTGGCAGGAAGGGCAACGCACTATGAAACCCTGAAAGAAATCCTCGAAGAATATGGTGACAATCCCGAATTTCAAGAATATTAAAAGCTGTAAAACAACTAGTCTCCCCAAAAGAACAGTCTCATTACGAATGTTAGGAGCGCTGCTGGAACCGGGCCACTGGGGTTATCCTTCTCGCTGCGCTTCCTCTTCTCGCTCTGTCTCGCTGAAGATTTTCAGCTCGTGCCCTGAGCTTCTCTAGTGCCTGGCTCCTATCCGCATAGCCTGGTCATTGCATATGCCGCCGTATGTCACGGGTACGTATTTCTCCGGCCCCGTAGCTTTTAGTGGTGATTGTTTTTTGTATGATTACGGCGCTCTTTGAGGGCAGGGCCGGTGTCCTCGGCCTCTCGTGCTCACTGAGAGCCTGGGGTTTCATGGCTCCTAGGTTCACGGAGAAAATACCAGGACGCCTTAGGTCACGGCTGTGAAGGACCCCCAGGCTTCTTCTCTCCTTCTCGGGGCTCACTCGTTGAGTCTCCTGCCGGTGGCGATGTAGTGGGCGGCTGAGGCTATGTAGACTGCATGGTCGGCGATCCTTTCAATGTGGCGGAGTACAAGCATGCCCGCGACCTCGCATCGGCTGAAAGACTCCCTAATGCTCAGAAGACTCCCTAATGCTCAGGGAGTCTAGTGCACGGAGATAGTAGCGGTCAACAGCCTCATCGAGGTCTAGAACCCTCCTAGCAAGCCCAGCATCCCCGCCGCGCAGGGCACGGTAAGCGAGGTCAACCATCTCCCTAGCCTTAAGCACAGCCTCCTCCAGAAACCCCCACCTACAGCCGCCGGGTATACGTGCAATAAGCCTGGAAGTCTCCAGGGCGTAGCGACTTACGCGGAAGAGGTCGTAAGAGGCCTCAATATACGCTACAAACCTCCTAAGCTCGCTGGCCACGGGCTGAAACCTGGCAAGATACTCCACGCCCTTCTCCACAATACTCTCCCTCAGCCTCTCAGCCTCACGGCAGTGGCGAGCAACCCTATCACCACCATCACCGGAAAACGCTGCATCGAGAGCCTGAACAGCCTCACCATAAAGCCTATCAAGAAGCCCAAGAACCTCAGACAGAGCCCTATCAACCAGAAAAGACAAGGCCAAACCCCTCTAGTTAGACAAACATAAGCAGTAGGCCACAAACATATAAAAGAACCCTCACACGCAACCCCCCTCGTCTAAAACGAAGACGAGCGGTGGACAGGAAAAATGGAGGAAATAGACTACAACGACTGGAAAAAGATAGGGGGAGACCGCGTATCAGCAATAGGGCTAGGCACCTGGGCCATAAGAAGCCCTAAGGCAGCAATAGAGACGCTAACAGAGGCGATAAACACGGGCAAAATAAACATGATAGACACCGCGGAAATGTACGGCAGCGGGGAAGCAGAGAGGATAGTAGGAGAGGTAGCGAGGAGAGTGGGAAGAGACAACGTGTTCATAACAACAAAAATCCTACCCCACAGGCTAGCCTCACCCACCAGCCTAGAGAAAGCAGTAAAAGCAAGCCTAAACCGCCTCGCCACGAGACAAGTAGACCTCCTCCTCATACACTGGCCAAACCCGACCATGCCAATAGAGAGACAGGTCAGAATGCTGGAAACAATGCTGGAGAAAGGCTACACAAGATACATAGGAGTAAGCAACTTCAACAAAGAACAACTACTAACAGCAATAACAGCAACAAAAAAGACAGAAATAACAGTAAACCAGATACACTACAGCATACTCCACCGCGAACCCGAAGAAACAAGCCTACTCAAAACAGCAATACAAAACAACATAACAATACAAGCCTACACACCCCTAGAACACGGAAGAGTAAACAACCACCCTACACTAAGAGAAATAGCTAAAAAGACAGGAAAAACACCAGTACAAATAGCACTAAACTACCTCATATCAAAACCAAGAGTAACAGCAATACCCAAGACAGAAAACAGGAAACACCTACACGAAATCCTCGGAGCCCTAGGCTGGAGACTAGACAAGCAAACACTCAAACAACTAGCAGAGAAAACATGAAAGGAGAAA
>QNYQ01000011.1 GCA_003978665.1 Hyperthermus sp.
CGGGGACTGGGGCGAAACGCTTTGCCTCCCTCTCCACACTCTCCCCGGCCTCTCTCCTCAACGCTCCAGCCACGCCTCCACCCATTATCATTAAGCTGTTCGCAGGATTTACTATTGCGTCGCAAGCTACCTTTGTTATATCGCCCTTGACTATATTAATGTCAATGCTCTGATTCATACAGGTCACCTTTACAAGCGCTATCGTCTCCACGGTTCATCTCCTCCGGGCTTCCGTCCCCTGCAGGATTTCAGTTGGTGGTTGCCTTCTGGTGACATGGGGTTTCCGGCTACTGGTTAAGGAGGCTTTGGCGCATGCTGTTCATGTATGGAGAGGCTGTTCTTCTTGTTTTAGGTGTGTTGCGGATTGGGATTGCTGGGGGCTAGGCTAGCTGCTTTAGCTTCCTTGTCATCTCCTCTTTGATGGGATTGATTGCGTTTATCTTGCTCTGTAGTATTTCTTTTGCTTTTTCCTCTACTTGTTTTAATGCGTTAGCGTAGATGGCTCTTAGCTTCTCTACGGCTTCCTCCTCTATACTCTTATCCTGCGTCATTCGTCTTCCACCCCTACTCTTCCCGAGACCTTTTATGCGGTGTTTGTGGTGCCGGGAGTGACCCGCCCCCCACTCATCCGCACACTCCCGTAACGCGGGGCTTGTTGCAGGGGGAACCGGGGTTCTCCTGGATCTTTTTCCTGCTGGCTCCTTTTGGTTTAAAAACATGTTAGCTGTGTCTTTATTGTTGTGGTCTTTTTATCCTGTGGCGTCTAGTCGGGGTGGTGTGACTCCTTTCTGGTGCTGGTATCTCCCCTTATATGGATTTGCTACTGGGCTCGTAGTCTTTATGAATACTACGTGTAGGAAGCGTTGGCCTGGATACACTATTATGGGGTATGCTGAGCCTATGATTTCTATTGTTACCTGTCCGCAGAAGCCAGCATCTATTACTGTAGGGGGTACGAAGAGTCCGAGGCGTGCGTATGTGCTTCTCACGTTCACTAGCCCCACTAGGTCGTCGGGTAGGCAGAGGGTTTCCAGGGTTGTTGCTAGTACGTGCTCGTAGGGGTTGATCCGGAACCCTTTCCTCTCACTTACTGTCTCGCATAGATAGTATTGTTTCTTGTCGAAGGTTTTTCTCGTATCAAGTACTGGTGCTTGCTGGTTGAATCTGCAGAAGTCGTTTCCCAGTCTGAGGTCTACTCCATTCTCTCTGATCGTGTCATTGTGGATGGGCTCTATTCTTAGTAGGTTCTTCTCCATGTACCATGCTATATCCCTGTCTGAGAGTATCATGGTGTGTTCACCGGAGTTTTCACATATGGCTTGTGGTGTTGTTATTGTGTTAGCATTTTGTCAGCTGCATTGGAACCTTAACTACTATGGGCTCCCCCAGTGCTGGTGCGTGTACTATTGCGGTTCCTTTTTCAAGCTTAGGGAGTAATGCTGCGTACTCTCTGCCTATGATGTTTCCCAGGAAGGCTATGTCGTCGCTTGCTACTGTCCGGTGTATAATGAGTGTGTTAAGGTTTGCCTGGGCTTTGGCTGGGAGTATTCGGGGTGTATGTGTTACTAGTAGCAGTGAGATACCATACTTTCTCGCCTCCGACAAGAGCTCCTCTACAACGGCCGGGTTTGTGAGCATGTTCTGTGCCTCGTCCACAGCTATTAATGCTCTCACGTCATTCCCTCTGCTTAGCTGTGAAGCCTGGAATAATGTTTCGAGTAGGAGTAGTTGGTATAGTCTGCGCTGGATCGAGCCCGGTATTATGCCGACCTCTATTACGGTTAACTGGCCGGGTCCACGCAATACTCTGGTCAGGGGATGCCGCTCATAGTCTCTGCTTATCTTGAAGAAGCTTGCAGTGTTGGGGCTCCCAGCTATTATCGAGAGCTTCCGTATTAGGGCGGCCCATACCTCTACCTCTCCTTTGGCCAGCCCATACTTCTGGCGCTGCCTATAAGCACACTTAACGGCATCCAAAAGACCCTTTACAGTATTCGTCTTGGAGAGTACGCGGACAACTCTCTTAACGTCATCAAACACCCGTCCCGCAAGGATAGATTCCAGGTGGAGAAGCCTCTCAGCAGCCTCCTCCTCGCCCCCTATTCTTGCAGCATCCAGGAATGGTAGAAGCAGCAGCGTCTGCTGAGGCGAGAGCTCCAGGGCCTGTTCCAGAATACTAGCTGATACCTCGGCGGGCATCACCGGATCCACGATACTCACGGGTACTAGTACTCTTTCAACACTAACACCAAACCTTTCAAACAACTCCCCATACTCGATATGCCAGTCCAGGATGACTACAGAATAATCGCGGATACTGCCGCAATAGGACAAATGGGCGGTAGTATATGTCTTACCGGAGCCCGTGGCACCCGTCACAAGCACGTGGCGGCTCAACACGCCACTATCTAGCCTGACAGCATAAGAGCCAGCATCACCCACATGGATCCCCTGCTCCACATCTCCCAGAGACTCCTGCCGAACCAGATATGTCGGCGTAATATCGTCCAAGGGAGGAGGGAAAACAGCACCGCTACTACAATCCCCCCTATCACAATACTTGACAAGCATTCCGGGGCTAGCAGCCAGCACATCAACCATACTATCTCCTTCAATATAGCTATGACACCTTCCCCTGCGGCAAACCAACCTATAGGTCCCGCCCAAACTCTTCAATAACAAGTGCAGACGGCTCAGCCCATCAAACCCTAAGCCCTCATAGCCTAGAACTACCAGCCTCCTACGCTCCCTCCGCAAGAGCCTCCCGAGAAAACCCAGCACGGCAAGCTACCCGGCCACTAACAGAAAGCTAATGCTTTTCAGCGGAGAGCCCCCGATGAAAGTAGGGGCCTAGGAGGAGAGGGGGAGAAAAAGGGATAAGACCCGGAACACTCCCCCAAGTACCCTCAAAGAAAGTGGTAGGGGAGGGCGGGCCGGTAGCTCAGCCTGGAAGAGCGCTCGGTTCGCACCCGAGAGGTCCCGGGTTCAAATCCCGGCCGGTCCACCAC